>JAXDIO010000124.1:0-6007 GCA_034663965.1 Thermoanaerobaculia bacterium | reverse complement strand
TTCGTAGACGCGAAGGAACTCGCGGCGTTTCGCCAATCGTTTCTCTTTCGGCAGAGCCTCGGAGCTGGCGGAAAGTCCGCCGGCATCGGCTGACAAAGGCTAGACCGCCAGGCGCTTGCGGCCCTTGCGGCGGCGCCGTGAAAGCACCGCCTGCCCGTCTTTGGTCCGCATCCGGACCAGAAAGCCGTGCGTGCGCTTGCGGCGGCGGTTATTCGGCTGAAATGTACGCTTCATGATTTCCTTACGCTTCTGAAAAGAAAGCGGCGAGTATAGCGGCGGGTCGGAAGGTCGTCAAACCAGCCAGCGACGGGGCGGAACCACAGGCCATAGCGGGCTATTCCGGAAGGCTGTGAGGGGGCGAGTGCAGAGTCTCGCGGTGGTAGCAGTTTCCGAGCGGCGAGTTCGAGCAGCTTCGAGCTCGAAACAGACACTTTTACGTTCCCTTCACTATGCTATATTCGCCTCCCCTTTTTCAGGTCCGGATTTTCCGCAGTTGTTGAAAAGCTGCGGATTATTAGAGAGATTGGACCTTGGCCGTGCCCTCTGTGAATCCGCCATGAACCTCTGGAAGCAAGTCCTCGATCGTTTGGAGCAAACCATTGACAGGACTCAATTTGAAACGTGGTTCGCTCCGACCCGTTTCCTCGCCCAGAAGGGCGACACGATCGACGTAAGCGTCCCTTCCCAGCGGTTCGTCTCCGAGATCCGGCAGAACTACGCACAGCAGATCCGGAGCATCCTCGACGAGATGTCGACGGACCATCTCAACCTTCACCTCGTCGCCGACACCGAGGGCACCAGCGAGATGAATATCCCGCTTGGACCGCCGCCGTCGGCCGAGTTGCCGCTCTCGATTTTCAACCCGCGCTATCGGTTCGAGACGTTCGTGGTCGGCAAGTCGAATGAACTCGCGTTCGCGGCGTCGAAATCGATCGCCGAGAATCCGGCCGGATCCTTCAACCCGCTCTTCATCTACGGCGGCGCAGGCCTCGGCAAGACTCATCTGATCCAGGCGATCGGTCAGCAGCTTCGCGACAGCACCGCCGGCTCGAAGGTCGCGTACATGTCCGCCGACTCATTCGTCACGGAGCTGATCACCTCGATCCGCTACGACCGGATGCAGCAGTTCCGCGATCGCTATCGTAAGGTCGATGCGCTCCTCCTCGACGACATCCAGTTCCTGGCCGGCAAGGAGCGGACGCAGGAGGAGTTCTTCCACACCTTCAACGCGCTTTACGAAGCGCAGAAGCAGATCGTCTTCACCTCGGACGCGCCGCCGAAAGAGATCCCCACACTCGAGGAGCGGTTGCGCTCACGTTTCGAATGGGGACTGATCGCCGACATCCAGCCGCCGGATCTCGAGACCAAGGTTGCCATTCTTCGCAAGAAGGCCGAGGAGCGCGCCATCGACTTCCCGAACGACGCGGCGCTGTTCGTGGCTGAGCGCGTGCGAACGAACATTCGCGAGCTGGAAGGATTGCTCAACCGCATCGTCGTCTACGCCTCGATGGCTGGTCAGAAGCACCTTTCACTCGAACTGACCAAGGAAGCGCTGAAAGAACTGCTTTCGAAGGAAAATAAGCCGATCACGCCGACGGAGATCATGCGCGTCGTCGCGGCGCACTACGGAACAACGGTCACGAATCTAAAGTCGAAATCGAACGCACAGACGGTCGCCTTCCCTCGACAGGTGGCGATGTACCTATGCAAGCACCTGACGGATCTCTCGTATCCGGAGATCGGCCGCGTCTTCAACAACAAGCATCACTCCACGGTGATGTACTCGGTCGAGAAGATCGACGAGAAGATGCAGAACGATCAGCAGTTCGGTCGCGTACTCGAAGGGCTGATGAAGCAGTTTCGATGAAATCCACAACCCCTGCGGAAACGTCCCACCAAATCCTGCGGACAAAAAACGCGTCGCTCGCGCGGCGCTCGACGACTGCGGAAAACGAAGAAAATCTCCTTCGCTTTTCCGCGACGAAACCCGCAGTTTCACCACGAAAGGAACTGCTATACTTTCGAAACCTTTGCAGCCCGATGCCAGGTTTTTCCGCACGCATCTACTGCTTCCACTACTAACTAAAAAGACTTTTGTTCTGAAGGAAGAGACATGGAGCTGACCGTCGCAAGAGCTGATCTTCAGAAAGAGTTGCAGCTTTGCCAGGGAGTCGTCGAAAAACGCTCCACGATCCCGATCCTCTCGAATGTGCTGCTCCGCGCCGCCGATGGCCGGCTGCAGATGGCCGCGACGGATCTCGACGTCACGATCCTCAGCTCCTGCGCCGCGCGCGTCACCACGCCCGGCGGTGTCACCATCGAAGCGAAACGCCTCTTCGACATCGTCCGCTCGCTGCCCGACGAAGACGTCCACATCACGCTTCAGGAAAACAACTCGCTCCTCGTCGACTCCGGCACCGCCAAGTTCCGCCTCCTGGGTTTGCCTGCCGAGGACTATCCGACGCTGCCGACCGTGAACGCGACGCAGTCGTACGACATCCCGCTGGAAGAGTTGAAAACAATGGTGGCTAAAGTGAAGTTCGCCATCACGCACGAGGAGACCCGTTTCCAGCTCAACGGCGCGCTGCTCAAGGTTCAGCCGGCGAAGATGGAGATGGTAGCCACCGACGGCCATCGCATGGCGCTGATCAACTTCCCGCAAAGCAGCAACGGCAAGTCGAAGGACGCCGACCTGACCATCCTCATTCCGCGCAAAGCGATGGAAGAGATCATGCGACTCGAAGCTGGCGAAGACGGCAACGTCCGTTTCGGTGTCTCCGAGAATCACCTTTTCTTCGAAGCCGCCGATCGCCGCCTGCTGGCGCGCATGATCGACGTGAACTTTCCGAACTACATGGAAGTCATCGCTCGCGACAACGACCGCAAAGTCCTCGTCGATCGCGAGCGGTTGCTGGCCACGATCCGCCGCATCTCGCTCGTCGCCAACGAGCGCACGCGCGCCGTCCGTTTCGATTTCGCCCCGGGCAAGCTCACGGTCTCATCGACGAATCCGGAGCTTGGTGACGCGCGCGAAACGGTTCCTATCGACTACGCCGGCAATCCGTTCTTCGTCGGACTCAACGCGGCATACGTGACCGACTTTTTGAGCGTCTGCGACACGCAACAGGTCTCGCTCGATCTGAAGGACGAGAACAGCCAGTGCATCGGCCGTCCGTCGTCGAATGACGCCGACCTCGCGTACGAGTATTTGTACGTCGTCATGCCGATGCGTTTGACTGCTTGAGCCGGCGGTTAGCAGGAGCAGGCCCTGCACCTTGCCAAAGCACAGACAAGAGTGTCTGTGCCACACTACTCTCGCCCCGTAGCAGCAGCCGGCCAAGTACAGCAGGATCAATGTGGCACAGACACTCTTGTCTGTGCTGTTGAGGCTCGGGACCGTTGAGAAAATCAAGACCTGCGCCGATTCCTCGGGACAAGAGTTGATTCTCCGTAGCCTCACAACCCAATCCTTCCGCAACCTCGGCGCGGAAGAGGTGGCCTTTCACGATCAAGTCAATATCGTCGTCGGTCGCAACGGGCAGGGGAAGACGAACCTGCTCGAAGCGATCTACTTCCTCGCGACGACGAAATCGTTTCGCACGGCGCGCATCGGCAGCGTGTTCCAGTTCGGATCGCCGAGCGTCTTCGTTACCGGCCTGCTGCACCGCTTTGGCGTCGACAAGACGCTTTCCGTCGGCTTGGAGACCGCCGAAACGCGGCGGCGCGCGCTGCTGATCAATGGCGAGCGCGTGACTCTGCCGGCGTACGTGAATGCGATGAGCGTCTTCGCCTACTCGTCCGCGCGGCTGGACATCCTGCGCGGCGCGCCGGAAGAGCGCCGCCGATTTCTCGACCGAGGGATCGCCAGCATCGACCCCGCGTACCTCGAAGCGGTCAGCCGCTACGGCCGCGCACTGCGCCAGCGCAACGCGCTGCTGGCCAGCGGGAGCACGTCGTCACTCAACGCGTGGGATGAAGAGCTTTCGAACGCAGCAGCGCCGCTGCAGCGCGGACGGGCGGCGTATGCCGAGGCATTGGGAAGTGCGTTCGCGGAAATCGTGGCGGAGCATGGCTATCACATCCGCAATTTGTCAATCGATTACAAGCCGAGCGCGGTCGATGAACTCCCGCGCATCCGTCGCGAGGAGTTGCGCGCACGGATGTCGCTGGTCGGACCGCAACGCGACCTGCTCGCGTTTTCCGTCGACGGCCGGCAGGCCGCGGAAGTCCTCTCCGGCGGCGAGCAGAAGATGGTCGTGCTCTTTCTCAAGTTCGCGAAACTGGCTCTTTTCCGGCGCCGGTTCGACGAGGCCGCGCTCTTCCTTCTCGACGACATCGACGCCGAGCTCGACCTCGAAATCCTCGAACAGCTGCTCCTGAAACTGCCGGCCCAAACACAGGTTTTTGCGACCAGTGCAAAAGAGCGGTTTCTGCGAACGCTCTCGGCCGGCCCACATCGTCGTTTAGTCATTGAAAATGGGAGAGTTGCAGCTGCCACCGATTCGGTGTGAAACGTTCCGTGGAACGCAATAATCGCGGTACAATTCAGGTTATTGACCGCGGCGTAAAAACCTCAGCAATCGGGCTCGTCGGGAGACGCGCCACCTACCGCAGAAACCAACGCCGGAAAGCAATTAAATGCCAGACGACTACACCCTCGATGAAAGCGATGCCGACACCACGTATGACGCGTCCGAGATGACGCCTCAGGCGCCGTCGATCGCCGGCGACTACACCGCCGAAGACATCAAAGTTCTCAAAGGCCTCGACGCCGTCCGTAAGCGCCCGGGCATGTACATCGGCGACACCGATGACATCACCGGCCTGCATCACATGGTCTACGAAGTCGTCGACAACGCCATCGACGAAGCGCTGGCCGGCTACGCGAACAAAGTCCAGGTCACGATCCACACCGACAACTCCGTGACCGTCGAAGACAACGGCCGTGGCATCCCCGTCGATCTGCACAAAGAAGAAAATCGCTCGGCGGCCGAGGTCATCATGACCGAGCTGCATGCGGGTGGTAAGTTCGACAACAACTCCTACAAAGTCTCCGGCGGTCTGCACGGCGTCGGCGTCTCAGTCGTTAACTTCCTCTCCGAATGGCTGGAGCTGGAGATTCATCGCGACGACTACATCTGGCGCCAGCGCTACGAAGGCGGCGTCCCGAAGCACGCCATCGTCCGCGGCGAGAAGACCACGCATCGCGGTACGCGCGTCACATTCAAAGCCGATCCGGCCATCTTCTCCGTCACGGAGATGAACTTCGAGACGCTTTCGCAGCGTCTTCGCGAGCTGGCCTTCCTCAACGACGGCGTCTTCATCGCCATCGCCGACGACCGCACCGAGAAGAAGCACGAGTTCTGCTACCAGGGCGGCATCGTCTCGTTCGTGAAGGACCTGAATAAGAACAAGGTCCCGCTTCACGACGATCCGATTTTCATCCGCGACGAAAAAGACGGCGAGGCAGTCGAGATCGCGCTGCAGTGGAACGAGGGGTACACCGAGAACCTCTACTGCTTCACCAACACGATCAAGAACCTCGACGGTGGTACGCACCTGGTCGGCTTCAAGGCCGCGCTCACGCGCACGATGAACAAGTACATCGAGGCCTCGGGCGTGCTGACGAAGCTGAAGCTGAGCCTCGAAGGCGACGACATTCGCGAAGGCCTGAGCGCGGTCATCTCCGTCAAGATCCGCGACCCGAAGTTCTCTTCGCAGACGAAAGACAAGCTTGTCTCCTCGCACGTGAAGACGTGGGTCGAGCAAGTCGTCGGCGAACGTCTCGGCGAGTTCCTCGAAGAGAATCCGAAAGAAGTCAAACGGATCGTCGAAAAAGTCATCGAAGCCGCCCGCGCACGCGAAGCGGCGCGCAAGGCCCGCGATCTGACCCGCCGCAAAGGCGCGCTCGATTCGGCGTCGCTGCCGGGCAAGCTCGCCGACTGCCAGGAGCGCGATCCGCGTTTCTGCGAGATCTACTTCGTCGAAGGCGATTCCGCAGGCGGCT
>JAXDIO010000122.1:0-18595 GCA_034663965.1 Thermoanaerobaculia bacterium | reverse complement strand
GAACCTTCATGACTTCGATGCCCGAGGAAAGCGTGCGCGGCGTGCCGCCCGTCGAGGCGTTGCCTGATCTCTCCGCCGATCTGCCGGACGAGCCGCTCGTCGTCATCGAGCAGCGGAACGCGTGGCTTAGCATCGACCTCGCAGAACTGTGGCGCGACCGCGAACTCCTCTACTTCCTCACGTGGCGCGACATCAAAATCCGCTACAAACAAACCGTCCTCGGCGCTTCGTGGGCGCTGTTGCAGCCGGCCTGCATGATGCTCATCTTCACGCTCGTCTTCAGCAGGCTGGCGGGCGCGGTCGATCAGATACCCTATCCCCTCTTTGCGCTGGCCGGCCTCGTGCCGTGGACCTTCTTCTCGAATGCGGTCAGCAACAGCGGCAACAGCCTGGTCAATAACGTGCAGCTCGTGACGAAGGTCTATTTTCCCCGCCTCATTTTGCCCGCGGCCTCGGTGCTGGCAGGCCTCGTCGACCTCGGTTTTTCCGCACTGCTGCTCGGCGGGATGATGCTGTATTACGGCATACACATCACGTCGCACATCCTCATGTTGCCCGTCCTCTTTGCACTGACCACTTTGTGCGCGCTCACTACCGGCATGTGGATGTCGGCGCTTAACGTCAAATACCGCGACGTCCGTTTCGCGCTGCCGTTCATCGTGCAAGTGTGGCTGTTCGCGTCGTCCGTGGTCGTTCCCTCTACCGTCGTGCCGGAGCGTTTTCGCTGGCTGCTGTATCTGAATCCAATGTCGGCAACGATCGAGGGATGCCGTGCCGCGCTTTTCTCGACGCCCTTTCACTGGAGAGCGATCGGGATCGCGGCGGCGCTGACGACCGCCGGCTTCGCAGTGGCCGCGCATTTCTTCAAACAGACTGAGCGAACCTTCGACGACTTCATCTGATGCGTCCGATCATCCACATCGAAAACGTCGGGAAGCGATACCAGCTCGTCTCGGAACGCGCGGCGTATTCAACGCTGCGCGAATCGCTGGTCGGCTCGTTTATGAAGTCGATCGATCGGCTCCGCGGCCGGGGCGAAACAAGTGCCGATCGCGCGTTCTGGGCATTGCGCGGAATCAATCTCGACGTCGTGCCAGGCGAACGCCTCGGCATCGTCGGCGTCAATGGCGCCGGCAAATCGACGCTGTTGAAGATCCTCTCGCGCATCACCGAGCCAACCGAGGGAAGGGCAAGGCTCTATGGACGCGTCGGAAGTCTGCTCGAGGTTGGAACGGGCTTTCATGGCGAGCTGTCCGGACGCGAGAACGTCTATCTCAATGGCGCAATCCTCGGCATGAAGCACGCGGAGATTGCGCGCAATTTTGACGAGATCGTCGCCTTCGCGGAGCTGGGACGTTTTCTCAATGTCCCGGTCAAACGCTACTCGACGGGGATGTACATGCGCCTCGCTTTCGCCGTGGCCGCCCATCTGCAACCGGAAATCCTCATCGTCGACGAAGTCCTGGCCGTCGGCGACGCCGCGTTTCAAAAGAAATGTCTCGGCAAAATGAGCGAGGTTTCGCAGAACGGCCGCACAGTCATCTTTGTGTCGCACAACATGGCCGCGGTGCAGAACCTCTGCAGCCGCGTCTTGTGGATGGCTGCAGGCCGGGTCGTGGAGGACGGAGAACCGGCGCGCGTCATCGGCAATTATCTGAAAACGACATTGACGACGATGAGTCAGCAACTGTGGACGGATCCCGTCTCTGCACCAGGCAACGACCGCGTCCGCGTGCGCCGCGCTGCCATCGTCCCCGCGGTCGCAGAATTCGAGGACCACTTCACAGTGCGCACCCCGCTGCGCGTCGAATTCGAATACTGGAACCTAATCGCCGGCACGCCGCTCGAAATCGCCGTCATCATCCGCACGGAAGAGGGCTATCCGATTTTCAGCACGTCGTCGGGGCGATGGACAGAGCAATCCTTGCCCGCCGGCCTGTACCGCAGCTCCTTCGAAATCCCCGGCGATCTGCTCAATGACGGCGTGCATCGCGTCGAGCTGAATATCCGCCGCAATGAGCGCCAACTCGTCTATCGCGTCGATGACATCCTGGTCTTCGATGTGCTCGATTCCGCCGAAGAACGGAGTGGATTCTTCGGGAAATCGATCGGCGCGGTGCGCCCTCCGCTGGCGTGGCAAAACGCGCTGTTGGAAGAACAGCTGGAGCCGGACACACCGCCGCGCGTCGCTGAATTCGCGGGATGATTTTTTGCCGTCATAATGACTCTCACAGTGGTCTGTGACGATTAATCGTTCACTTCCCTCCTTCTCGATATAACATACGAGCTCCCCGGTTTTGATTGAGGAGATAATTATGCATAGTCAACGTCTCGCGACGCTTGTCATCTGCCTGTCGCTCGCGCTCCCGCTTCTCGCCGAAAAGCGCGTCACCGATCTCAATGGCAATCAGGTCAAGTTCGGCTCCGCGATCGCACCAGTGCGCATCGCTGCACAGGGCGCTGTGAAGGCAATGAGCCTGCGTCCGAGGGCGACGTCCGTGACCATCAATTCCGGGCCGGACACCGACGCGGCGAACAACGATTATCGCCGGATCCAGAACGCGCTCAATGCAGCGGTGAACGGCGACACGATCATCCTCAGCGGCACCTTCGACTTCACCGCGCCATTCGCTGCGGCCGCGTGGGCCGCCGGCAATGACGGCATCGCCGGGAACGCCGACGATTACGAAGTCAGTGCGCCGCGCGGTATCAACAACGTAACGCTGACCGCGACATCGCTCGGAAGCGCCACGATTCAGGGACCGGGCGATCTCCCCGCGCTCGATCTCGAAGCGTTTCTGGTCTTCGACGCGTCGCTTGCTCCGGGCGGCGGGAACCAGAGTTGGACGATCTCCAACCTGCGCATCCTCGATTTCGACCTCTCCATCGGTATGTTCGCGGTCGGCGCGACCGATTACAACAACACCACGATCACGAACAACTTCATCCGCATCGCCACGGATCTCAACCCTACGGTCGCTCCGAGCGATACGATTCAGAATATCGGGCTGCATTTCAGCTTCGGTACAAACCAGTCGATCCTCGGCAACAGCTTTCAGGTGCCTGGCGACGGCGTCAGCAACGGCGCGAACCAATCCGCCACCGTAGTCATGCAGTCGAACACCAGCGGCGGCGCCATTTACAACGGCTTGACGATCGCCAATAACGTCACGCACGTGCTGAACGCGCAGTCGGCCAACCCTCAGTTCACGCTCGGCATCTGGGACAACTGTCACGCGCACAGCAGCAACATCAACATTACCAACAACAGCTTCCTCAATGACGCCGTGGGCAATAGTCCGTCGCTGAACATCGAGCGCGCGTTTCGCGTGACGTCGCACTCGAGCGCGACGACCACCGTCAACTACACCGGAAATACGATGGCCGGTGCGAACATCGGATTCCAGTGGATTTCGGGGTCAAACTTCACCGGTAACTTGCCGGTCAACCTGATCGGCAATACAGTCACGAACTGCGATACAGGCGTCCTGGTCCAATCGAACGGCGTTGCGCACCTGGACACCGACGTCATCACCGGCAGCGGCGCCGGCGGCGGTGTGCATGTCGTCACCGGTTTGCTCAGCGCTGCAGGCGCGAACACCAACGGCATCTTCCGCACCTTCGTCAGTGGAGGATCGGCTGACGGTGTTCTCATCGACGCCACTGCCGGAGCGATCACCGCGCCGATGACACAGAACGACTTCAGCAACAACGCCGGCTTCGGAATGCACAACCTGAGTGCGACCAACATCAGCGCGACGTTGAACTATTGGGGCAGCAACATCGCCGCGAATGTCGCCGCCGAGGTAAACGGGCCCGTCACGTTTGATCCGTGGCTGGCCAGCGGCACCGACGTCAGCGGCCTCATCGGCTTCCAGCCATTCATCTGGGCAACGACCACGACCGTGGCAAACAAGACCACCTTCATCGGCACCGGCGCCGCGGACACCGGCTCCATGCTCGCCACGAGCCCCATCACACTGACGATGGACGGCGATACGGGATTTGTCCCGACCGCCCAGCTTCTGAACGTCGATATCCAACTCGGCGGCAGCGATGACGTCTTCACACTCGGCCAGACCGGCATCCCGACCATCTTCGACGGCGGGCCGGGAAATGACACGTTGATCGGGACGAACGTCGCGCAGACGTGGAACATCACCGGCGCGAACAGCGGCAACATCCCCGGAGCGACGAGCGCATTCACGACGACCGAATCATTGCGCGGCGGAACGGCGGCGGACAACTTCGTCTTCAGCGCGGCCGGCAGCATCGCCCAGAAACTCGACGGCGGCCTCGGCACCGACACGCTCGACAACACCGCCATCCCCGGCCACATCGTCGCGCCCACCGGTCCGGGCACGCTTGACGGGTTCATGGGCACCGCCACCGGCGTCGGCACGATCTTCGACAACATCAACATCGTCGCTGCGCCCGCCGACATGTCCGTGATCAAGACCGGTCCGGCCACCGCGAATGCGGGAACGCTTCTCAGCTACACGATCACGGTCACTAACAACGGAACGAATCCGGCCATCAACGCGGCTCTTGCGGACACCGTCCCCGCAGGAACGACGTTCTCGTCATTGGTGTCACCAGGCGGTTGGAGCTGCACGACGCCGGCGGTGAATGGAACCGGAACGATCAACTGCACGATCGCTTCGATGGCAGTCGGCTCGGCAGTCTTCACGCTCAACGTCAACGGTCCCGCGGCGCCGGCCACGGTCAGCAACACGGCTCTGGTGTCTTCGTCGTCAACCGACAACACGCCCGGAAACAACAGTTCGACCGCGAATACGAATGTGATCTTCACGGCCGACCTGTCGATCACAAAGACCGCCACCGCGACCGCGGCGCAGGGAACGAACGTCACCTACAACATCTCGCTGACGAACAACGGACCGAATCCGGCCACCGGCGTCTCGCTGACGGATGCGCTGCCGGCGAACACGACGTTTGTATCGACAGCCCAAAACAGCGGTCCCTCGTTCAGCTGCACGAATCCGACCGTCGGTACCAACGGCACCGTGACCTGCACCCTTGCCAGCATGGCCTCGGGTGCGACGGCGACGTTCACAATCGTCGCCACCGTATCGGCAAGCGCTCCGCTCGGGACGCTCAACAACACCGCGAACGCGACGACCACCTCAACCGATCCGACCACACCGAATTCGTCGACGGCAGGAACGCTGATCACCGCTGGCAACGCCGACGTAGGCGTCGTCAAGACTGCCGCGCCCGGCCCGTACGGCACCGGCAGCAATCTGACCTACACGATCGCCGTCAGCAACGCCGGACCGACAGCCGCGGCGAACGTCACCGTCACCGACGTGATCCCGGCCGGCACGACCTTCGTCTCCGCCACCCCGACGCAGGGCAGCTGCAGCGGAACGACGACGGTCACCTGCACGCTCGGCACGATCGCAAACTTAGGCTCGGCCTCAATCGCGCTGACGGTGACGCTGCCTTCCGCGCCGGGGCCGGTGGCGAATACTGCGATCCTCTCGACGACGAGCCCCGATCCGACTCCGGGCAACAACTCGAGCACGTCGAACATCACCGTCGTCGCCAACGCAAACATCCCGGCGATCTCTCCGATGTTGCTGCTGCTCCTTGCCATCACGCTGGCGATGGCCGGATTCGTCGTGAAACGACATTAGCTTGTGATTAGAGCGGCGGCTTCGGCCGCCGCTCATCGTGATCGCGGCTGGAGCGTTGGCGTCCTCGCTGCTGAACCGCCAAACGCTCATGGAAGAGCAACTGGAGTCTGATCCAGTTGCTAGGCTTATCAAATGGCTGAAACCAACACCGAATTACCGTTGTTGCTGCATCGCCTGGTATTTTTTTCGCTCTGTTCGTTGATCGCATTCCCGCTCGTCGTCGAACCGGCTCACGGGAGCCGGTGGAGTCGCTATTGCATCAGCGTCGCTGCATCCGTTTTGATTGCGGGAGTAACCATGTCGCTGCGCCGCCTCTCCCTGATCGCATTCTGCACATTGATCGCGTTGCCGCTCATCGCTGAAACACGAGTGCAAGTTGCGTCCGCGCACCCTCGCATCAATGGAGCGGCCCCGTCCGTCGATCTTCTCGCGCTCAAAGAGGGGCCCTCCACGGTATTTGCCGGCCGGCAAATCACCTACACAATCGACGTCTTCAGCTACGGACCGAGTCCTGCCATCGACGTTACGTTGAATGACACGATTCCCGCGGGCACAACATTCGCGTCGCTCACTGCTCCCAACGGCTAGATCTGCACGACGCCCGCCGTGAATGAGACCGGCCAGATCAACTGTACGACGCCACTGCAGGGACAGGGTGTCTTCTTCTCGTTCTTCAAGCTCGTTTTGAATGGACCAACATCGTCGGGAACAGTTACGAATACAGCTGTTGTCTCCTCCCCTTCGCCCGACCCGAATCCCGACAACAACAGCTCGACAGCGACTACGATCGTGATGCCATCCGCTAATTTGGAGATTTCAAAAACCGGCCCGGCGACCGCTCAGCCGGGAGGCGACCTCACGTATCACTTCGTCCTTTCCAATACGGGCGAGATTGCGGCAAATCAGGTCTTCTGGGATGACAAACTTCCCACGGGGCTGCGATTTGTGTCGATCGTTCAGGATTCGGGCCCGGCATTCACATGCAATCCTCCGCCTGGCCCAGGCGGCGTCGGAACGCTCGTGTGCCAGATTCCCACCTTCCCCGCGGGCACGTCTGCGAGTTTTACGCTCGTGGAACACCTTGTCGATACGTTCACCTCCAGCAGCATCCAAAACTTCGCATCGGTATTCTTGAATACGGGTGTTGGATTGAACCGTTCCCAGACCGTCATCACGGCAATCACTCCGGGTAACGCTTCGAATATCCCAGCCATCTCACCACTCGTCCTGCTCCTGCTCGCGGCAGCTCTGGCGGTTGCAGGCCTCATGATGCGGAGACTTCAATAGCGTTCCGCGCGAGATGCTTTCCAACGTCTCGTCTTCCCGCTACTCTCCGCGGATGCAAAACGTTCGTCGCGCGTTTCTCCTCGCATTCGTCCTCGCCTTTCCGTATTTCGCTGCCGCGCAGCCACAGCCGCCGGCGACCGAGAAGAAGCCGCATGTCACGAAGATTCATGGCGACACGCTCGTCGACAACTACTTCTGGCTGCGCGAGAAATCGAATCCCGACGTCATCGCTCACCTGGAAGCGGAGAACGCGTATACCGCGGCGATGACCGCCGACACGCAGCCGCTGCAGCAGAAGCTGTACGGCGAACTGCTCGGCCACGTGAAGCAGACCGACGTCAATGTGCCCTACAAACTCGGCGAGTACTACTACTACTCGCGCACCGAGGAGGGGAAGCAGTATCCGATCTATGCGAGAAAAAAGGGCAGCCTCGATGCGGCGGAAGAGATCACGCTCGATCTCAACGATCTCGCGAAAGGTCTCAAGTTCCTATCCCTCAGCTCCTACCGAGTCAGTGACGACGGCAACCTCCTCGCCTACTCCACCGATAGCACCGGCTATCGCCAGTACACGCTCTACATCAAGGATCTGCGCAGCGGCGCGCTGCTGCCGGAGAAGATCGAGCGCGTCGATACGGTGATGTGGGCGACCGACAACAAGACCATCTTCTATGTGACCGAGGACAACGTTACCAAGCGCTCCGACACCTTTTATCGCCACGTCCTCGGCACGACGGCGTATGACCTGGTTTACAAAGATGACGACGAGTTGTACGACATCGGTGCGTTTCGTACGCGCGACAAAGCCTTCATCATCGTCCAGTCATCCAGCAAGACCACTTCGGAAGCGCGCTACCTGCCTGCGAACGAGCCCACCGAGGCCTTGCGCGTGATGGTTCCGCGCAAGAGCGATCATCGCTACTTTGTCGATCATCGCGGCAACCGTTTCTACATCCGCACGAACGACCACGCGAAGAACTATCGCCTCGTCACAGCACCCGACACTGATCCCGCGATGAAGAACTGGAAGGAGCTCATCCCCGCCCGCGCGAACGTGAAGCTCGACGACTTCGATCTCTTCAAGAACTACATGGCCGTGTCGGAACTGAAGGGCGGCTCGCAAACGATTCGCGTCATCGATTTCAAAACGACGCACTCCACCCCGATCACGTTCCCGGAGCCGGTCTACTCCGTTTTCGTCGACAACAACCCCGAGTTCGATTCGACGATGCTCCGCTACCGCTACCAGTCGCTGACGACGCCCAGCTCCGTCTTCGATTACGACATGGCCAGGCACACGAGCACGTTGAAGAAACGCGTCGATGTACCGAACTACGACGCGTCGCAATTCGCGTCCGAACGCATTTATGCGACGGCGTCCGACGGGACGAAGATCCCGTTGTCGATCGTCTACAAGAAGCCGCTCGCGCGCGACGGCAAACGTCCGATGCTGCTCTACGCGTACGGCTCGTACGGATCGCCGACATGGCCGGGATTCAGCTCCAATCGCCTGACACTGCTCGACCGCGGCGTGATCTACGCGATCGCCCACATCCGCGGCGGTGGCGAGCTGGGCGAACCGTGGCGCGAAGCCGGACGGATGATGGTGAAACGCAACACGTTCACCGACTTCACCGCCGCGGCCGAGCACCTCATCAACGACAAATACACGTCGAAGGATCGCCTGGTCATCCAGGGAGGCAGCGCGGGCGGACTGCTCATGGGCGCCGTCGTCAACATGCGCCCCGATCTCTTCAAAGCCGTCGTCGCGCAGGTCCCGTTCGTCGACGTCATCAACACGATGCTCGACGCCAGCCTCCCGCTCACCACGAGCGAATATCTCGAGTGGGGCAATCCCAACATCAAAAAGGAGTACGACTACATCAAGACGTACTCGCCCTACGACAACATCGCCGCGAAGGCGTATCCCGCGATGCTGGTGAAGGTCTCGCTGAACGACAGCCAGGTTCCGTATTGGGAAGGGACGAAATTCGTCGCGAAACTGCGAGAGTTGAAGACCGATTCCAATCCGCTCCTGCTCAAAGTGAACATGGGCGCCGGCCACGGCGGCTCCTCCGGACGCTATGACGCGCTGCACGAAACCGCAGCCGATCAGGCGTTCATGCTGAAAGAGATGGGGATCAGCGAGTAGGCGTAGAGCGCCTGCACTACGTCGCCCCGCCTCACGACATCAGTTCGTCGAGCATCTTTTTCCTGTGGTTGAGGAAGTCGCGCGTGACGCGGTAGTGCTCCGTCTCCTCGTATTCGATCTCTTGGATGCCGTCGTCGAGCGACAGAATCGTGGCGCCGGGATAGGCCATCACGATCGGTGAGTGCGTGGCGATCAGGAATTGTGAGCCGAGGTGGGCCAGCTCGTGGATGCGCGCGAGCAGCGTGAGCTGGCGCATCGGCGAGAGCGCGGCCTCGGGCTCGTCGAGGATGTAGAGGCCATCGCCGAGGAAACGATTCAGCAGCAACGCAAGAAATGCTTCGCCGTGCGACTGCTTGTGCAGCGATACGCCGCCGTAGCCGCGCGTCACGCCGAGGCGATCGATCTCAGTGGCTACGTTGAAGAACGACTCGGCGCGCAGGAAGTAGCCGTCGGACGGATAGCGCGAAGAACGAGTGAGATGGAAGAACAACGGCTGCTCGGCCTCGTCCTCCCGCCGCACCGTCTCGAAGCGAAAATTCTTCGAGCCGCCTTCCTGATTGAATCCCGCCGCGGCCGCCAGCGCCTCAATGATGGTCGACTTGCCGGAGCCGTTCTCGCCAACGAAGAACGTGACCGGAGTCTTGAACTCGATCCCGTCGAAATCCCGCATCGCCGGAACGTCGAGCCGGTAGTCGCGCGGAGCGTGATCGCTCAGCTCCGCGCCAACGACGAAGAGTTTCGACCCGAGCGCTTTCACGTAGAGATCGTATCCGTAGTGAGCCCCGCATCGAATTACGGAACGCAGGACGGTATTATGGGATCGGTCTAATGAGTAATACCGATTCATCCGAGCGCCGTCGCTTCGCAATCGCCCTGTCGTTTCCCGGCGAACGGCGCGACTACGTCGAGCAGGTCGCGAACGCCTTGCTGCCCGCGTTCGGCGGCGACAAAGGTAAGTCGCGGATCTTCTATGACGACTGGCACGAGAGCAAGATCATCGGCTACACCTCCACCCGAAAACTCCAAGGGATTTACGCGACGGAATCCGACTTGATCGTTCCGTTCTATTGCCAGGATTACCTCAATAAGGAGTGGTGCGGCGTCGAGTTACGGGCCATTGAAGAACTGCTATTCGATCGCCAATTCGATCGGGTACTCCCCTTCCGGTTCGATCGTGTCGCGATCCCCGGCAGTTTCAAGACAGACATTTTTCCGATCGTGTCCGATCGTCCGGCGGAAGAAGTTGCCGGCCTGATCCTCGATCGATACCGTGAGCTTCATCCGGGCAGGCTGGAAGAAGCCGCACCGCATGACGACGAACGTAGCGCCGGAGCGCGCGCCGATATCTCCCGCATCATGAAGTACGCGCCGTCGAATCTCATCGGGCGCGAAGCAGAAACGAAGATTCTTTCCGATGCGTGGGACCAAGTTGTGCGCGGCGAAACGAAGCGCCCCCACATCCTCACCTTCGTTGCGCTCGGCGGTGAAGGGAAGACTTCGGTGGTCGCAAAGTGGGCCGTGGATCTGGCGTTTCAGAACTGGCCGGGGTGCGAGGGCGTGCTGGCGTGGTCCTTTTACAGCCAGGGGACGCGAGAGCAGTTGGCGGCTTCGTCCGACCTGTTTCTCAATGAGGCACTCACCTTCTTCGGCGACGCGGCGATGGCGAACAGCGCGGCGGGCTCGTTCGACAAGGGGCGGCGGCTGGCCCAACTCGCCGGCGAGCGGCCGGCGCTGCTCATTCTGGATGGTTTGGAGCCGCTTCAATACGCGCCCACCTCGCCCACGCCGGGCGAGCTGAAAGACCAGGGTATCGCCGCCCTGCTGAAAGGTCTGGCGACCAACAGCCGCGGCCTGTGCGTCGTCACAACGCGGTACAGCATTCCCGACTTGCGCGCCTACGTCGGCAGGACTGTCGAGGAGAAGAAACTGACGCGCCTTTCCACCGAGGCAGGCGTCGCGCTGCTCCAGTCCTTCGAGGTGAAGGGCAGCATGCGGAGAACCATCCCCAGCTCGGACGGACGCACGCTCTGGAATGAATTCGAGAAGCTGGTCGAGGACGTGAAGGGTCACGCCCTCACGCTCAATCTCCTCGGCAGCTACCTGCGCGACGCCCACGGCGGGGACATCCGCAAGCGGGACCTCATCCGGCTCTCGGAGGCTGATGCCGAGGAGCAGGGCGGCCACGCTTTCCATGTCATGGATGCGTACATGGAATCGCTTGCCAACGGTGGCAAGACGGCGGACGATCAAGCGAAAGGCCGGCGCGCCCTAGCTCTCCTGCGCTTGCTCGGCCTCTTCGACCGACCCGCCACGGCCAGCACTCTGGCCGCCTTGTGGGAAGGGGAAGCCATCGCCGGGCTGACCGAGCCGCTCATCGGCATTAGCGAGCCGCAGCGCAACGTCGCCCTCCAGCGTCTGCAAGATGCGAAGCTGCTTACGGTGGTGCGAGAGCCCGGTTCCGGCGCGCTCGTTGCCCTCGATGCGCATCCTCTCCTGCGCGAGTATTTCGGCCAGCGTCTGCGCGATACGCAGCCCGAGGCGTGGCGGGAGGCGCACCGGCGGATCTACGAGCATCTCAGCGCCACCACGGAGGACAAGCCCGACGCCACGCTCGAGGATCTCCAACCGCTCTACCAGGCCGTAGTCCACGCTTGCCATGCGGGGATGCAGCAAGAGGCGTGTAACAAGGTTTACTACGTCCGCATCGGGCGAGGGGATGAGTACTACAGCACGAAAAAACTCGGCGCGTTCGGTACCGACTTGGGAGCCGTGGCCTGCTTCTTCGAGACTCCATGGAGTCACGTATCGCCCGCGCTCACGGAAGCCGACCGAGGGTGGCTGCTGAGCCAAGCCGCCTACCGCCTGCGTTCCCTGGGCCGGCTGACCGAGGCCCTCGAGCCGACGCGGGCCGGGCTGGAGATGAGCATTAAGCAGGAGGACTGGAAAGAGGCTGCCATCCGTGCCGGAAACCTGAGCGAGCTGGAGCTTACGCTGGGCGAGGTGGCCGAGGCGTTGGGGGACGCCGGGAAGTCGGTGACCTACGCCGACCGCGGCAGCGATGCGTTTCAGCGGATGATCAATCGCACGACTTATGCCGACGCTCTGCACCAAGCGGGCCGCCGGGACGTTGCGGAGGCGGGCTTCCGCGAGGCCGAGCAGATGCAGGCCAAGCGCCAGTCCTACTACCCATTGCTGTATTCGCTCCAGGGTTCCCGGTATTGCGACCTGCTATTGTCGGAGGCGGAGCGGGAGGCGGCGAAGGCGGAAGGAGGACTGAAGAAGGAAGAATGCTTCGCCCAGTGCCGCGCCGTCGCCCAGCGCGCAGTGCAGACGCTCAAGTGGGTGACCGATGCAAAGCTCAGCCTCCTGACCATCGCCCTCAACCACCTCACGCTTGGCCGCGCCGCGCTCTACGCGGCAATTCTCGAATCCGATAGCCACCACCGTGAGTCGGCGCAAATCTCCTCGCCGCGCAAGTTCGAGGAGAATCAGCGCGGATTCACGACGGCAGCGACGGAGTTGGACCACGCCGTGTCCGGTTTCCGCCGCGCCGGCCAGCAAGACTACCTCCCGCCCGGCCTCCTCGCGCGCGCCTGGCTGCGCAGTCTCAGCGGTGCGCGCACTGGCCCCGAGAGCGCGCAGAGCGATCTGGACGAAGCGTGGGAGATTGCCGAGCGCGGGCCGATGCCGTTCCTGGCCGACATCCATCTGTATCGCGCGCGGCTCTTCTTTCGCGAAGCGACGTACCCGTGGGAATCGCCGCAGCACGACCTCGCCGAGGCTCGTCGCTTGATTTACAAACACGGCTACCTGCGTCGGGAGGAAGAACTCAAGGACGCCGAGGCGGCCTTGGAGCATCTCAGAACGCAACAGCGCGACGACCAGGTCCGGCCGTAGCTATCCGTTCGCTTCGCTCTTGCGGTTCTTGAACTTCGCGGCGAGGTAGTCGCGGTTCATGCGGGCGATGAAATCGATCGAGATCTCTTTCGGGCAGACGGCTTCGCACTCGCCGTACATCGTGCAGCTGCCGAAGTGCTCTTCCATCACTTCCACCATGCGGATGACGCGGTCGTAGCGTTCGGGCTGGCCTTGCGGGAGGAGGCCGAGGTGGGAGACTTTCGCGGAGGTGAAGAGCTGCGCGGCGCCGTTGGGGCATTGCGCGACGCAGGCGCCGCACTGGATGCATTCGGCGGCATCCATCGAGCGCTCCTGCACCGCCTTCGGAATCAGCAGTGTGTTCGCTTCGATGGCGCTGCCGGTGTTGACGGAGATGTAGCCGCCGGCCTGGATGATCTGGTCGAGCGGGCTGCGGTCGACGATCAAGTCTTTGATGATCGGGAAGGCGCGCGCGCGCCACGGCTCGACGCGGATGTTGTCGCCGTCCTTGAAGTGGCGCATGTGCAACTGGCAGGTGGCGGTGCCGCCGATCGGACCGTGCGCGACGCCATTGATCATCATTCCGCACGAGCCGCAGATGCCTTCGCGGCAATCGTGTTCGAAGTGGATCGGCTGTTCGCCGCGATCGGTCAGCTCTTCGTTGACGACGTCGAGCATCTCCAGAAACGAGGCGTCGGGACTGATGCCTTTCGCCTCGTACGTGACGAACTTGCCGTCGGCGGTGCGCGAAGCCTGACGCCAGACTTGTAAGGTGAGGTCCATTACTTGTAGCTCCTCGTGGCCAGCTTCACTTCCTCGTACACCAGCGGCTCTTTGTGCAGTTCGGGCGCGGCGTTGTCGCCTTTGAACTGCCATGCGCTGACGTAGAGGAAGTCGTCGTCGTTGCGTTTGGCCTCGCCGTCCGCGGTCTGGTATTCGGCGCGGAAGTGACCGCCGGCAGATTCCTCGCGCTGCAGCGCATCGATGCACATCAACTCGCCGAGGTCGAAGAAGTCGGCGACGCGTCCCGCTCTTTCGAGGGCTTGATTCGGCTCTTCGTTTGTTCCCAACACACGCACGTCGCGCCAGTACTGCTCGCGAAGTACGCGGATATCGGCGATCGCGGACTTCAAACCTTCCGCGGTGCGGGCCATGCCGCAACGCTCCCACATGATGTTGCCGAGCTCTTTGTGGAAGGAGTCGACGCTGCGTTTCCCCTTCGCTCCCACCAGCTTCCACATCCTCTGCTCGACTTCGGCCTGCGCCTGCGCAAACTCCGGACGATCGGCGGAAACCTTCTTGCCGAGCTGGCCGGCCAGGTAATCGCCGATCGTGACCGGTAGAACGAAGTAGCCGTCGGCGAGACCCTGCATCAGCGCGCTGGCGCCGAGGCGGTTGGCGCCGTGGTCGGAGAAATTCGCCTCGCCGCCGACGTAGAGGCCGGGAATGGTCGACATCAGGTTGTAGTCGACCCAGAGGCCGCCCATCGTGTAATGAGGCGCTGGGTAAATGCGCATCGGCACTTCGTACGGATTCTCGGCGGTGATGTCGGCGTACATTTCGAAGAGATTGCCGTAGCGCTCTTCGATGACGTTGCGGCCGAGGCGCTTGATGGCGTCGGCGAAATCGAGATAGACGCCGCGTCCGCCCGGACCGACGCCGCGCCCTTCATCACACACTTCCTTCGCACCGCGCGAGGCGATGTCGCGCGGCGCGAGATTGCCGAAGCTGGGGTATTTGCGCTCGAGGTAGTAATCGCGCTCTGCTTCCGGAATCTGATCGGGACGGCGCGCGTCGCCGGCGACTTTCGGTACCCAGATCCGGCCGTCGTTGCGCAGCGACTCCGACATCAGCGTCAGCTTCGACTGGAAGTCGCCGCTCTGCGGGATGCAGGTCGGATGAATCTGCGTGTAACAAGGATTGGCGAAGTACGCGCCGCGGCGATACGCGCGCCAGATGGCGGTGGCGTTCGAGGCTTTGGCGTTCGTCGAAAGATAGAAGACGTTCGCGTAGCCGCCGGTGGCGAGGACGACAGCGTCCGCTGCATACGAGGTGATCGTGCCGGTGACGAGGTTGCGCGTGACGATCCCTTTGGCCTGACCATCGACGAGCACGACATCGAGCATCTCGTGGCGTGGATACATCTTCACGCGTCCGAGTGCGATCTGGCGTTCCAACGCCTGGAAGGCACCGAGTAGGAGCTGCTGTCCGGTCTGCCCGCGCGCGTAGAAGGTGCGCGAGACCTGCACGCCGCCGAAGGAGCGATTCTCGAGCAGGCCGCCGTACTCGCGCGCGAACGGCACGCCCTGCGCGACGGCCTGGTCGATAATGTTCACACTCAGTTGCGCGAGGCGATAGACATTGCTTTCGCGCGATCGGTAGTCGCCGCCTTTGACGGTGTCGTAGAAGAGGCGGTAGATGCTGTCGCCATCGTTCTGATAATTCTTAGCGGCGTTGATTCCACCCTGCGCGGCGATGGAGTGCGCGCGCCGCGGCGAGTCGTGGTAGACGAAGCACTGCACGTTGTAGCCGAGCTCCGCCATCGATGCGGCGGCGGCCGCGCCGGCCAGCCCGGCACCGACCACGATGACGTCGTACTTCCGTTTGTTGGCCGGATTGACGAGTTTGTAGTGGGCCTTGGCGTACTCCCACTTCTTGTCGATCGGTCCGGGCGGGATTTTGCTGTCCAGAGTCATCGAGTCTTCACCTGCTTGTGTGTCCGCGAGCTGTGCGAGGTCAATGGAGGAAGCCCGTCAGGACGGCGATCGGAAAGGAGACGTTGGCGAGCGTGACCATCACCGCGAAGACGGTGGCGAAGGCGCGCTTCCACGCATTGAATCGCGCGTGATTGAGGCCGAGCGAATTGAACATGCTCCAGAGCCCGTGGTAGAGGTGCATGCCCAGCGCGAGGTTGGCGACGATGTAAATCGCGCTCGCCCACCACACCTGAAATCCAGTGACGAAGTTGTGGTAGACGTCGCCTTCGATGTAGTCGGGATGGAACTTGCCGAACGTCAGATGAGCGATGTGGTAGATGACGAAGAGCAGGATGATGACGCCGCCCCAGCGCATCGTCCGCGCGGCGTAGGTTCCGGCGACGTAATCGCGCTCGCCATACCCGATCGGCCGCGCTTTCCTGTTCATGATGGTGAGCTGCGTCGCGGCCTGGATGTGAAACCATACGGCGATGAGCAGCAGCGTTCGCACGAGGATCAACGCGCCTTTGTTCGGTAGGAGCGGCGCACCCATCGTGATCAGGAACTGCGCATAGGCGTTGTAGTGCTCCGCGCCGGTGTAGACCTTGAGGTTGCCGGCCATGTGCAGAAAGATCCAGCCGAAGAGAAAGACGCCGGTGACTGCCATGACGGCCTTCTTGCCGATGGCAGAACGGTAGAACTCGACGATCCACGAGGCGCGAACATGCGGAGTCGCAGGTGCAGCAGCGGTCATGGGCTGCATCATATCGATGGGAGGCGATGGGTCAAGACACGGCGGCTCAGTAGGGACTGCGCGCGGGGGATATCAACTTGAGGCGCTACACCTTGCCAAAGCACAGACAAGAGTGACTGTGCCACACGATTTTCGCCTCCAGCCGCAGTCGTCCAAGCACGGCAGGGTCAGTGTGGCACAGACACTCTTGTCTGTGCTGGTGAGGCTCGGGACCCTTGGGAAGTTAACCTTGCCGCCGTTCGGCTAGTGACCTAGGTGTTTTCGCACTTCGTCGCGGACGCGCAAGCCCGGCGTCTCCGCAGTAGTACCCGCGAAGAAGTCGCGATACCCCGGCGCCACACGCGCGAGGTAATCCGTCGTCGCGACGCGATACGTGCGCATTGGATCGATCGTCTTCGGCGCGGCGACGATTGCGAACGAATCGCTCCCCTGCCGCGACTTTCCATACGCGAGTAGCTTCTCGACGGCGTCGCCGCGGAGGGTGTAGACGAGGATCTCGTTGTCGTACGGCATCGCTGCGCGCAGCGACTCCATCGTGACGCGGCCACGCGCGAGGTCCTGGCGGAAACTGCTGGCGGTCGATAGCGCAACGTCCGCATGTGCTGCGTCGCGCATGATTTCGACCGTTCGTTGTGCAAGCGCATCGACGGGCAGTGGCTTAGCGAGCGTCCCGATCGTCGCGAACAGCGGCGCGTATTTCGGATCCGCTTCGAGCTCGCCTTGCATCGCGGCCACGCGGCGCGCGATCGTCTTGTCGGCCGGCATGCGCGCGTCGACTGGCATCAATCTGCCCGTTACGCCAACCAATTTGCGGCCATCGAACGTCAGTACCACGCGGCTGATGTACGTCAGGTACTGAAATGGCGAGATGAACCATGTCGGCGTTCCATCGATACGCGTCAACGCACGTTTCAAATGGCTGTGCGTACCAAAAATCAAATCGATTCCGGGCACCGCCCGCGCCAGCGCGAAATCATCGTCGAGATGTTCGTGGCCGATCATCACGATGACATCCGCGTGCTTTTCGCGAAGTTCGCGGACGGCATCGCTCGCGGCACCGACTGGATCGCCGAAATGAAAGATCGGCTCTTTGACGAGCGTCTTGAAATCGCTCCCAGCTACCGCAAAAACGCCGACACGGATTCCCTTGACGACGAAGACGCGCGTCCCTTTGAATCCGTTCGTGTTCGCGCTCAACACGGGATAGCGGATCGTCTGAAGACAACCCTCCAGCTCGCCGACGCCGTAATCGGGATCGTGATTGCCGAACGCCATCGCATCGATGACGCCGTTGAACCACGGCCACTCGGCGCAACGATATTTATCCGACCAGGCCGGCGAACCCTTGTTCATCATGTCGCCGCCGGAAAACACGAGCGCGCCGTTCTTTTTCTGCGCGCGCAGATATCCAATCGCTCTCGCGATCCCGCCCTGTCCCGTCTTACCTTCGGAGTAGAACGGCAGCGCGTGCGAGTGATAATCGGAGAAATGCAGCAGCGTTACGTGCGTCGTCCGCGCGTGCGCTGCTGCGCAGACGAAAAGCAGCGACAAAAACAAAGGGCGCCACGAAGAGCGCCCTTTGTCACGAGATGGTTGGAATTGGATCACCGGTTGACGGCGGACTTCATTGCATTGATGGCCGCTTCGCGTCCCGAATCCTTCGCGATCTTCTGATACTGGCCGCGTCTGTTCGCCGGAATCTGGCGAATCAGGCCGAGGTAACGGCCCTGAAGCTGACGCGACGCCAACTGCTCCGGCGTAATGCGCGCGCGGCGGCGGCGCTTGCCGGCGGCCGGCGCGGATGCAGCAGCAGTAGCACCGCCCGAAGGCGCGGACGAAGCAGAGGATGCGGCTGACGCAACATTCTTGCTTCCGGGCGGACGGCCACGGCGCTTGCCGCTTGCCGTAACACCGCTTCCGGGCGGACGGCCAGGGGGACGGCCGCGGCGTGCACCAAAACCGCCGCCAGTGGACGATCCGCCACCGCTGCTGGTGCCGGCGCCGGTCGACTGGCCGGCGTGCGTGCGCAGCGTCTGCAGGCGGGTTTCGAGATCACTGATCTCGCGATGCATGTCGCTCACGTAGCGACTTACTTCACTCGGGGAAATTCTGCGGTCGGCAATCAGGCGATCCAACACATAGGCAGCCTGGCCGTGGGACATCTGAGGCG
>JAXDIO010000107.1:0-14937 GCA_034663965.1 Thermoanaerobaculia bacterium | reverse complement strand
TGACGGTGTTCGGAGGCGGATCGCGGATGATCGAGTCGGTTCTTCTGTGGGCCATCGTCCTTTTGTTGCTGGTCGTGCTCGTGCCGGTGGGTCTGGCGTTCTATCAACGCATCCGGGCCGGGACGCGTGATCGCGCTGACGCGGATCGCACCTCGCTCGCGCCGCGGGCTGCGACGGCGAAGATTCCCGCGCTCAAGGCCTCAGACACGCCTCCCGCTCCTCGGCCGGTTCCGGCTGCGCCGCCTCCCGCGCCTGCTCCGCCGAATCCGATTGACGTTACGCGCCAAGCCCCGGTCCCCTCGGAGCCGGAAGGCGCCGGGACGGAGATGGTTGAGTGGTACGGCATGCTGCAATGCACGAGCGGTGCGCTGGAAGGGCAGCACTTCATCATCGAAAAGGATGGCATCTACATCGGCCGCGATCCCGCCATGTCGCAGGTGGCCATCGCTGACAACCGCATCTCCAAGCGGCACCTTCGCATCATTCCGCGCGATGGTAAGGTTGTGGCCATCGATCAGAACTCAACGAACGGTACGTTCCTCGGCAAGGCCGGCGGCGAGCGGATCACCGAGGTGCAGCTGAGGCGGAACGACGTGCTCGTTCTGGCTGATAACGCGGCCACGTTCGTCTACCAGATTTAGCAGGGGAGGGAGGCGCGATGCGTCTGCATGTCACGACGGTCCTCGCAATCGCGGTCGCGACCGCGTGCCTCGCGCAGGAGCCGGCCAATGTCGAGGCGCTTCCCACTTCGTGCACAGACGGCGCGTTCGGTACGGCAACTCCGGAGTCGTTCGCGACGCTGACGGCGAGTGACGTTGACGCCATCGTCAAATCCGCCGCCTCGGCGTTGAACGTGGATACGGCAACGATCGCGGTCGTCGACCGCGCGGGCCGGGTGCTCGCGCTGTTCCGTCAACTCCACGCCGACGCGGCGAATGACGACCGCGCTGTCGGCGTCGCGCGCACGGCTGCCTTCTTCAGCCACAACATGGCGCCGCTATCGTCACGCACCGTTCGCTTCATCAGCGGCGTGCACTTTCCTCCCGGCGTCATCAACGCGCCGAACGCGGCGCTGTACGGCATCGAGAACACCAACCGCGGCTGCGACCTGCACACCACGTTCAATGCGACGAAGGACGTTCCGCCGGCGCGCTCCACAAACGGCAAACCGTGCAACGCATTCGATACCTCGGGCTGCGGTGCCGGCATCGTCACCGGCAAACAGTTGCCGGACGACGGGCCGTATCCGCAATCCGTCGGCAACCGCAGCGTGAACGCCGGCGGCATCCCGCTCTACCGCATCCTCGACGCCACGCGCGCGAATGACGGTGTGATCAAGGATGGAAAAGTCGTCGGCGGCATCGGCGTGGTTGGTATCGATGGCGATCCGCAGCGTGCCGAATATGCAGCGGTGACGGGAGCATTCGGCGCCCTCGGCTCAGCCGGCGGCCCCATCGCCCCCGTGCCGCAGTACCCGCTGCCGTTTCCGGGCAATGTCTTCATCGACGGCATCCGCCTTCCGTTTCTCGGAGCGGAGCAGCGGCTCCGTTTCAACAACGACGGCCTGCCGATCGGTCTCGAGCCACTCGATGGCGCATCGGCCGGTACTACGAATGGGTCCTACGTGATCGCCGCAAGTCCAGGCGGTTGTGCGGACAACGCATATCTCGCCGGCCCAACTGCTGGCTCGTTGCTCTCGCAGTCAACGGTCGACGCGGTCGTCCAGCGCGCCATCGTTGCGGCGAAAAAAACACGCGGCATCATCCGTCTGCCGTTGAACAGCTATGCGCGGATGGTCATCGCCGTCGCGGATCTCGACGGCACCATCCTCGCGCTCTACCGCATGCCCGACGCGACAGTCTTCTCCATCGACGTTGCCGTCGCCAAGGCACGCAATGTCATCTGGTTCAGCAGCGGGCATGACCTCAGCGGCGTCGGAGCGGCGACCGCCGTCACCAATCGCACTATCGGCTTTGGCGCCCAGCCGCTCTATCCGCCCGGCATCGACTCGAAAGTCTTCGGCGTCGCGCCCGGCCCGTTCTACTCACTTTTCCTTCGTGATCTCGCCAACGCATGCAGTCAGGGATCGCAGCCGCCGAATGCCAATCAGAACGGCATCGTCTTCTTTGCTGGCGCGACACCTCTCTATCAAAACGGCAAACTCGTCGGCGGCCTCGGCGTCAGTGGCGATGGAGTCGAGCAGGACGACTATGTGACCTACCTCGCCGCAGGGAGTCTTCTCCCGCCGACGAAGATATGGGCCGATCAACTCAAAGTAAACGGCGTCCGTCTGCCGATGTTCAAGTTCCCCCGAAGCCCCGAAGGCGTCACGGAGTGCGCGGGGAAACCGTGTTCGTAGGACCTGGGAACGCGGGCGTCTCGCCCGCCGTACTTGGCAGGATCATGTTCGACGGCGGGCGGGACGCCCGCGCTCCCAAGCGCTCCTGTCTTGCACTGCTTCAGTTAGTGATCGTGGCCGTGCTGTTCGTAACACCGGCCTTCTCGCAGTCCGCCCCCATCACCATCAACGACGATCGCCCGCTCTACGCCGAGGGCGTCCCGTTCATGCTCACGGGAACGTCACTGCCGGGCGCCGTCATCACCATCTCCATCGAAAAGTCGGGCAACGGTCAGACCACCGCGGACAACACGGGACGTTGGACATTGATGTGGACCGCGCCCGTGAAAACGGGAACGTGGACCATCACCGCAACTTCCGGCGGCGTCACCGCAACGCAGCTTCTGCGGGTGCAGCTTCCCGGCAACCTGCAGCGACAGCCGATGATCGAGCCGCCGCCGCTGCGCTACGGCACGCCGGAACTTCCGAATCCCGATACCTATCAGGAGATGACCGACCGGTGGCGCATCACGCCGCCGCCGTACGAGCTGACGGAGAAACCGAAGGGGCGTCCCATCCCCAGGCGCCTCAAGGAAATCATCGGCCAGGAAGGCGCCACGCTCGATCCCTACAACACGAACCTGCTCAAAGGCGACCTGCCGATTTTCGGGAAGGATTGGTTCCTCAACCTCACCGCCATCAGCGACACGCTGGCCGAGTCGCGCACGCTACCGACGCCGTCGGGCGTCAGCGCCGTCAAGCCCACGTCGATCACCGTCTTCGGCAAAGACAACCAGAACCTCTTCAACGAAAACCTCATCGCCTCCTTCGACCTCTTCCAGGGGCTGACCGCGTTCAAGCCGATCGAGCAGCGATACAAGATCACGCTGATCGAGAACATCAATTACGTCCATCTGCGCGAGAACGGTCTCGTCAAGCCTGACGTCCGCCGAGGAACGTCGAGGACGGATGGACACCTCGCGCTGCAGGAGTTTTTTTACGAACGGAAGATTCAGGACCTCTCACCGAACTACGACTTCATCTCGTTTCGAGCCGGCTCACAGCCATTCAACAGCGACTTCCGCGGCTTCATCTTCAACGACACGAACCTTGGCTTCCGCCTTTTCGGCAACTACGCCTCCAATCGTTACCAATACAACCTGGCAGTGTTCGACCGGCTGGAGAAAGACACCAACTCCGGCCTCAACACAATGGATCTCCGCGATCAGAAGGTCGTCATCGCCAATCTCTACTGGCAGGACTTCCTCGTTCACGGCTACACGCAGCAGTTCAGCTTCCACTTCGTCCGCGACGACGCCACCTTCCACTACGACCGCAACGGCGTCCTGGTGCGGCCGGCGCCGGTCGGTGTCTTCACGCCGCACGAGATCCGCGCCGCGTACCTCGGTGAAGCCGGTCTCGGACACATCGGACGATTCAACGTCGATCACGCTGTCTACTACGTCTTCGGCCACGACGAGTTGAATCCGATTGCCGGACCCGATCCGAATCTCCGCGACAGCAACGGAGTCAGGATCGGCGCAGGCATGGCGGCGCTCGAGGTTTCCTACGATCGCGACTGGTATCGCCCGCGACTCGCGTTCTTCTACGCGACCGGCGACCGCAATCCGCGCGATCGCCGTGCAACGGGATTCGACTCCATCTACGACAGCCCCAACTTCGCCGGCGGCGGTTTCTCCTTCTTCAACCGCCTCGGCATCCGTCTCGCGGGCAGCGGGGTGGCGCTCGTCGAGCGCGGCTCGCTGCTGACGAGTTTGCGGAGCTCGAAAGATGAAGGTCAGCCGAACTACGTCAATCCCGGCGTGCAGCTCGCCAGCGCCGGAATCGACGTCGACGTTACGCCCCGGCTCAAAGCAATCGGCACCGCGAACTACATCCGCCTCGATGCCACTCAATCAGTCGAAGCGATCCTTTTCCAGGGCAACATTCACAAGACCCTCGGCACCGACATTTCGCTCGGCCTTCGCTACCGGCCGCTCCTCAACCAGAACATCGTCATCGTCGGCGGCACGGCGGTGTTTCTTCCCGGCCGCGGATTCAAAGACATCTACGAAAAAAACCGTCCGCTCGTGCACGTCTTCACGAACGTGATTCTGACTTTCTGATGAAACGGATAACGATCGCAATCGCCGCAGTCTTCGTAATCGCGCTGGCCGTGATCCGCATTCGCGCGCAATCGTCGCCCGAGCTTCCGCCGCTCCTGCGCCAGACGCAGTCCGAGGCTGATGCGAAGAGTGCGGGGTGTTTGTCGTGTCATAACGGGATCGAGCCGATGCACGCCTCGGCCGCGGTGAAGCTGGCCTGCACCGATTGCCACGGCGGAGACGGCAACGCACGCACCAAGGACGCTGCGCACGTCAAGCCGCTGCATCCCGAAATCTGGAAAACCTCCGCCAATCCGCAGCGAAGCTACACGGCGCTTCTGCGGGAGACGCCGGAGTTCGTGAAGTTCATCAACCCCGGCGATCTTCGCGTGTCGCAGGAAACGTGCGGCGCCTGTCATCAGCGCCAGGTCAACGCCGCCCCGCGCAGCACGATGACGACGTCCGCCGTCTTCTGGGCAGCCGTCGGCTACGCGAACGGATTGCTCAGCCGCAAACAGGGACTTCTCGGCGAAAGCTACAACCGCGCCGGCAACGCCGCCGCGATCAAGCCCGCCACCCCGCCGACGCCCGATCAGATCGCGAAAGGGGCGCTGCCGATTCTCGTGCCGCTGCCGCGATGGGAAGTCTTCCAGCCCGCCGAGTACTTCCGGGCCTTCGAACGCGGCGGCATCTCCGGCACTAGCTCGTTCCCCGACATCGGCAATCCCACCCCCGATGGCGAAGCAGGTAAGCCCGACATCCGCCTGGGCAATCGCGGACGCGGCACCGGCCTGCGCATCTCGCCCGCGCTCATCAATCTGAACAAGACGCGGCTCAACGATCCGCATCTTTCCTTCCTCGGCACGAACGATCATCCCGGCGACTACCGCTCGTCCGGATGCACGGGATGCCACGTCGTCTACGCCAACGATCGCGATCCGCTGCATTCCGCGGACTACGCGCAGTATGGCAACACCGGCCTCTCGATTACCGGCGACAAATCGATTCCGAAGAACGAGCCGGGACATCCGCTGCGTCATCAATTCACGCGCGCCGTGCCGACCAGCCAGTGCATGTCGTGTCACATGCATCAGCCGAACTCCTTCGTCAACACCTACCTCGGCTACACGATGTGGGACTACGAGACGGACGCCGAACTGCTCTGGCCGAAACAGCAGAAGTATCCGACCGAAGCGGAGAAACGCGCATCGCTCGATGCGAATCCAGAGGGCGCCGCGCCACGTGGATTGTGGAGCGATGAGAAGTTTCTCGAGAACGTATCGAGTCTGAATTCGCAAGCGAAGAACACGCAGTTCGCCGACTACCACGGCCACGGCTGGAACTTCATGGCCGTCTACAAACGCGATCACAAAGGCAACCTGCTCGACGCGGACGGCAACATCGTTCCGTTCGACGATCCCGCGAAATTCAAGAAGGCCGTGCACCTGCAGGACATCCACCTCGAGAAGGGGATGCACTGCGCCGATTGCCACTTCTCGCAGGACGAGCATGGCAACGGACAGCTCTACGCCGAGTACGGCAACAACATCGAGATCGAGTGTCAGGACTGCCACGGCAACACGGACGCATACACGAACCTGCGCACGTCCGGTCCGGCCGCGCCCGCGGGAGGTACCGACCTGCGACTGGGCACGACTCCGTTTGGTCAGCGCCGCTTCATCTGGGTCAACGGCAAGCTGTGGCAACGTTCGATGCTGAATCCCGGCATGCAGTGGGAAGTGATCCAGGTCAAAGACTCGATCACGCCCGGCAACGCGCACTACAACGAGCGCTCCGCGTACGCGAAGACGATTCAGCGCGACGGCGCGACGTGGGGAGCGTCATCGAGCGCGAACTTCGCGCACGCCGATTCGAAGATGACCTGCTACGCCTGCCACACCTCGTGGATGACATCGTGCTCGGGCTGTCATCTGCCGCAGGAGCAGAACGTGAAGGCCGAAGTGCATCACTACGAAGGCGGAGAAACGAGAAACTACGCCTCGTACAACCCGCAAGTGATCCGCACCGACGCCTTCATGCTCGGCGTCAACGGCACGACGAAGGGACATCGCCTCGCGCCGGTGAGGTCATCGTCGGCGCTCGTCATCAGCTCAACCAATGCTCTGAGAGACCGCATCTACATCCAACAGCCGCCGATTTCGTCGCCCGGATATTCGAGCCAGGCCTTCAACGCGCATGTCCCGCACACCGTCCGCTCGCGCGAGACGCAAGGTTGCGGAAGCTGCCACGTCACGAAGGAGAACGACAACAACGCCTGGCTCGCGCAGCTCCTGTTGCAGGGGACGAACTTCGTCAACTTCATCGGACGCTATGCGTACGTCGCGGAAGGGAAGGGCGGGTTCGAAGGCATCTGCGTCACCGAGTGGGACGAGCCGCAGGCGGTGATTGGCTCATCGCTGCACAAGATCGTCTATCCCGACTATTACTCAAAACATCAATCCAACAAGCTGGAGTTGCAAGTCGCGCACGAACATCACGGCGACTCGCGCTCGCTGCAGATGCGCGGCGAGTTCCTCTACAGCGCGAACGGCGAGGAAGGTTTCAGCGTCTACGACGTCGCCAATATCGACAACAAAGATTTCTCCGAGCGCATCGTCTCGCAGCCGGTCTCGCCGGTCGGCCAGCGCACGTTCGTGAAGACGAAGTTCGCCTCGGCCGTCGCGCTTCCGACGACGATGCCGGTCGATCCGAATCGGAAAACGCAGTTCATCGCCGAGAACGAAGAACAGCCGATTCATCCGCTCTACAAATACGCCTACGTTGCCGACCGCGAAGAGGGCTTGATCCTCATCGACGTCACGACCCTCGCCGACGCCAATCCGTCGAACAACTACCTCACCCGCGCGGTGACGTTCAATCCCGGCGGCGCGCTCAACGGCGCGCGATCGATCTATGTCGCCGGACGCTGGGTCTTCGTCGGCGCGGAGAACGGCGTGGTCATCGTCGACGTCGACAAGCCGCTCGCGCCACGCGTCGTGGCCACGATCCCCGAACTCAAAGACGCTACCGGCATCGCCATTCAGTTCCGCTACGCCTTCGTCACGACGCGCGATGGATTGGCGACGATCGACATCACCGATCCAAATCACCCGCGCATCGCCGCGCGCGTGGCCATCGCCGACGCGCGCAGCGTCTACGTCGCGCGCACGTACGCGTACGTCGCCGGCGGCGCGAAAGGGATGGTCATCGTCGACGTCGAGCGTCCCGAGAAACCGTCGATTCTTCTCTGGAGCGACGATCTTTCGCACGATGCGAACGATGTGAAAGTCGCGTCGACGAACGCATCGACATTCGCCTACGTTGCCGACGGCAAGTACGGACTCAAGATCTACCAACTCCTCTCGCCCGAATGGACGCCGGGATATGCCGGCTTCAGCCCGCGTCCCGCGCCGCGTCTCGTCGCAACGCGCCACACGCACGGTCCGGCGCTCGCAGTTTCGAAAGGACTGGACCGTGACCGCGCGGTCGACGAAGGCGGCAATCAGGTCTCGATCTTCAACCGCATCGGCGCGCGCCCGATGACGCTCCCCGAAATGCAGCGGCTCTACCTCCGCGACGGAACGCTCTACACCGTCAGCGAGACGCCCACGGCGAAGCCGCTTCTGAGGTGATGATTGAAGCCGGTTCCGAGGTGATGACGATGAAACGTGGAACGATCCTCTTTCTGATGATGACTGTCGCCGCTGCCGCCCAACAACCGGCGCCTCCAGCGTCCGCCGCGGGCCACTACGAAGGCGTCGCCTCCTGCGTCAACTCCGGCTGCCACGGCTCGACGCAGCCTCTCAATACCACGCGCATTCTCCAGAACGAGTACTACACGTGGCTCAACAGCGACCGCCACGCCCAGGCGTACAACATCCTCTTCAACGACCGCTCGGCGCGCGTGGCCCGCAACATGCGGCTCAAGGGAAAGGCGTATCAGGAACACGTTTGTCTCGACTGCCACACCACGAATCTCCCGCCGTCGCTCGTCTCCGGCAGAGTCGATCTTGAAGATGGCATTCAGTGCGAAGCCTGCCACGGTCCCGCCAGCGGCTGGCGCGCCGAGCACACCATGGCCGGCTGGACGCACGAGCAATCGGTCGCCGCCGGCATGACCGACCTCCGCTCGCTTCCCATCCGCGCCTCCGGCTGCCTCTCCTGCCACCTCGGCAACGACAGCAAGCAAGTCGATCACGAGTTGATCGCCTCCGGCCATCCACTACTCGCGTTTGAATTGGACAACTACACCGAGACCATGCCGCCGCACTGGCGCCGCGGCAATGACAGCGCCACGCATGGCGCGCGCGCCTTCGCCGTCGGCCAGTCCGCCGCGTTCAGCCAGTCGCTCGACAATCTCGCGCATCACGCGCGCGGCGAGAAGTGGCCCGAGTTCTCCGACATGAGCTGCATCAACTGTCATCACTCGCTCGAGTCGAGCGGATGGCGCCAGGAACGCGGCTGGCCCGGCCGCGCAGGCTTGCCGTCCTGGAGTCCGCAGCATTGGGCCGTGCTCCGTCTCCTTGTCAACCGTGCCAACCCCTCGGCACGCGCACAACTCGACAACGACGTGCAACTGATCGCCGCGCGCGTGGCCCGCATGAACGAACCGAACGCCGTGCTGCAAGCCGCCGTCGACGCGAAACGAATCATCGATGCCGTCACGCCGCAGATCGCCCCCCTGAGCTGGCGCGATGCCGACGTCCGTGCATTGATGCGCACCATCGCCGGCGACACCGACTTCCTCCTGACGGCCGACGTCCACTCCGCCGAGCAGACCGCGTTGGCGCTACAAAGTCTCGCCTCCGCACTAACCCGCAGCAACCCGCGCCTGCTCAAGAGCCCGATGACCGCTGCCATCGACGCGCTCTTCGAGGAGATCAAGAACCGCGAGCGATACGAGCCTGCGAGGTTTGTGCAGAAGCTCGCGGCGTTACGTGCGGCACTCTGAAATTGATCGATTTGGAAGCCCGTTTGGAATCGCATCATGCGCACGACCGTAACGATTGACGACGACGTCTACGAGGTGGCAGCGGCCAACGCTCAAGCCACCGGCCGCCGAATTGGCAGCGTCCTGTCCGACATGGCACGCACGGCGATCGAGCTGGAGCAGAAATCGCCTGCTCGCAGGAAGCGTGAACGCTTTGCCACGTTCAGCGTCCCGAAAGACGCCGTCGTAATCCCTGCTTCGCGGATTCAGAAGGCACTGGACGACGAAGATGGCGTCGTCTGAAGAGCGCCTCCTCCTTCTCGACACGAACGCTCTTCTTGCTCTCGCGTGGCCGAACCATCAATTTCACGGCGTCGTCGTCCGGCGGCTCGATCGGTCTCCCGTTCCGCGATGGGCGACTTGTCTTCTCACTGAGCTCGGATTCATTCGGCTGTCGGTGAACCCGGCGATCTTCAACGTTCGAAAGACTCCCGGCGAGGTACTCGACGTGCTGAGCCACCTCACGGCGGACGAGCACCACACGTACGTTGATGTTCTGCCGCCGATCGCGGAGGTGGACGCCACAATTCGCCGTCTGCTCGGTCACCAGCAAATCACCGACGCGTATCTCGTCGCGGTTGCCGAGGCGAACGATGCGACGCTCCTCACGCTGGATCGCCGTCTTGTTGCGAACGCCGTCGCGCGCAATCGCGTCGAAACACTGGTCCCGTAAGAAAAACCGCCTCCGGCGTCGAACGAACGTCGCAGGGCGGACGGGGAGCCCGCCCTGCGGATGTGCATCGTTACTTCGTCAGTTTCATCGACGGGTCGCCGAAGAGGAGCCAGGAGCGGCGGACGTCGAGGTCTTGCGTTGCTAGTTTTGCGGCGCGGACGGCGTCGCCGATCGTCACCGGTGTTGCGCCGAAGAGTTGGCGGAGCAGCTCTTTATTCATCTGGAATTGCGGATACGGTTCGGTCAGCGTCGACGATGCCCAGACGGCGACCGCGCCGCCGTTGGGTGACTTGAGCAATGCCGTAGCGAGGCTTTCCGTGTAGAGATCGTGGAAGTAGCCGTTCAGGCAGGTCATGGCCATCACGAACGGCTGGTGCGCGCTGTTGGTGAGTGTCGAGGCGTCGTTCGAGTTGAAGAGATCGAAGCTCCAGATCTCCACCGAGCCGTGGCCCATGTAATCGACCAGCACCGGGCCTGCGTTGAATGCTGTGACGATGGCATTATGCGGAGTGGGCGTGGAGGCGATATTGATGCTCTGCACGTTGAAGCTCGGCGGCAGCAGCGTCTTCGCCACCGCAGCCTCGGTCTCGAAGTCGAATGTCTCCGGCACGTCGGCGATGAGCACCGCGTTCTGCGATGACGTCGTCAGCGGCGTGGTCCTGGTGGCGATCTTGTTGATCACCGTGTTCGCATCGGCCGCGGTTTTCACCGGGATGCGGCCGATGGCCAGGTCGGGAATCGTGTCGCTGTTGAAATCGGTGAACCAGTCGTCGGACGGTGCATTGAAGTAGATCGTCGGTACGAGCCTGGTCGGCACGAAGTTGAACGATCCGAGACCGAGGTAGTTGCGCGGATCGACGCTGGCATCGCCGAGGAGCAGCACGTACTTCGGTGCACGCGTCCAGGTGCGCGTCGAGCTCAGGAACGAACGGATCGCCTCCTGACTGACGATGCCGAAGTTGTACTCGTCGTAGATGTCCTCCACGTCGACGACGTTCGTCAGCGTCCCGCCTGAGTCGCGCGCGGACTTGAGTGTGTTCGCCGCGGCGCTGAAGGCGGAGTTGGTGATGATGATCAGGTCTGCCTGACGGCCGTGAGGATCGGACCAGCTCGACACTGCATTGAGCGTCAATGATCCGGCGGCGGGAGTCAGGATGCGGTCGCTGGAGAAGACCACGACCGTGCGCGGTGTCGCCGAAGCGGGTGCCGTGAACGTCGCTTTGAACGCACCGCTGACGGGGGTGACCGTGACGTCGAGGCCGCGCGGCGCGAATGGATCGGTGATGTCGAGCGCGCGGATGGTGTTGCTTGTGAATCCGTCCACGGTGAGCTGCTGCGAGCCGGGGACCTTCACTTCGAGCAATCCGTTGTCGGCCTTGAGGAGATGCTGGTACGTGAGTGTCGCGGAAGCGAGGATGCTGACGTCATCGTCGGTGTTGAGTGACGTCAGCTTCAGCGCGTTCGCGCCGTTTGTCAGGTAACTCTGCGGGAAGGAGAAGTTGAACGACTTCAGCTCGACATTGTCGAGGATCGCAGTGCCGAGCACCTGGCCTCGGATTTCGACGCGCACCTGATGCTGGATCGAGTCGGTGCCGCCCTGAATCACGATCTGGAGCGAGGCGTTGCCGCCCGATGGGTCGATGTTGGCGACGGTGAGATCCTGCGAGACCGGCTCGGTGGTGATCAGCGGCCCGAAGAAATTCTCGCCGCCATCGCCGGTGCCGGTCAGGCCGCTGGCGAGAAGGGTACGGTCGGAACGCTTGAACGTGAACGAGACGCTGCTGGCCGGCGATCCGCTGCCGCCCTTGTTGGTGGAGAGTTGCTCAGTGTTGTGATCGATCCGCAGCCAGTACGTGCGTGAAGCCGTCAACGCAGTGTCGAGGCCTAGGGCGTAGAACTCGATCGAATCATTCGGTCCGAACTTGTTGCCCTGCGAGCCGTTGATGACGATCGGCAGCTTGATGCCGTCGCAGAAAAGCGCCAGCTTCTTCGCGTCCGAGGGAGGCGTGAAGCCGGCCGCGGTCATCGCGGAGGCGGTGAGGCGATACCACCCTTCCTTCGTGATGCTGATCTTCAGGCCGGCGGTCTCGGCGTTGTCTTGCTGCTGGCTGATCTGTGCCGCGGTCGGCGTGGGAAGCGTCCACGGCTGCACGGCGCCAATGCCGTCGGCCGGAACGAGCAGAGGATCGGAGGTCACGAGATTCGGCAGCGTCGGAGACGGCGGCTGGGAGTTGAACTGGTCGCCGTTGTGTACCAGGCGCGTCGTGTACGGCCCGTTTGTCTTCGCCTTGCCGTGCGTGTCGACGTCCTCGAGCGAGTACTGCGCGAACGTGTTGCCCGAGGGGAGCTTGTCCAGGAAGCGGTAGGAGTGACCCGATTTCGGATGGCCCTTGGTGATGAAGGCCGTGCCGGCGATGAGGTGCTCGTTGATCTTGGTGGTCGTGCCGCCGACGGTCCGGTAGATGTTGAAGCCGAGGTTGTCGTTCTCGAAACTGGTGCGCCACTGCAGGAGCACATCGGCGCCGTCCTGCTGCGCGTCGAACGAGGTGAGCTTCACGAGCGTGGGGATGGATGACAGCAGCGCGAAGCCGAAGTCGACGTCCGGCGAGCTGATTGCCTGACCGGCCGCCGTGGTTCCCGCGTTGCTGGTCAGGACGAGATGCGTGTTGTCGGTGACGCTGAGGATCGTGAACAGCACGCCGCCGATGATGATGGGATCGTTGGGTTTGTAGTTGCTGACGAACGTGGTGCCGGTGCCGGTGACGTTCGGGGAGCCATTCGTCGTCGCCGCGGTACCCGGGCTGGCGGTGAGATCCATGACCTCCATCGCGTTCCCGGGATTCGGTCCCGTGGTCAGTCCCTCGGTCTTCTCCCACGTCGCGCCGAAGCCGACCACGTTGCCGTTGGTGTCGGTGACCTTCACGACGTAGCTGGAGTTCGCCAGGCCGGTGAAGGTGTAGAAGCCGTTGACGTCGGTCGTGGCCGTTTCGAGTGCGGCCCCACCACGCTGGTACGCGAGGCCGGCGGCCGTTGCTCCGCGGTAGAGGATCGTGAGCGTGAGGTGGGTGTCGTCGGTGATGCTGGAGATGGTGTACGGCACTCCGCCGATGGTGACGACGTTGCCCGGCGAGTACTGCGTGAACGTGGTGCCGGTGCCGACGACGGTGTTGAAGCCGTTCGTCACCGAGAGCGTGCCCGGGCCGGTGGCGAGCGGGATGATGTTCAGCGTGACGCCGGAGAGACCGGCTTCGGTGTTGCCGATGACGCCGTTCTTGTCGGCGTCGTTCCAGAGCTTGCCGGTGATGGAGCGCTGGCTGGCGGCCGGCACCTGGAACGCGAAATCGCGATCGAGGACGCTGCCCGCGGCGGTGACGGTGGCGCCGAGTTGTGCGCCGGGCGAAGTGGCGTCGCTGTCGGGACGGCCGTAGACCTTGCCGGGGCCGGTGGCTTGCAGGAAGTTGGAGCTGAGGGTCAGGTGCGTGTCGTCGGTGATGCTGAGGATCGTGTACGTGGCGTTCAAGCCCGCAGTGGTGATGGTGATCGTTTCGCCGGCCACGAACTTCGTGAAGGCAGTGCCGGCGCCGACGACGGCTGCGGAAGCGTTGGTGGCCGTTACGGTTCCGATGTCGGCGCCGATGTAGTTGAAGCTGGTCGGATTCTGCACGCTGACGATGTAGCTGCCGTTGGCAAGACCGGAGAAGAGGTACTTGCCGCTCGCATCGGTGGTGACGACGCCGAAGAAGGCCGGCGCGCGATAGGCGAGGCCGGCCGCGGTGGCAGCGGCGTTCGTCGTGAGATTCATGCTGGTGTTGCTGGCGATGCTCTGCACGATGAAGTCGGTGCCGTTGATGTTGATGGTGTCGTTGACCTTGAAGTCGGTCAGGAACGCGGTGCCGGTTCCGGTGACGACATTGGAAGCAGCGGTCGTGGCCACCGTTCCCGCGCCGGCCGGATTGGCCGTGAAGGCTTTGCCGGCGCCGGTGGCCTGACCGTAGTTCGTGGTCAGGGTCAGACTGGTATTGCTGGCGATGCTCTGGATGATGTAGCCGACGCCTGCGATGGCGATCGGTTCCCCGGCGTGGTAGTTGAGGAACGTCGTGCCTGCGCCGGTGATGGTGGGGGAGCCGTTCGTGGCGGTGACGGTTCCCGCGCCGGCGGTGAGATCGATGATGCCGTTGGCGTTGGCATCTTTGGCGATGCGGACGGTGACGCCGGCGATGCCGGGCTCGCCCGCGTCCTGGAAGCCGTTGCCGTTCAGGTCATTGAAGACCGTGTCGCCGATCGAGCGGCTGACTGTGAATCCGAAGCTCGGCGTGGCGGAGCGGTCGATGCTCGCGACCAGGTTGGACACGAGGCGCTGATCGGCGATGGCGTAGCTGCTGGTGGCGATGAAGTTCGTCAGGACGCCGGTGGTGTCGGTGATCTTGACCGTGTAATCGGCGCCGCCGCCGGTCAGGCCGCTGAAGGTGAACGTGCCGTCGGCGGCGGTGATCGTGGTGCCGATGACATTCAGGCTGGCGTCGAGGATCTCCACCGAGACGCCGCCGATGCCGGACTCGGTGTTGTCGAACGTGGCGAACGATTTGTAGGCCAGACCCGCTGCCGTCGCCTGCGCGAAGTTCGTGGTCAGAGTCAGGTGCGTGTCGTCGGTGATCGACGCGATGGTGTAGCCGGTACCGGCGATCTGGAACGCGTCGCCGACGTTGTTGTTCTTGAAGGTCGTGCCGGTGCCGACCACCGCGTTCGAACCAAGCGTCGCGGAGACGGTTCCCGGGCCGGTGGAGAAGACGGTGTCTTTGAAAATGCGGTCCTTGTACGAGAAGGTCGTACC
>JAXDIO010000092.1:0-4837 GCA_034663965.1 Thermoanaerobaculia bacterium | reverse complement strand
AAAGTGAGCGCCGTCACGTCCGTCACCGTTTCGTTTCGCGGAGGACGAAGCGCGCTCGACCGCATAATGCGCGTCCGATGAACGCCCCCTACCCTCTCGAACCCGATGCTTCGGAGATGCACCGACTCGTCGATGAGGCGATGAAGCGCATCGTGGCGCACATCGAGTCGCTGCCGTCGCAGCCCGCGTCGAATGCCGATGGCGCGGCGGAGATCGCGCGGACATTGATCGAGCCGCTGCCGGAGCGCGGCATGGCGTACGAGCAGCTTCTCGATTTTCTTTTCGATGAGGCGATCCCGCGTTCATTCAACGCGGCCGGTCCCGGCTACCTCGCCTACATCCCGGGCGGCGGCATTTTTCACGCGGCGGTGGCGGATCTGATCGCGGACGCAGTGAACCGCTACGTCGGCGTCTTCGCGCCAGCGCCGCTTCTCGTGCAACTCGAAGCGAACGTGGTGCGCTGGTTCTGCGAGATCGTTGGATTCGGCCAAGGCAGCGGCGGCGTGCTCACCAGCGGCGGCTCGCTCGCGAACCTCACCGCGATCATCGCCGCGCGCATGACGGTTCTCGGCGACGATTTTTCACGCGCGACGCTGTATTGCGGCGACCATACTCACCACGCGTTTCAGAAGGCGGCGGTGTTGGCCGGATTTCCCGTTGCGAACATTCGCGAGATTGCGAGCGATGCGATGTTTCGCGTGCGTGTCGATCTAATGGCCGATGCGATTGCGCGCGATCGCGGGAACGGTTTCAAGCCATTCATGCTTTGCGGGAGCGCAGGGACGACGCCGACCGGCGCCGTCGACGATTTGTCCGCGCTGGGACAGCTGGCGCGTTCCGAGTCGCTCTGGTTTCACGTCGACGGCGCGTACGGCGCGTTCTTCATGCTCACCGAGCGCGGACGCGAAGCGCTGCGCGGTATCAGTGAGGCCGACTCGATCATCCTCGATCCGCACAAAACGCTCTTCCTCCCCTTCGGCACCGGCGCGCTGGTGGTGCGCGATGCCTCCATCCTCCGCCGCGCATACGGCACGCACGCCGACTACCTGCCGCAGTTTCAGGAAACGGCGGAGTTGATCGACTTCTGCGAAATCTCCCCCGAGCTCTCGCGCGATTTTCGCGGACTGCGCGTCTGGCTGCCGCTCAAGCTCTTCGGCATCGAACCGTTCCGCGCGCAACTCGAGGAGAAGCTGGACCTGGCTTCCTGGGCTGCCGCGGAACTGCACAAAATCGACGGCATCGAAGTCGTCGCCGAGCCGCAGCTCTCGATCATCGGATTTCGATTGCTGAAACCGGATGCCGATCCCGACGCGCTCAATCACGAATTGATCGCGCGCATCAATGCCCGCCAGCGGGTGATGCTGACCGGCGCAATCGTGGATGGCAAGTTCGTAATCCGCATCTGCGTGGTCTCGCATCGCACGCATCGCGATCGGATGGAGATGTGCATCGAGGACGTTCGCGCGGCGGTTGAATCGATGGATGCGTGACGTTTCCTCGACAAAAACAAAAACGGCGGCCGAAGCCGCCGTTCTTTGAAACGTCACTACGAAACCATCACCATATCGCACACCGCTTCGCGGCGTCGCGGACCATCTTGTCGCTGTCGATGCAGTTGTAGGCCTTCCAGAACTCGGGCATGTTCTGCACGGTTCCATTCACGCGGAACGGGCCTTGCGCGTGCGGGTCGGTCAGCGCGCGGCGGGTCGCTTCCTGCGGCGACATGTTCTCGCCCCAAACCTGCGCGAAGCCGAGGAAGAAGCGCTGCTCGGGGGTGAAGCCGTCGATGGTCTGACGCTGCTTCCCTTCCAGCGACTTCTCGTACGCGCGCAACGCGATCGTCGCGCCGCCGAGGTCGGCGACCGATTCGCCGTTCACCAGCTTGCCGTTGATGTTGATCCCCTGCGCCACATTGAACTCGCTGTACTCGTTGGCCACGCAGTCGGTGCGCGCGGTGAAACTCTTCAAATCGTCGGGCGTGAACCAGTTGCGCAGATTGCCTTGTGCGTCGTACTTCGCGCCCTGATCGTCGAAGCCGTGCGTCATCTCGTGGCCGATGACCGTGCCTATGCCGCCGTAGTTGTAGGCATCGTCCGCGTTCGGATCGAAGAACGGCGGCTGCAGGATGCCGGCCGGGAAGGTGATGTTGTTCTGCGGCGGGTTGTAGCTTGCGTTGACGGTCGGAGGCGTGAAGCCGCCCCACTCATTCGGATCGTCCGCATGGCCGATGCGCTCGATGTTGTGGTGATACGCCCATGCCCGCGCCGCCTGGACGTTGGCCGCGTACGAAGCGCGGCTGATCGTGAGCGCGGAGTAGTCGCGCCATTTGTCGGGATAGCCGATGCGGCGCTGGAACGCATTGAGTTTCGTGAGCGCGGCCGCCTTCGTCTCCGGACCCATCCACGAAAGCGTCGGGATGTCTTCGCGCAGCGCAGCGACGAGGTTGTCGATGAGCGAGCTCATTTTCGCCTTTGCTTCCGGCGTGAAATTGCGGCGCACGTACTCCTGACCGAGCAGCTGGCCGATGCTGGCGTCGGCGGAACGGACGCAGCGCTTCCACCGCTCCTGCTGCTCCTTCGTCCCCGACAGCGTCTTGCCGCCGAAGTTGAAATCCTCGTCAACGAACCCGTGTGACAGCGTCGGCGCCGCGGCGTCGACGACCTGCCAGCGCAGCAGCGCCTTCCAGTCTTCGAGCGGGACATCATTGAGGAGCTGACTGACGGTCTGGATGTACTTCGGCTGCGACACGTTGAGCGTCGTCGTGGTGATGCCGAGGTTCTGGAGGTAGGTGGGCCAATCGACGGCGGGAGCCATCGAAGCGAGCGCCGTGACCGCGGTCGGGTGATACGTGTTCTCGGGAACGCGCTGCTCGACGCGCGTGAGCTGCGACGCGGCAAGCTTCGTTTCGAGCTCGAGGATGCGCTGGGCGTCGGCGCTGCTCTGTAACGGACTTTCTCCCGCCAGGACCAGCATCACGCCGATGTGATTCGCGTACTGATTGCGAATGGTCTTGAAACGATCGTCGTCGCGCAGGTAGTAGTCGCGATCGGGCAGTCCGAGCGAGCCGGTGCCGAGCGAGGCGATGATCATCTTGCTGTTCTTCTGATCGTTCGTTCCGCCAACGCGAAACAGCGGCGCGAAGCCAGCGGTGTGCAGATGATTGAGCTCGGTGAGGAGCGACGCGCGGTCGCTGATGCCGTTGATACGGTCGAGCTCCGGCTGGATGGGCGTGATGCCGGCCGCTTCGACCGCCGGTTCGTTCATGCAGGCGGCGTAGAAGTCGCCGACCTTCTGCTCCGCACTTCCCGGCGCGGCGTTGGTCATGGCCGCATCCTCCTCCAGGATTTTGTGGAGCACTTCGCGATTGCGCTCGGCCAGCTCTTCGAAGCGGCCGTAGCGCGAGTACTGCGCGGGCAGCGGATGCGTCTCACGCCACTTGCCGACGGCGAACCGGTAAAAGTCGTCGCAGGCTTTGACGTTCGTGTCCATGGCCGAAAGGTCGAAGCCATGCGGCGCGAAAAACGCTGGCGCAGGCGCGGCGGCGGCTGGGGTTGTGTGTGACGATCCGCATCCGGCAATGAACGCGGTCAGGACGATGACCGCGGCGATGAAAGTACGGCGCATATTCGTTCCTCCAATGGACTCCAAATTTTTTCGGCGAGAGATCGTAGTCAACGCCACGGCGAGGGTGACGTGAACGAATGGTGCCAACGTTGGGGGGTGCTGGCTCAGCGAGCAGCAATGAAAAGGGCGGCTGAATCAGCCGCCCTGCATTCTTTGCGGAAGCGAAATTTTAGAACGTTGAATCGAGGAACGGGCGGAGCTTCTTCGAGCGCGACGGATGGCGCAACTTGCGGAGCGCTTTCGACTCGATCTGGCGAATCCGTTCGCGGGTCACGTTGAACGAGCGGCCGACTTCTTCGAGCGTGTGCTCGGAGCCGTCGCCGACGCCGAAGCGCATCTTCAGAACCTGCTCCTCGCGCGGGGTGAGTGTGCGGAGGACCTTGTTCGTCTGTTCCTTGAGGTTCGCGACGATCACGTGATCGATCGGCGAGATCACACCGCGATCTTCGATGAAGTCGCCGAGATGTGAATCTTCCTCTTCGCCGATCGGCGTTTCGAGGGAGATCGGCTCCTGCGCGATCTTCATGATCTTGCGAACCTTCGCCACCGGCATATCCATCCGGTCTGCAATCTCCTCGGCCTGCGGTTCGCGGCCGAGCTCCTGCACGAGCGCCCGCGACGTGCGCGTGAGCTTGTTGATGGTCTCGATCATGTGCACCGGGATGCGAATGGTGCGGGCCTGGTCGGCGATCGCGCGCGTGATGGCCTGGCGGATCCACCACGTCGCGTACGTCGAGAACTTGTAGCCGCGGCGGTATTCGAACTTCTCGACCGCCTTCATCAGGCCGATGTTGCCTTCCTGGATGAGGTCGAGGAACTGCAGGCCGCGGTTCGTGTACTTCTTGGCGATGGAGACGACCAGGCGAAGGTTAGCGACGATCAGCTCCTGCTTGGCCTGATCGGCTTCCTCTTCGCCGGCGCGGATCTCGCGGATCGTGCGCCGCAGTTCGTCGTGCTGCGTGCCGTAGAACGTCTCCAGCTCCTGGAGCTTGTCGACGTACTTCTGCAGACGGCGGCGATAGAAATCGCGGCGGGTCTTGTCCATCTCGCGCTTGAGAGCGGCGTCGTCTTTGCGGACCATCGATGCGGTCTGGGCCAACTCGTTGTCGATGTCCTTGAGCTTGTTGATCATCCGATTGCGCGTCTGGGGCGTGAAGTCGACCTGGCGCAATTCGGTGGCAAGCTCGATGGTGAGCTTCTCGACGGCGCGCTC
>JAXDIO010000072.1:0-10510 GCA_034663965.1 Thermoanaerobaculia bacterium | reverse complement strand
CTCAACGAGCCGGCGGCGACAGTCGAGCGCGAACTGCAACTCGTTGTTCCGTATCTGGAGTTGATGCAGATGCGCATGCCCGATCGCCTGACCTACGCGATGAACGTCGACGCGTCTGCGATGAAGGCTTGCTGTCCGCCGACCACCGTGCTGACGCTGGTCGAGAACGCGGTGCGGCACGGAATCGACCCGAGTGAAGAAGGAGGACGGATCGACATCGACATCGAACGGCGTGGCGATCGCTGCGTGGTCCGCGTGACGGATACGGGCGTCGGACTTCAACGCTCAGGGAATGGTCTCGGAACCGGTCTGACGACACTGCGCGAGCGCCTCCGGCTGATCTTCGGCGATGCGGCGCAGCTGCGCCTGACGCAGGCCGCGCCGCGCGGCGTCGTCGCCGAAGTGGAGATGCCGGCACAAACATGAATGGTCAGCCGACAGCATTGATCGCCGACGATGAGCCGCTGCTGCGCGATGCGCTGCGGCGCCAACTGGGCGAGGTCTGGCCGGAGCTCCGGATTGTTGCCGAAGCGCGCAACGGGCGGGAGGCGATGCGGCTGTTCGACGAGCTCCATCCCGAGATCTGTTTTCTCGATATCCAGATGCCCGGTCTGACCGGCGTCGATGCAGCGAGCCACATCGGCCGCCGCGCGCATGTCGTCTTCGTCACCGCATACGATCACTATGCGGTGCAGGCCTTCGCGCAGGGCGCACTCGATTACCTTCTGAAACCGATCGAAACGGCGCGGCTAGCGGCGACCGCCGGCCGCATCAGAGAACGCCTGGAGTCGTCGCGGCCCGCGATCAATACCGAGCAGCTGTTGCAACAACTCAGCATCCAGCTCGCGAAGTTGCAGGAGGGCCCGAAGTGCGAGCCGCTGCGCTGGATTCGGGCGCAAGCAGGAAAGACCCTGCGCCTCATCGCTATCGATGATGTGGACTTTCTTCGCTCGGATGCGAAGTACACGCTGGTGGCGTGGCGGGACGGCGGCAAACCTGCCGAGGCGGTGGTGCGAATGCCGCTCAAGGAGCTGATCGAGCAACTCGATTCAGAGCGATTCGCGCAGGTTCATCGATCGGTTGTCGTGAACCTGCGCTCGATCAGCCACGTGAAGCGTCATGACAATGAAACGGCGGAGATCCACCTGAAGGGACGCGGCGAGGTGCTGCCTGTGAGCCGCAACTATGTCCACCTCTTCCGGCAGATGTGACGATCCAGCCGTTCGTCCTCACCAATCCGCCGTTCGTCGCGATGCCGTTGGCCGCGCTCGTGCGACGCGCGATAGTGCGTCGCATGCACACACCGCACGCATCCGCCCTTCAGCCGCAGTTCGATGCAGCCGCTCGCCAACCTGCCGGCCCCAGGCCAAAGGTCACTGCCAGGGCTGCCGGCGTCCTGGTTCTGATGACGATTCTAGGTGGGATCTTCGCTCAGGCCTTCGTCAGCAATGCGCTGATTTCCTTCACCGACGCCGCGGCCACGGCCAACAACATCCTCGCGAAGCGGTCGCTCTTCGAGATGAGTTTTACGGTCTATCTCATCGAGATGACCTGCCAGATCGCATCAGCGGCGCTTTTCTATCTTCTGCTGCGTCCAGTGAGCCGCAACCTCGCGCTCGTCGCCGCCTTCATCGAGCTCAGCGGATCCATTATCAAGACGATGAGCCGTCTCTTCTACATCACTCCACTTTTTGTCCTGTCGGGGACGACTGCATTGAACGCATTCAGTCCCGGCCAACTCCGCGCGATTGCTCTCCTGTTACTCAAGATCAATGACCGCGGCGCTGCAATGGCGCTTGCTTTTTTCGGAGTGAGCGGCTTGCTGCACGGATATCTCATCTTCCGCTCCACGTTTCTTCCTCGGACGCTCGGCATTCTCGGGATGATTGCAAGCGCCGGCTGGTTGAGGTTCTTCTTTCCGGCGCTGCGCATCCCGTCGTTCACGTTCATCGCCGTACTTGCGTTGCTGGTAGCCGCCGTGGAGATCTTCTGGCTGATCGTCTTCGGCGTCGACGAGGAGAGATGGAAGGAAAAGCACCGCCTCTCGACGCTAGCCCTGTAAGGTCCCCGCTCGCGCGTATCGAACCATCACCATCAGCGGTCCAACCTGCGCCGAAGACCCCATCCGCACGCGAGGAGTCCAAAGAACGCAAGGGACAGACCGCCGGTGAGGCCTGGCGGGTAGTACGAGAGATGGATCGTGTGAGCTCCGCGTGGGACTTCGATGGCGCGGAAGGCGTAGTTCGCCGCCATGATCGGCGCCGGGTGGCCGTCGATCGTCGCCGTCCAGCCGGCCATGTTGCTCTCCGAGCAGACCAGCAGCCCGTGACGCGGCGTCCGGACGACGAGCTCCACGTCGTTGAGCGAGAACTTCGTCAGGCGTGGCTGGACGTCCGCAGTCGGGCCGGCGGCCGAAGGAAACGAAGGCCGCGTTTCGAGCAATACGCTGCCGCTGGGAAGCGTCTCCAGCGCGGCGAGAGCCTCGCCCTCTGACTTCGCGATTTGATACGTCGACGTGAATGAATAGCGAGGATCGGCTGGCCGCCGCATCAAATGTACAAGGGCGTCGACGTAGAGCGGCTCGTAGCCTCGCTGCACAGCTTCCGCGATGTGTCGCTCATCCGAGGAGGCGATGGCGATGTACTCGATATTCGCGACATCGAGAACCCGCTCCGGAGGAATTCGTTTTGCCTCACGCAGGATCGGGTCGGGGATCGGCCCGAAATAGCGATTGTAGAGACGGTACATTCGCGTCGAGGCGGAAAGGATCACGTCCAGCGTCGGCTGACGGAACACGGACTCGGTGTTGGCCGGGTACACGGGCAACGGCAGTACGCGGCCGCCACTGTTCCTTTCGGCCAACACTTCGACGTAGCGCGGCGGATGGGCCCAGACGTCTCCCCGCCGCGGGCGCGGGTAACTGGCGTTCCGCACACCCTCTGCCGCGAGCAGGACAATCACGAAGGTCACGGCCGCGATTCGCACGCGCGGCCAGCGATAGGTGACCCACGCGGAGATGACCGCCAGTACGCAGAAGACGATCAAGAGTCGAAAGTCCGCGAGCCACTGCCACCCTTCCGGTTGGAAAGTCACTCCTCGGCGCCACGCCTGGATGCGTACTGCCAGTAACGCCAGCCCCGGCACGCAGGCGCCGGCGCCGACCTGCCAGGCCCGAGCCCGCCCGCCGAGCAATGCGTCGATACCGAGGGCGGCGAGGATGGCCGTCGAATACGCGACCACGATTCCGAGGTAGGCAGCGTAGTGGAAACTGCGCAGGAGCGGAACGAAGGCAATCCATTGCACCGGCGGAAGTCCAATGATCTTCGCCAGTGCGAGCGCACCGCAAAGCGATGCGGTGATCCTGAGAATGCGCACCGCTGTTCCACCGCCCGCGACGGCGCCGATTCCCGCCAGGAAAAGCGCGACGACCCCTGAGTAGTAAAGGTGAAGTCCCATCGACCCCATAACGGCGGGGTGTGCGTAGATGGGAACTCCGCCCATGATCGTCGGGGAGAGAGCCTGTCCCAGTTGATTGACCGCCATCGTCTCCTCGGCCGCGTGGGAGTAGTAGTCGCGGACGTGCGGCATCTCGGTCATGGCCTTCCAGCCAGGAAGATAGACAACGGAGGCGATGGCGAGGGAGACGGCCGCAGCGCCGGCGAACCACGCCGCGGTTCGTGCACGCTCCTTCGACCTCTTAGCGATGGCCACGACGGCGTACACAACGCTCATTCCAAAAGTCTGCAGAAGGACCGGAGGGAAGGACGCGAGCGCGACAAACGCAAACGCCAGAGCAACCTGCGCCGCGCGCCGTGCATCCGGGCGGTCAATCAGACGCGCCGTGGCAAGCAGCGGCAGGGAAAAGAATGCGACCGGTTGTCCGATCACGGAGGGCGATGTCTGAATCACCGCGCCGGAGAAACTGAACGCAATCGCTCCCGCCAGCGCGGCCTGCCATCGCAGCGCGTGACGACGAAGAAAGTAGTAGGTCAAGGTGCCGGAGCAGAGGATCAGGAGGAGGATGTAGACGTTCCTGATCAGACTCCCGTTGCCCAGCAGAACGACCAGCAGCGACGGAGGAAAGAGGTACGCCGGCCACATCGAGGCGAAGGAAGGACCGCCGCCGCCGAGGTACGGATCCCAGAACGGAAACTCGCCACGCAGGAGGCTGCGGCGCAGAAACTCGCGCGAGGGATCGCTCTGCATGATGGCGGAGGTGATGTCGCGGAAATTGGGATAGCCGACCAGATCGGGACGCCGCCACTCCGCGGGCGAGCTGAAGTCCGGCCAGAGGGGATTGAGGTTGTCGGACGCGACGAGCGATCTGCCGTCGAAGATGACGTTCGCGAACGCCGCCACGACCAGCAGCGCGAGCAAGGCGATGGCAATCCGGTCCTCCCGCAAGGAAGGGCATTGTGGATCACGTACCGCGCACTCGCAACGTTACTCAGTGTTGTAACCGGCCGTTGCGTCGCGGCTGAATCGTGTGCGCGTAATCCGAAAGCGTTTCTGGAGCGCCACGAACACGAAGAACACGCGGTTGAGAAGGCGCGTTGCCGGGCTCGCGTCCCACCGTCCGCTCAGCACTGTGACAACCGCATGGAAAATCTGTCGCGGAGGATTCGGGTCGAAGAACAGATCGCGGAACTCAGGCGTGTAGAAGCCGACAACGAAGCGACGGTACGAACGATAGCGCTTGCGCGAGCGGTCACAGTATTTCTTAAAGCGCTTGGATCGAAAGTCGTTCGCCTTCGCCGCGCTATCGAGTGCCTCCGCAGCTTCGATTCCCGACTCCATCGCAATCGACACGCCGGTCGAGAAAACAGGATCGAGAAACGAGCCGGCATCGCCAGCGAGGATCCACCGGTCGCCTGCGTAGGTCGACGCCTGATAGGAAAAGTCCTTTTCCACCCGGACCGGCCACTCTCGCTTCGCGTTACGCATCAGATCCGCAACCACCGGCGTATCGGCAATCGCCTGCTGCAAACGCTCTTCGTTCGTTGCGGCGGGAAGTTGCTGAAAGAGATTTTTCGGCAGCACCACGCCGACGCTCATCAGGTTATTTGAGATCGGGATGAGCCAGAACCAGCCCGAGTCGGCACGTGCCACGAGACGGATATCGTTGGGGCGATTGCCGTCAATACGCGGGACTCCGCTGTAGTGAGCAAAGATCGCGACGTTCGCGAGGCGAGGCTCGTCGCGCCGGAGCGCAAACTTTCTCGCGAGAAGGCCATTGCGTCCGGTCGCATCCACGATCGCCTTGACACGAACACGTCCCGCAACTCCGTCCGCATCATGGAAATCGATCGTCGCGGAATCGGAGTCGAACTCGCAGGCGGTCACCTGGTGCGCCTCGCGCACGTCGACGCCTAACTCCTTCGCTCGATCCATGAGCATGTTGTCGAACTCCGCGCGCGGCACCTGAAACGTCTGCGGCCTTCGCACCTGGGTGACGGTGGAGAAATCGACCCCCCGTCCGCTCACACCGTCATGGGTAAACAGCCGCGCGCCCCACTTCTCGGGATACGCCGCCGAGGCGGCGCGAGCAGTGAGACCGAGCGCGGCGAGGTGGTCATTCGCCGTAGAGAGAAGCGATTCGCCGATGTGGAAGCGTGGAAACGTTTCGCGTTCGAAGACGACGACGCGATGCCCTCTCTGCGCGAGAGAGATCGCCGCCGAAGATCCAGCCGGTCCACAACCGGCGACCGCAAAATCAAAATCATAGGACGACATCAGACGGACTCCTGTTTTCGTTTTGTTCATTGTGCAACCGAGCCGGCAGGCCGCAGAGCGGGGTGCTCCTTGAGCCACCGTTCCATTGCAGTGAGCAAGGGACCTGTGGCCATCGTCGTGACAATCGTCATGACGACCAGCGTCGCGAACATCGCGGGTGTAAGGATGCCGAGGTCGTAGCCGATGTTGAGAACGATCAGTTCCATGAGACCGCGAGTATTCATCAATGCTCCGAGCGAGAGAGCTTCATTCCAGGGCATCCCACTCAGACGTGCGGCGATGGCGGAGCCACCGAGTTTTCCAATCGTTGCGACGCCGATCACTCCGATCATCACGAGCCAGCCCCGTGAATTGCTGAGGAGAGCGAGATCGGTCCGGAGGCCTGTGTACGCAAAGAAGAGCGGCAAGAGCGCCATCGTCACGATCGAGAGCTTGGCCATCATTGCGTGACGCTGTTCCCGGTCGATGGGCAGAATCGCTCCGGCCACAAATGCTCCGAATACGGAGTGAACGCCGATCAGCTCCGTTGCTCCCGCTGCCGCAAGAATGAGGATCACGACAGCGCCGATGGGACTTCCAAGCCGCGCAAGCGCGGGACGAACGATGCGCGTCATGACCACGGCAAAGAACGCGACCAAAGAAATCGTCACCAGAACTCTGCCGAGACTCCCGGCGTTCACGATGGCGATGACCGCTGCGAGAAGACTCCAGGCCGTGATGTCATCGACCGCGGCACAGGTCAGCGCGAGCGTGCCGAGCGGTGTAGTGCTGAGCCCTCGCTCGCCGAGAATGTGAGCGAGAACAGGGAATGCCGTGATGCTCATCGCGATGCCGACAAACAGTGCGAACGCGATGAATCGGGTTCCTGCGGGAGCAAAGTCATGGAAGAGTGATGTGGAAATCGCCACTCCGAGGAAGAAGGGAATGACGATGCTGGCATGACTCACCGTCACCGCGGTGTGTCCGCGGCCACGAAGACCGTTGATGTCGAGTTCCAGCCCAACGCGGAACATGAAAAGAATCACGCCCACCTCGGCGAGCAGCTTGAGCGTTCCGAGCGATGCGGATGGGAAGATGAGCGCTGATGCATCCGGCGCGCAACGTCCGAAGATAGTCGGCCCGAGAACGACGCCTGCCAGAATCTCTCCGATCACGCTCGGTTGACCGATCTTTCGAATGAACCATCCGAACGTGCGCGCCGCCGCAAGCGTCACGGTGATCTGAAGAAGCAGCGTGCCGAGAGGAGCGGTTCCGCCAACCTGCTTCGCCGAAACAGGCGCCCGCTCTCCGACTGCTGCCGGAAGCGATTTGCCATACCCGATGACCAGCCACGAGGCGACGACAAAGAGGGAAACAATGAGTACGTAGATAGAGATGGTGCGCAGCGAGCTGATTCTCACGTGAGCCTTGTCGAACGGGGTTGGAGGCCGGCAATTGTAGCGTTCGGCGAACGATTCCCCAATCGACTTCGCTGGAATTCGGCCACTGCCACTCGATTCGATGGAACGTCCGCGCTCACGTCACCGAGCGTGAATCATGGCACACGATGCAAATGGAACTTCGTCACGAGGTTAGCCCGCGATACAAAACGGCGACGCACGAACGCGCCGCCGTCTCTTACGCGCCGAAATCACGGGAGCGACGAGAGTGGAAAGGTCATCGTTCCTCGTGCCTTCAGCAAGCGCTGATAGGCTAGAACTGCACTCTCGTCGCCCATCACAATCGTGTCGAAAACACAGTTCTCGAAGACCGCCCGATCCTTGATGACGCTGCAGAGTTTCTTCGCACGTTCGGCCGACATCGGTTGCGGTGCTTTGAGGATGCCGATCTTCGCCTTGCACTCCCGGCCGGGCTCCGGTGGCCAATTCCGATCCGTGAAGTCGGCGGTCGACGTTCCCGGCGCGTAATCGAAAAGGCTGGTCGCATTCGTCACGCGCCACGCGTCTGCGAAATGACGATTCAGCAGGTCATAGCGAGCAGCGGTGGCTGCCGGCTTCGGTCCGAACGAAGAGCCGTCCGGCGCGAGCGGGAGAAAGTTGCTGGGAAGGATCGTTCCCATCGTTCCCTCGCGCGCAGGCGTGTTCAGTATTTCGACGTCGAGATACCAGTACCCTTCCTGGACCCAGTGCTGGGGCGTGATCTTCACATGCGTTCCATCGTCGGCGCGAACGTCGATCCCCCCTCCCGATGTGCCGGTGATGAGGTTTCCGCCGCCGAGGTCGAATCCACCCGCGGGAAGCGTCGCGGCCCTGCCGTCGATACGAAGCTGCACGCGCTCATTGTTCACGCCACCCTGGAACGTCACGCGGTGCTTCCCGAGACGCATCGCCGCGGCGCTATTGAGGCTGACGCAGCTCTGCAGTTCGGTGTACGCGTTCGCGCCCGGCACGAAGGACGTCGTGATCGGGGTCTGGCGCGTCTGGAGCTCGAATCGTGAGTCGGAGTTGCGTAGCGCCGTGAACTCCCCGCCGCCCTGGAAGTCATAAGGAATGCCGTTGGTGGTCGTCAGGTGAGGATCGCCGCGGTCGGACGGGCCCGACGCCGGTGACTGGCCGCACCAGTTCGTGAACGTGATGACCGCCGGATCGTTGGCAAGGGTACCCGGTGCGCCCTGCGGCATCGTATGCGGCAACGTACTTTGGATCGCTTGCGCGAGGATCGTATTGCAGTAGCCGTTCTGATACACCGTTGATAGGTGCGGGAAACGTCCGGCATCGCCCTGCGTGTGACACACGAGGCATTGGGACGGCACGTATGCAGGCGTCATTGACTTGTCGTTCTGCGGCCACGATGCGCCCACGATCGGGTCGTACCGGTTCGGCGCGAACTCGAGATCGTCGGTTCCGAACACGCCGATCGTCGACATCAGCGGCCCGCCGGAGCCGGTGGGCGTCGCCGGAAGATTGAGATCCGGATGAATAATGTATGGATTCTCGCCCGCATGGCAGTCGGTGCACACGCCGCCGCTGCCGAGCTCGATTTCCCTTCCGCCTCCCTGGTACTGCCCGCCGGGCATCGAAGGCACGCCTATCGGAATCACGTCATTGACGCCGAAATTGAACCCCTTGCCCTTCCCGCTCGACGGGGGCACTGCCATCTGGTTATCCCAGATGCAGACCTTCGAGGTGACCTGACTGAGGCAAATCACACCGTCGAGCTTGACCGTCGTCAAGGACGCATCGGTGTATCGCGGCAGGGCAACGCACATTCCTTCCGGCGACGTGCTGTGGTAGACGCGCAGCTGCGCCGGCGTGTTGGTGATGAACTGGGAAGCTGCCGGTATGTACCCGAGGCGTTTCCACCCGGCGGTGCCGTTGACATCGTCGATGACACCGATCGACGGGGGAATCGGCACTTGGTTCGCCGTGCACTCGTCGATATACGCTTGGCCGGTATTGATCGTCGACAGGAACACGATTGGACCGCTCGGAGCAAATGTGCGGAGTTTCTGTTCGACGGCGGGATCGAGCGTGAACTTCTCGAGCCGCTTCGGTGTCTCGCGGTTTGGCTCAGTCGGGAGCTGCCATTCAAGCTCATACTTCAGTGCGTTGAGTTTGCCGACCGTACGCGGATCGACCTTCGCCGCATTCGCGAGGAGCCAGTCGAGCTCCTGTTGACGGACGACCAGCCCGGTTTGTCCCTCGCCTCTCACTTCGGCGAAGAGCCGCTTGTGGTATCCGGCATACGCGCTTTTCTTCTGCTCCGGAAGCGCCGCGACGAGCTTCTTCCGGTACCACTCCTGCGTCGCCTCCACCCATTGCGCTGTGACCGGGATCTGTTTTCCCTTTGAATCGAAGAAGGCGCCGTGGCCGATGTATGCGATCGGCTCCTCGGGATCAGCTGCCCCGACCGGCTTCATCACACACATCAGAAGACAGGCGACGAGCATGAGTCGCGTCAGCCGCGTCAGTCGCGGCGAAAGGCAGAACGTCATTTCCGGCCTCCACCAGCACTTTGAGAGTTATTTCATAACATATAGAGCTAGTGGAAGTCTGTCAAGGCGGCATGACTACTCGCCGTTCTCTGAAAAACGATCGTGTGGAGCTCATTGCAAAGCGACTTATTGGCGGCGATGCCAAGAAGCCTTGGCGCACAAAACGCAGCGCACTCGTCAGCCTCCTCCGATGCCGAACGCGATCTTGTTCATACCGTAATTCTAAGAGCGCGTCGCTAACGCAGCGATTTCTCGAGAATGTCGAGTCCCGCCTTCGCGGTGCGTAGATCGAGCGTGAGTGGCGGAAACATCGTGAGCCCGTTCCCGGATGTCGTGACCAGGAGGCCATTCTTCTTGCAGCGATCTTCGATGTCGGAGACGTAGCCTTCGCCATCGCCTGCCTCGACCGCGATGGCCATGCCGCGGATGCGGATGTTTTTCAGATCTTCGAAATTCATCGACGCGAGCCGCTGCTCGAAGTAGGCGCTGATCTCGACGGCGTGGCGGAGGAGCCGCGACTGATTGCGAATTACCCACCGAACATTGCGGATGGCGACGTCCACAGTCGAAGGATGCCAGCCGTATGTTGAATAGAAGCCGACGTCGCCCTCGACCGATTTCGCGACCTTGCGCGTGACGATGGTTGCCCCCATCGGCGCGAATCCTCCACTGATCGCCTTGCCCATACACAAAATGTCGGGCTCAAGATCGAAGTACTCCGACGCGAACAGCTTTCCGGTGCGGCCGAATCCGCACGCCACTTCATCGGCGATGAACAGCGTTCCGTAGCGCCGGCAGAGTTGCTGCGCGCGCTTCATGAACGCGTCCTCGGGAATCAACACA
>JAXDIO010000066.1:0-8481 GCA_034663965.1 Thermoanaerobaculia bacterium | reverse complement strand
CTCCCGAGACCTACGGCAAACCCCGTCACGCGCAAGTTCAAATCGACACCACCGATTCCATCGCCTAACGCTCGCTCCTACTTGTACTTACGACAGTGACCATGCAAGTTAACCGGACAGCAGTGATGTTGAATGTTGAATGTGGCTCCGCACAAACCCGCAGCCGCGCGAAGCGGTCCTTCATTCAACATTCAACATTCAACATTCAACATTCAACATTGCTTCTTCTGATTTTTCTCACGGGATGCATCACCGTCACCCCAAAAACCCAACACGCCAGTCCCACCGCAACCGTCATCCCGAACGTCCCCGAACAGCATTGGGGCATCGAGTCCTGCGGCGCCGGATCGCTGTCGACCGTCCTCCAGCACTACGGCAACACAACCTCGATGCAGTCATGGGATGCGACGCTGCCGAAAACGCACGGCGGCGTCCTGACCATCGACATGCTCCTGGCCGCGCGTAAAGCCGGCTTCGACGCGCAGCTCGTCACCGGCACGCCGGCAATCATCGAACAGGAACTGCAGCAAGGACGGCCCGTGATCCTGATGCTGCAGGTGGTCGACTCGCCCGGCAAGCACTACGACTTTTTTCACTACATCGTCGCCGACGGATTCGATCCCGCCTCCGGCCTTGTGCGCACGCAGTTCGGCGACAGCAAGGGACGATGGACGACCTTCGACCGTCTCGAAAAAGCGTGGGCCGGCGGAAGCCACACGGCCATCCTGATCCATCCAGGCAACGCTTCCGACGCGCTTCGCGCCGCGGTCGCGCTCGAAGAGGCCGGCAAGTACGCGGATGCGGCGGCGGCGTATCGCACCATTCTCGCGCAGCATCCCGAGTCTCTTCTCGCCTGGACGAACCTCGGCAACGCCGAAGTGCAACTCGGCGATCTTGCCGCCGCCGAGGAGGCGTTTCGGAAGGCAATCGCGGTCGATGGGACGTCGCGCGATGCGCTCAACAACCTCGCATGGCTGCTCTACCAATCGAAGCACTACGACGAAGCGGAGTCGCTGGCCCGCAAAGCCGTCGCGCAGCACGGACCCGATTCGTACATGGTGCTCGACACACTGGCGCGCGTTCTGGCCGCGAAAGGCTCCTGCAACGAAGCGATGACCACGTTCCGCGCCGCGATTGATGCCGTCCCGCAAACTCACGCGGCAGCTCGCAGCGATCTCGAAAAAGCAATGACCGAGGCGCAGACGAGCTGCCGGTCGTAGCGGACGTATCATCCGCCGCGTGCCAGCGAAGCTCGTTCCCCGCATTCGCGTCGTCGCGGACGAAACCATCGTTCTCGGGCCGGGAAAAGCGGATCTGCTCGAAGCGATCCACAAGTCCGGCACCCTTCGCGACGCTGCTGCAGCAATGGGCATGTCGTACATGCGCGCCTGGAAGCTCGTGCACGTCATGAACGAGGCCTTTCGCGAGCCGCTCATCGCCATGACCCGAGGTGGAACCGAAGGCGGTCGCGCCGAACTGACGCCGGCCGGGCGCGCGGTGCTGACGCTGTACCGGCGCATCGAACGCGAGAGCAACGCCGCCACGCGTGAGTCGTGGAAGACGCTCCGGAAGATGCTGCGCTGACCGATATACTTGACGAGATATATCGGTCCGTGTTCTTCTTTCGTCATGCGAACGGTAGCGATGGCACTCACGCTCTTTGTCTGCATCAGCGCGATGGCGGATGACAGCGCCATCGAAGCACGCCTGAACAAACTCGAACAGGAAGTGGCCACTCTCCGCCACGAGAACGAACAACTCCGCCGCGACCTCGGCGTCGAAGTCGTGGCACGCCAGAGCGGCGTCAAGATCGCAGGGAAGGAGGAAGCTCTCCAGTTCGGCGGCCTGGTGCAGGTGCAGTCGGAGGCCGGCGATACTGGCGACGCGCGCTTCTCCGACGGCAACGACCGGCTTTACCTGCGCCGCGCGCGCATCAACGCGACGGGACGCTTCCTCGAGGAGTTCAACTTTCGCGCGGAGCTCGAGCTGGCCGGCAGCCTCGCCAACACGACCGGCTTCCGCGCCCAGCTCACCGACGCCTATGTCAACTGGAACCGGTTCGATTCGGCGAACCTGCGCGTCGGCCAGTTCAAGACGCCGTTCGGGTTTGAGCAGCTATATCTCGATTCTCAGCTCACCTTCGCCGAGCGGTCGTTGGTCAGCGATCGTCTGACGCCGGGACGGCAGCTAGGCGCGCAGGCAGGCGGCGAGTATTGGTTCGAGCGTTTCAACTGGGCAGTCGGCGTTTTCAACGGCAACGGCATCAATCAAAACTTCAACGACAACGATCGCTTCCTCGAAGTCGGCCGCGTTTCGGTGGCGCCGGTAAGCGGCCGGTACTTCGATCAACCGTCGCGATGGACGGTCGGCGTCGACAGCTTCCGCTCGCGCGACGCCAATGTGTCCGTGGCGACGGAGTTCGCCATCGATTCCACGCCCACGAGCACCGCGAAGGACAACATTTTCGCGGGAGTGCGGCGCGGCATCGGCTACGACTCGCAGCTGCAATTCGGACCGGTCGAAGCGTGGGGCGAATATCTGCAGGTCACGTTCGATCCGGCCGACCGCCTGCCGCTCCGCCATTTGAAATCGAACGGCTGGTCCGGTCAGCTCTCTGCATTCGTCATCGAGAATAAGTTGCAACTGGCGGCACGGCGCGAGCACTTCGATCCGAACACAAACGCCGGCCGCAACGAAACCAGCACCACCACGCTCGGCGCGAACTGGTACTTCAAGCAGAATGACATCAAACTGCAGCTCGACTGGCTGCGCAGCGATGTTCCCGGCCTGATCAAAACGCAGCAGAAGTGGATCGCACGCTTGCATACGGTGTTCTGAGGATCTGATGACCCGACGACTTTTCCTGTTCCTTTGGTCGTTCGCTTTCGCCGCATCGCCTGTGATGGCGGCGAATCTGCGCGTGTCGGCTGCAGCGAGCCTGACCGACGCGCTGCACGACATCGCGCGCGTCTATCAAGACGAGACGCACGACACGCTTCTCTACGACTTCGGCGCATCGAGCACGCTGGCTCGGCAGATCGCCGAGGGAGCGCCGTCGGATGTGTTCATCTCGGCGGATGAACTGAAGATGGATCAGCTCCAGCAACGCGGATTCATCATCAAAGCGTCGCGCCGCAGCATCCTCTCGAATACGCTCGTCATCATCGTGCCGAGCGACAGCAGTCTGAAGATCAACGGTGCTGCCGACCTCGCCGACGATGCCATCTCCAACATTGCCGTGGCCGAGCCGCAGAGCGTTCCCGCCGGCATTTACGCGAAGGAGTATCTGCGCAAGCTTCATGTCTGGGATCGCATCAAAGACAAGATCATTCCGACCGAAAACGTCCGGGCCGCGCTGGCAGCCGTCGAGTCGGGCAATGTGCAGACCGGGCTCGTGTACAAGACCGACGCGCTGATTTCGCGCTCTGTCCGTATCGCCTTCGAAGTGCCGCGCGCAGAGGGTCCGAAGATTTCCTATCCGGTCGCGATCGTCGGCGATTCGAAGCAGAAGGCGGCCGCGCAGCGCTTCATCGATTTCCTCCAGTCGCCGCCCGCACAGGAGATCTTTCGCAAGTACGGTTTCATCATCAAATGACAGCGGAGGAGTGGCGGATCGCGGCATTCACGCTGGAGATGGCCGCCATGGCCACTCTCCTCATTCTGCCGCCCGGACTTCTCCTCGGATGGCTTCTGGCACGCCGCACCTGGCCGGGAAAATCGCTCATCGAAACGCTGGTCACGCTTCCCATCGTCATGCCGCCGGTGGCCACGGGCCTGCTCCTGCTCCAGACGTTCGGACGGCGCCGGATGCTGGGCAGTTTTCTCGATCGCATCGGTATCGACGTCGTCTTCACGTGGAAGGCGGTCGTGCTGGCGATGATGGTGATGTCGATCCCGCTCCTGCTTCGCGCCGCGCGAACCGCGTTCGAAGAAGTGAACCCGAGGCTGGAGCAGATTGCCGAGACGCTGGGAGCGTCGCCGGTGCGCGTCTTCTTCACCATCACGCTTCCGCTAGCGCGGCGCGGTGTGGCGGGCGGCGTCGTGCTGGCGTTCGCACGAGCGGTCGGCGAATTCGGCGCGACGATTCTGGTGGCCGGCGACATCCCCGGCCGCACGCGAACGATCGCGCTGACGATTTACGAGCGCGTCCAACTCGGTCACGACAGCTCGGCGTACCGAATGGTTGCGCTATCCGCGATCATCGCCTTCGCCGCGTTGTGGACGAGCGAGACGCTTCTCCGACCGCGGCGCCGCGCATGAAGATCACGCTGGATGATGTACGGCTTCCGCTCGCTGAATTCGAGCTCGCGCTAACGGTCGAACTGACGGCGCCGCTGGTCGGAATCGTCGGCCCGTCCGGAGCGGGCAAGACCTCACTGCTCGATCTGATTGCCGGACTGCGGCGGCCCGTCGCCGGCAGAATCGCGTTCGATGACGTGCTTGTCGACGACGTCGGCGCGCGGCTGCACGTTCCGCCGCGGCATCGCCGGATCGGATATGTCCCGCAGGACAACGCGCTCTTCCCGCATCTCAGCGTCGAACAGAACATTCGCTACGGCACGCGCGACGCGTTGCAGACCGAGATCCTCGATCTGTTGGAGATCAACACGCTTCTGCCGCGCCGCGTCACCAGCCTCTCCGGCGGCGAGCAGAAACGGATCGCACTGGCCCGTGCGCTGATGTCGTCGCCGCGGCTGCTGCTCCTCGACGAGCCGCTGGCTGGCATCGACCGTCCGCTGCAATCACGAATCCGCGGCTACCTCGAAGAACTGCACAGCCACCTCACCGTTCCGATGCTGTACGTGACGCACGACCGCGAGGAACTGTCGCGGATCGCCGGGCAGACGATCGAGTTGAACCGCGGCCGGCTCGTGACGTTGTAGTCTCGGCGGCAATGTTCTCCAAGCGCGCCGAATGGAACGCCGCCGTCAACCGGCTCACGATCGCGCGGCAGGCGTATCGCGGAACGCTGCTCGATCTGACGAACTCGAATCCGACCAAGGCAGGACTTGCCTATCCGCTCGATGAGCTGGCCGAGGTCATGGGCCGCGCGGCGAGGGCGACATACGACCCGCAGCCGCTCGGGATCGACTCCGCGCGCGAGGCGGTCGCGCGCGAGCTGGCGTGCGACGCCACCGACGTCGTGATCACCGCGTCGACGAGCGAGGCGTACTCGTTTCTCTTCAAACTGCTGTGCGATCCAAGCGATGCGGTGCTGACCGCGAAACCGTCGTATCCGCTGCTGGAGCATCTCGCCGCGCTGGAGTTGATCGACCTTCACTACTTCCCGCTCGAGTTTCACAAACGATGGGAAGTCGATGCCGGACGCATCCACGACGCGCTGACCAATCGCACGCGCGCAATTCTGGTCGTCAATCCGAACAATCCCACCGGCTCGTTCGTCACCGCTGCTGAGCAGGATGCGATCGCGCGCTTCGGCCTGCCGGTCGTCGCCGACGAGGTCTTCCACCCGTTCGCGTTCGGCGATCCATCGCCATCGTTCGTGCGCGACGACGTCCTCACTTTCACGCTCGGCGGACTTTCAAAATCCGCCGGACTGCCGCATTACAAGCTGGGATGGATTCGCGTCGGTGGTCCGGGCAAGTCCGAAGCGATCGGCGCGCTGGAACTGATCGCCGACAACTTCCTATCCGTATCTACGCCGGTCCAGGTCGCATTGCCGGAGTTGCTGAAAATCGCGCCGAGCATCCGAGAAGCGATTCAAACGCGAACGTCAGCGAATCTGGCGACTTTGCAGACGATGATCGCGAACGATTCATCCGCGTCCGTGCTGCCGGTGGAGGGCGGCTGGTCCGCCATCATCCGCGTTCCGCGCACCGAATCCGATGAAGCGCTCGCGCTACGGCTCATCGAAGAGCACGGCGTCGTCGTCCATCCCGGATACTTTTTCGACTTCGACGCCGACGGCTACATCGTCGTGTCGTTGCTGACGGAGCCGGAGATCTTCAACGAAGGCATCGCCCGCATCATCGCGGCACGTTCTTGAAACGGTCGGCCTCGCGGCGCTCGCGTTTCGTCGGCCGGCCGGTGCCGCGATCGCGATAGACCGTGCCGCCCGTATCGAACTTCGGCTGCACGGGTGTCTCGTCAACGTACATCGTCCGCGCGACTTCCTTCGCCTGCTGGCTGTCGGGCACGCCCTTCACCACCACGCGCCGGAACGTCTCGCCCGAGTAGAACTCGACCACGTCCGCCTCGCGCACCGGCGCGGCAGGTTTTACGCGCTGCCCATTCACTTTCACGCGGCCGCCGCGGCAGGCGTCCGTGGCCTCGGTGCGGTGCTTGAAGAGGCAGACGTGCTTGAGCCAGTTGTCGATGCGATGTCGCTGCGAGTCGCTCATTCGGAAGAGGTTATAATCCGCCGCCATGATCAAAGCGGACATCGTCAACAAGGTCGCGGAAACATCCGAAATTTCGCGTGTCAAGGCGGCCCAGGCGGTCGACACCGTGATCGAAGGGTTGCGCAACGCGCTCGCTCGCGGGCAGCGCATTGAGCTCCGCGGCTTCGGCGTTTTCCAGGTCAAGCAGCGCAAGAAAGGGATCGGACGCAATCCGAAAACCGGCGTCGAAGTGAAGATCCCGCCCGGCAACACGATCCGTTTCAAACCCGGCAAAGAACTGCGGAACCTTCTGTAGTGTCCGAGACCGTTCTCGTCCTCGATTTCGGTTCTCAGTACACGCAGCTCATCGCCCGCCGCATCCGCGAACAACGCGTCTACTCCGTCGTCCTTCCGTTCGATACCTCGGTCGAGAAACTCCGCGCGCTGGCGCCGAAGGCGATCATCTTCTCCGGCGGTCCGCAGTCGGTGTACGCCGAGGCCGCGCCGATCTGTTCGAAGGATGTGTTCGATCTCGGCGTCCCGATCCTCGGCATCTGCTATGGCATGCAGCTCACCGCGTATCTGCTCGACGGCAAGGTCGAGGCCTCATCCGAACGTGAGTACGGCCGCGCCGAAATCGACGTCACCGCGAACGACTCGCCGCTCTTCGCCGGCACGCCAGCGCACCAGCGGGTGTGGGCAAGTCACGGCGACAAAATCCTGCGCGCACCATCCGGCTTCCGCACTACGGCGTCCTCGACCAATGCTCCGATCGCCGCGTTCGAGAACGTCGAGCGGCAGTGCTACGGAATCCAGTTTCATCCCGAGGTGACGCATAGCGAAGCGGGGACGGCCATTCTGCGCAACTTTCTCTTCGACATCGCCCACTGCACTCCGTCATGGGACCTCGGCGACTACCGCAAACGCAAGGTCGAAGAGATCCGCGCCATCGTCGGCGACCGAAACGTCATCGCTGCCGTGAGTGGCGGTGTCGACTCCTCGGTCGCCGCGCTGCTCGTGGCCGAGGCGATCGGCGATCAACTCACGGCGATCTTCGTCGACAACGGAGTCCTGCGGAAGAACGAAGCGACCCAGGTCATGTCGCGGCTCTCCGAAGGCCTCGGCATGCACATCATCGCCGTCGACGGACGTCAGCGCTTCTACGACAAGCTGGCCGGCGTCGAAGATCCCGAGACCAAGCGGAAGATGATCGGCAACGAATTCATCGCCATCTTCGAAGAGGAAGCGAAGCGGATCGCCGGCGCCGAATTTCTTGTGCAGGGGACGCTCTACCCCGACGTCATCGAGTCCGTCTCGATCAAGGGTCCTTCCGCCGTCATCAAGACCCATCACAACGTCGGCGGCCTGCCGGAGAAGATGGGCCTCAAGCTCATCGAGCCGGTGCGCGAGCTGTTCAAGGATGAAGTGCGCCAGCTCGGAATCGAGCTCGGACTGGAAGAAGAATTCGTCTGGCGCCATCCCTTCCCCGGCCCCGGCCTGGCCGTACGCATCCTCGGCGACGTCAACGCGGAGCGCGTGGCCATCCTCCAGAACGCCGACGAAATCGTGATCGACGAGATACGCCGCGCCGGCCTCTATCGCGAGATCGCGCAGGCCTTTGCGGTGCTCCTGCCGGTGCGCAGCGTCGGCGTGATGGGCGACGAGCGGACCTACGAAAACGTGGTCGCCGTCCGCGCCGTTTCGACGACCGACTTCATGACCGCCGACTGGTATCGCATGCCGCACGACCTGCTCGACCGCATCAGCCGCCGCATCGTGAACGAGGTCCGCGGCATCAACCGCGTGGTTTACGACATCTCCTCGAAGCCGCCCAGCACGATCGAGTGGGAGTAATCGACCGGCGCTACTGGCGGTAGAGAAACACGCCCTTCAGAACGGATTTCCTCTCAGGCGCTGAGAAGATTTCGAAATCTGTCCTTCAGGATGTTGCCGATCGGCCAAAGAAAGACTATTTTGTTCCGATCCAATCTCAGTAACGCGCCCCGGACGACGCAGACCATCCCGGTGGAGACGTCCGTGGCGCACAGCAGGAGGCGAATCTATGAGTGCCCACGTCCGGTCCCGGGTTTTACTCTCCCTCTCCGTTGCGATGCTCCTGGTCATCGTTCCCATGACAGTG
>JAXDIO010000058.1:0-5039 GCA_034663965.1 Thermoanaerobaculia bacterium | reverse complement strand
AGCCTCCATAGCTCAATTGGTAGAGCAGCAGACTCTTAATCTGTTGGTTCTAGGTTCGAGTCCTAGTGGGGGCACCAAATCAAGTACGATGACGAGGACTGGGCGCGCGCTCGGTCCTTTTTGCATTCGGGCGAAAGTGGCGGAACTGGCAGACGCGCTGGACTTAGGATCCAGTGGCCCAAAGCCGTGCGGGTTCGAGTCCCGCCTTTCGCACCAATCCAGCCGAAAATCCATCCGAAGGTCGTCAGCGAATGCTTCTGAATTATGAAGATGTCTCCCCGGTCAAGAAGATTGTCGAAGTAGAAATCCCCGCCGATCTCATCTCCGCGGAGGCGCAGCGCGTCACCGCGGACTTTGGCCGCCAGGCCAGCGTTCCGGGCTTCCGTCCCGGCAAAGTGCCGACCGGAATCGTGCGCACCCGCTTCGCGAAAGAGATTCAGGAGCAGGTGATGGAGCGGCTGCTGCCGCGCACCTTCCAGGATGCCATCGCCGATAAAGGTGTCGAGATCGTCGGCGAACCGCATCTGCGCCACATGGACGCTTTCGTGATCGGCGCGCCGGTCAAATACAAAGCAGAGTTCGAAGTAAAGCCGCAGTTTGACCTCGGCGAATATCGCGGACTGTCGATCGACGATCCGAAGATCGACGTCGCCGAGACCGACATCGGAAGCATGATCGAGCGTCTGCGCGATCAGGCCAGCGCGTATCGCCCCGAGACGGAGCGCGGACTCGAAGAAGGCGACTTCGCCATGATCGAGATGACGACGTCCGGCGACGACATCGAACCTGAGACCCGCGGCGGCCACTTCCGCCTCGGCGAAGAGACTCCGATGCCCGAGCTGCACGAAGCGCTGCGCGGCAAGAAAACGGGCGAGTCGGCGTCGTTCGAAAAGACGTACGCCGAGGATGCACAGAACGAAAGCTTCCGCGGCCGCACCATCAAGCACGACGTCACGCTGAAAGAGATTCGCGTCCAGGAGAAGCCCGAGGTCACCGACGAATTCGCGCAGAGCACGGGTGGATGGGAAACGATCGATCAGATGCGCGAGGCGATCAGCGCCGACATCCGCAAGCATCGCGAGTTCGAGGCCAAGCGGCTGAAGCAGAACCAGATCGGCGAACTGCTCCTCGGCGCGCACGAGTTCGAAGTGCCGGAGACGCTGGTCGAAGAAGAAGTCGGCAAGTCGTTGCAGAACTACGCGCGCTTTCTGGCGTCGCAGGGCGTCGAGATCGAGAAGGCGGAGATCGACTGGCGCAAGATGCAGGAAGAGTTTCGCCCTGAGGCCGTCAAGCGCGTGAAGCGGGCGCTGATCCTCGAGCAGATCGCGAAGAAAGAGAATCTCATCGTCAGCGACGTCGAAGTCGACGCCGAGATCCGCCGCGCGGCGAAGGAAGCCGACCGCGACTTCGCCGAGGTCAAGCATCGGCTGCGGCACGACGGCGGCTACGAGGCGTTGCGGATGTCGCTGAGCCAGGAGAAGGCGCTGGACATGGTGCTGCACGAAGCCACGGTGCGAAGCGCGAATTCTTGACGGGGCTGGTGAAGGTCGCGATTTACTGCGACGCCGTCTTAACGCGAGCGCGCCGGACGTTTCTCGGCAGCACGTTCCGCCTGAATGCGATCCACGAGGTAGGTCTTCAGGAGCGACTCGTACGTCACGTCGCGTTTGCGGGCGAGGCGAGTCAATTCCGCCACGACAAATTCAGGCAGCGAGATAGAAATTTTGCGAAGCGTCGGTTTCAGGCGCGAAAACGGCCGTTCCGTCGCTTTCGACCAGTCGATGTATTCAGTCGAGTCGGCGTGCGCCCAGAACTCGCGCTCTTCGTCTTCGCTATTGAACGTCGGGATCTTTTTTAGTGTGGAGGGCATATGTTTTTCGTTCTCGCGCATTCATTTCGCGTGTTGAGATTGGCCGGATCAAGTCTTCACGAATCGTGAATGAAACGAAGAGCCACCGTCCGGCGTTTGTCTGGCCTAGGATAAAAAAGCGCTTCTCCGAATTCGAATGGCGGACATCTTCAAATGCAGGCCGGGGCCGGTTGAAGAAAACTTCTTCGCACTCCCACCAGGCGACCCGGTGAGAATGCCAATTCTTGTCGATGTTCGCATCGTCCCAGTCGAAGCCAACGCAGTAGTCAAGCGGATCGCGAGCCATACGACATCAGAGTGGTATCGTAGCAGGTCGCGTAAATGAAGCTGCCCCTCGACGCGCGCCTTCTTTTCGCCGCGCGGATCGTGCGGCTGTTCGCGTACGGCTTCGTCGCCGTCGTCCTCGTTCTTTATCTTTCCGCGATCGGACTCGATGACCATCGCATCGGCCTGCTGCTGTCGCTGACGCTGGCGGGCGATGTCATCGTCTCGCTGTTCCTGACCACGCGCGCCGATGCGCTCGGCCGCAAGCGGACGCTGCTCGTTGGCGCACTGCTGATGATCGGCGCCGCGGTCGTGTTCGCGATCACGCGCGACTTCACGCTGCTCGTGCTCGCGGCGACGATCGGCGTGATCAGTCCGAGCGGCAACGAAGTCGGACCGTTTCTCGCGGTCGAGCAGGTCGCGTTGACGCAGGCGGCTAAAGGACGCGACCGCACGTCGCTCTTCGCCTGGTACAACCTGGCGGGATCGTTCGCGACTGCGGCCGGCTCGCTCGCCGGCGGATTCCTGGCCGGGCAGATGATGTCGCGCGGCTTCGGCGCGGTGGCCAGCTATCGCAGCGCGATCATCGCGTACGCGATTCTCGGCGGAATCCTGGCCATGGTTTTTGCCGGTGTGTCGCCGGCGATCGAGGGCGAGCACTCGTCGAAACCTGTTCGCAGTCTGTTTCGCGTCTCGCAATCACGCTCGGTTGTGACGCGGCTGTCGGCGCTCTTTGCGCTCGATGCATTCGCAGGCGGGATGGTCGTGCAGAGCATCGTCGCGTATTGGTTCTACCGGCACTTCGGTCTGAGCCCGGCGGCGCTCGGAACGCTTTTCTTCGGCGCGAATCTCGCTGCCGGCGTCTCCGCGCTGACGGCGGCGCGCATCGCGCGGCGTTTCGGCCTGCTGAACACGATGGTGTTCACGCATCTGCCGTCGAACATCCTGCTCATCCTCATCCCGCTGATGCCGACGTTGCCGCTCGCGGTCGCTGTGTTGCTGCTGCGCTTTTCCATTTCGCAGATGGATGTGCCGACGCGTCAGGCGTTCGTCATCGCCGCCGTCGATCCATCTGAGCGGACTGCCGCCGCGGGAATCACCGGCGTCGCGCGGACGACCGGCGCGGCGCTCGCGCCGGTCATCGCGATGCCGCTGATCGCCAGCCTCACGCACAGCTGGGTGCCGTTCATCGCGGCGGGCGCGCTGAAAATCGTCTACGACCTCGCCCTGCTTCGCAGTTGCCGCGGCGTCAAGCTCGAAGGCTGACCGCAGTCAGGCCGAGGTCAAGCAACATCAGACGCTGCACGTTGCGAAAGCACAGACAAGAGTGTCTGTGCCACACCAGCTCTCGCCGGTAACACCACTCGCGGATACCGGCAGGGGTCAATGTGGCATGCCACACAAGCCCTCCCGCGGCGCGGTGTGGTACAGACCCGAAACCGGCAGTTGCCTGAGAATGGGGGTCGGGTGGTTAGCCACTCGCATTCAACTGCGGCGCAGCGAGGTAAGTCGCTGAATTCGCACGCAGAAGAAGTGTGGAGAATTGGTGTTTGGGGTGTCGGATTCCGAGCCGAAGGATGACTTTCCTTGCGGCGCGACCCAGAACTGCGCCGATGACGAACACGCGTGAACGGATTGTGTTGAGAGTTAGCGATGGATCGCGCAGCACATGACGCTTGAACTCCGACACCAAGTTGAACAGGACACTGATCAGTCGGAAAGCGGCTTCGGTCGGAGTGAACTTGGCGAGTGAGAACCCGCGCGCGCCGAAATCGTTCTTGAACTCCTTGATCGTGTTCTCGCATTCACCACGCTGGTCATAAAAATCGGAGCATTCCTTTGCCGAGAGCTCGAGTGAGGTCACCAGCGCGCCGAGTTCGTAGGAGGGCGCATCGAACAGCTGGTTCGAGCCATCGCTCTTGATCTTCTTTCGGAAGGCCAGCACGCGGCGTTGTTGAATCCAACCATGACCGGCGTAACGAACGTCGGCGATGTCATGCAGCGCGTCGAGTTTCTGCCACTGCGTCTCGGCAATCGATGCGACGAAGCGTTTGACAGGAGGCTGCATCCGGATCGGGATGATGTAGCGCAGCTCTTTCTGCTCGAACAGCCGCAGGTACTGTTCGCTGAAAAATCCAGAGTCGCCACGAACCGCTGTGATCTTGAAGCCTTCCGGCAAGCGGGCTAACAACTCCTCGATGAACTCAGCTCCGCCACGAAGGGTCGATGCTCCTCCAGCACGAAGCCAGACCAGAGGGATATGTTTGGCGCGCACGAGCATGGCCAGTAGCGGATGGTGCGAGCGCTGCGCGCCGCGACTGCTGTGGTATCCCTTCGCCACGCCCTGCTGCTGCCCGTACCGTTCGAGGATCGTTGAATCAAGGTCCAGAACATCCTCGCTGGTGTGCTCGATCAGCAGCGCATTACTAAACTGCAGCAGAGAGGTGTAGAGATCTTCCGCTTCAGACGGACTCAGTGAGAGAAAAAACCTCCGGACCGTGTCCTCACTCCCAAGTCGTTTGGCCCCCAAGATCCTACGCACCACTTCATCGTGAAAGACCCTCTGAACATGGGCAAAGCGGCTTCCGCCTATCAGCACCGTCACCAGAAAGGTCAGGATCGAGTCGAAACGCTCGACACGGTTGTTTGACGTCTTCACTTCTTTCACCGAGTCGCGAAGGTGATCGCAAAACCCGATCTGTTCGAGGTATTCGAACATCAAGCTCAGCCCGCCCCACCCGCTCAGCGGCTTGGACGTGTATTCGATCGGAAGCTCGCCGTTCCTGATACTCTCTGTTTGCACCGTTTTGTCCCTTTCGCGTCCCTGTTTTCTTCGTCGAAACCATCGTAGCGACTGGGCTTACAGAACGGTGCTTCTTTTCTTCTGCGCTTTTCACGACAGACA
>JAXDIO010000004.1:0-20408 GCA_034663965.1 Thermoanaerobaculia bacterium | reverse complement strand
CGCCTCCGACACCCGACTCCCGACTCCCGGCACCCGCATCACATCCATCGACACGCCGAGGTTCTCGGCGATCGGTTCAGGGTTCACGCCGCCGAACGAGGGATTGATCTCGCCGCGGATCGTGGCGATGTCGCGGCCGAGGATGCGCGATGGCAGACCGGCGGAAACGCCGTGGATGGGGTCGTGGAGGATGCGGACGCTTTTCGCGACGTTCACTTGCGCGCGCAACGCGGCGACGTAATCATCGAGCAGATCGGACTCTTCGATCGATCCGCCCTCGCGCGGAGATGATTGACCGAGGGACGAGGCGATCGCGGCGTACATTTCGGGCAGGCCCGATCCGCCGTACCACGCTTTGAATTTGAGTCCGTTGTACTTGGCCGGATTGTGACTGGCGGTGACGACGACGCCGCCGAGGAGTTTGCGGCGCCAGGCGGTGAAGGAGATCGTTTGCGATGGTGTCGGCGCGTTCGAGAGGACGACGCGGAAGCCGTTTGCTTTCAGCGTCTCCGCGACGAGCGACGCAAACTCGCGTGAGAGAAAACGCCGATCGAATCCGACCACCAGCGCATTGCGATCGATGCCGTCCGGCGGTTGCAGCGTTCGCGCAGCGACGGCGATGGCGTCGCTGACGCGGCGCACGTTGTCGAATGTGAATCCGTCCGCGATGACGGCGCGCCAGCCGTCGGTGCCAAAGGTGATCGCCTGCGACATGCGCGGCATTCTGACATGCGGCCTCGGAGCCCGCGTGCGCGCGACGGCTACTGCTGCTTGAAAATCCCGCCCGAAAGCACCGGCCGCGTGGCGGTGGACGTTGTCGTCGACGGGCGGACGACCGCGACTCCGTTTCCGTCGCCGACGATCGTCGTTCCATGTCCGCTCACGTTGCCGATCGCAGATGGCGATGTAACGGGCACTGGCGGCGGTGCCGGTGCCGGCGTCACCGCAGCCGGCACATTCGTATTCGCGAGCAGCAGTTGCTCGCGCGCGGCCGGCGCGACGAGCATCGGATCGGCGGCGCGCTGGTCGTCCACCGGACCTTCCTTGATGACGTCGACGTTGCGCGAAATCGTCGTGTTCGTCGCCGGCACCTGACTGCCGAAAAGACGTCCGTACTCCCCTGCCGGCGAGCGGCGCGCCTCGTTGTAGATCGAGATCGACGCGAAGATCACCGCTGCCGACAGCATCGAAATCGCGCAATTTCTGATCGTCAAAATGCGGCGGCTTTGACGCCGGTCGCGGATCGGGACGATCAGAAGCGCCTTGCGCGCACGGGACAGCATGAGCCTGTCTACTGCGAGCGGCCTGCCAGTTACGGGCTTTTCCGTTACCCTAAGCGCATGTCCGGTGTGACCTTCAACGAAGTAGCCAAACGCTACGGTGATGTCTCCGTCATCGAGCACCTCAACCTCGACGTGAAAGACCACGAACTGATGGTCCTGGTCGGTCCCTCGGGATGCGGCAAGTCGACCGCGCTGCGGATGATCGCCGGCCTCGAAGACGTGAGCGCCGGCACGATCTCGATCGGAGGCCGCGTGGTCAACGACCTCGCGCCGAAGGACCGCGACATCGCCATGGTCTTTCAAAGTTACGCGCTCTACCCGCACATGAGCGTGCGCGAGAACCTCGAGTTCGGCCTGCGCATGCGCAAAGTGCCCGCGCCCGAGCGCGCCAGGCGCGTCGCCTCGGCGGCCGAAATCCTCGGCATGTCGCACCTGCTCGAACGCAAACCGAAGGACCTCTCCGGCGGCCAACGCCAACGCGTCGCCGTCGGCCGCGCCATCGTCCGCCAGCCGGCCGTCTTCCTCTTCGACGAGCCGCTCTCCAACCTCGACGCGAAACTCCGCGTCCAAACCCGCGCCGAAATCACGAAACTCCAATCCACCCTCGGCACGACCTCGGTCTACGTCACGCACGACCAGGTCGAAGCGATGACGATGGGCCACCGCATCACCGTCATGCGCGAAGGAAAAATCCAGCAAGTCGGCACCCCACGCGAAGTCTACGAATCGCCCGCAAACGCATTCGTCGCCCAGTTCATCGGCACCCCGCCAATGAATCTGATCGCAGCAACAGTCGCCGGCGAAACACTGCAAACGTCATCCTTCACGTTGCCACTAGCCACAAAGTTCCGCGGCTTTGTTAAGGACGGCCAACGCGTCCTCGCCGGAATTCGTCCCGAGCATCTCCACCACGCCGCCAATGGACCGATCCCCGCAAACGTCGACGTCGTCGAACCGATCGGACACGAAACGATCGTCTACGCCAGCAGCGGCGATTCAAAACTGGTGGCGATCTTCGAACCGACGGTCACGCCGCGCGCCGGTGAAACGATTTCTATGTCGGTGGATATCGACGCGATGCATCTCTTCGATGCGGACTCGGAGAAAAACGTCGCCACATAGGCCGTACTTCAGTCGATAATAAGCGCTTCTCAACTAAAGGATGCGCCTCTGAGCCGACTGTACAAGATCGCTGGCTGTGGCGACGCCAATCGCATGGCCGATGTGATCTTCGTCCACGGCCTCGGCGGGCATTTCGACGGCGGCGACGCCGCACACGCTGCGCCAATCCTTCGCCACACATCTGCTGGCCGCGGGTCACGACATCCGGACCGTGCAGGAGTTAATGGGTCACTTGGACGTCAAGACCACCATGATCTACACACACAAGTCCTGCGCCTGGCCGCATCAGGAGTCCGCAGTCCTCTCGATGCCCTTGGTGGCTCAGAGGACGTTTCGCCGTCACACCCCGACGGATAACCGTGGCATGATCAAACCAGGATGAGCCAATCCATTCACCAGACGCGCGTTACGATCCTATGTGCCACGAGCCCCTTCGCCCGTTATCCGTCAAGGCAGCGTTTTTCCGATGGGGCGGCGTGGGGCTCAATAACAAGTTAGGCCGACCAATGACATTCTCCGTGCCCGCACGCTTTTCCATGAGGCGCCGCAACCCTGCACGCTCAGTGGAAGTGGCTCGTGGCCGTCGATGTCAGCAGGCCGTTACGCCACCGGACCGATGTCCGCGCTGTTCCAATGTCCGAACGGCCCGTGACACGTCGTCACTGCGTTAGCGTGGGCGTATACTACGAACCGTGACGCCCGGGTGCTCGTATCCATGGTGCGTCTCCATCTGCGACGTAAGACATGACACGCAAGCGCAAGGTTAGTGGCACAAGCGACAGCCGTGTCAGCGATACGGCAACATCTCACGCAAGCGCAAAGCGGCGACCTTTGGCGTTGCGAATACCGTTATGGCTTCTGTCCGCAGCGCCCTTGGCGTCCCTCGCGACATGTCTGACGATCTTCGGCTATGCGGTTCCGCGGATCTCCGTTGAACCGCCCGGCATCGTAGACCCGAGGGAGCCGTACAAGTGTGTATTTAGGGTCCAGAACCAGGGTTATTGGGCTATCAACGACATCTTTTACACGATAAACGTCAAAGATGTGGCGCTGAACGACGCCGGACGTGGCTATTTGGAACTTACCGAGCACGAAGGGGAGTGGTTATCCTATGGGCCAACGGGTCAGGTCAAAAGCAAGCCGCTATTGGATCCTTTGCAAGTTGACTCTCCGGCGCTGGAGTTCACCTCAAGCACCTTCGAGCAGCTCTGTCGGGATGGCCGCGAAATGGTATTGCAGATTGATTATCGGCCGGACTACTATCCATTAAAAAAAACCGCTTGCTTCCGCTTTCGACTGAGGCACCCCGACCCGCAGCAAGCCCAATGGGTGCCAATCGCCAATCGCAAGGACTTTGATCCTCACTTCAACGCCCGCGGGACAAATAAGGCGTGGGTGGTTCTTGAGGCCAACGCGCCGATCTTCGAATCGAAGGATATCGTCCTCAAAACGCATCAAATGGTACTCATCGGGATCCCGCCAGAGCGCCGTCGAATTCCGTGACACGCTAACACTACAGAGACGCGTGCACGCAGGCTCTCAGAGATCGTCAATGTTGAGTACGCGGCAATACAGACGCCTGCGCAAGAGCACACATCGAACTTCGGGATGTTTGGAACGCCTTTCCGAACCCAATCGGTATGACGCATCAACAACGCCGAGCCCGCGGCCTAACTCTGGGTTGCAGCCGACATGGCCCGCTGCGTTCCTGCCCTCTGAGTTGTGCCATCATGGCGTCGCGGGCCACGCGGCTGAACCCTGGTCCGTTAGGTCTCACAACGCCATGTCCATCCGCCCGTCAGTCGCATTTCTCTCCTACTCGTGGGAGGGTACTGCCCACGAAGCTTGGGTTCTGGATATTGCTCGACGACTCCGCCTAGATGGTGTCGAAGCACTGTTAGATAAGTGGGAGACGCGCCCCGGCGATGACTTGGCAGCATATATGGAATCAGGAATCAGCAGATCAGACTTCGTACTGATCTTCTGCACACCTTCATATCGAGTCAAGGCGTCTCGAGCACATGGCGGCGTACGATTTGAGGGCTCGATCATGACCGGGGCACTCGTCACAGGCACACCCAGAAGAAAATTTGTTCCCATCCTTCGTGGCGAAGAGTGGACTATTTCTGCACCCCCATGGTTACTCGGCTCCTTCTATCTGGACTTTCGAGCCAACCCGATTTCGGAGAACGCCTATCAAGACCTGCTTGATACTCTTCTTGACCGACGCGAGGCGCCGCCACTCGGTCAATCCCCTTCTATCGGTTCTCTGCCTCGCACTTCTGAGCCCGTTCCGTTTCCTAACAAGGCCACGCTCACAAGCTCCGATGAATCTTCATGGCCATTCGTATGGAAACAGTTGATCGACACCGATCCCCACGACGAAGAGTTAAGGTTCATTGGGATGGAATGGCTCCGCAGAACGGAACACATGGACACTTGGCCATATGTCTGGCAAACCCTGCTGGAATGCGATCCGAACTCTGAGGAATTGAGGTTCTTGGGCATGACTGGCTTCGAAGAGGCAGTGGCCCGTCTTGGCCACACGTTTGGCGCACACTTTCGGAACGTGAGCCCCACTCCGAAGAGCTTAAGTTTCTCGGTAGGGAGTACTTGCGGCGGAATCCGGCGTGAGACCTAACTCTGCGCTACACCGGACTTGGAGCCGCGCGGTGCTGACTGCCAAGTGCGATACCATCTCGCGTGCGGCTCCAAGCCGGTGAGCTTGAATCCGTTAGGCGTCGCAGGGGGGAGATTTTCTTGGTCGATCAAGAATGGGACAGCGCCTTTCTTCGCGAGCTGACACAAGACTCCGCTAGTGCATCAGAGCAATTGCGCTCAACACCCGATTCACAGATCGCCCGCCGCGGTTACGTCCGATCGACGTTCGGCATGGTTGAGGGAATCACGAACTATCTGAAAACGCTCGCACTTCGGGCCGGCGAGCGTAATCGTGCCCTATTCACGGCGGCCGAAACAGCTCTGCTGCGCGAGGAATCATATGCGATCAATGCGAAGGGCGAAGCATATGTGCAGCCGCGATTCATCAAGATTGAAGACAATTTGGTATTTGCGCTTCGAATGTACCTGCGCGGTACTCCGACATCGCTCGAACTTGAGCGAGACGGTCCTGGCTGGAAAGCGTTTAAGGATGCCATCGCAATTAGGAATCGGGTCACCCACCCTCGCTCGCTTGAGGATCTGTTGCTCACCGACCCTGAGGTTGACAGTATTCGTCGCGCTGACCGGTGGTTTCACTTCACAGTCATCAGTAACTTACTCGAAGCTGCGTTCAGGACGGGTGAACTCGCGGGCGAGAACGCCGACGCCTAACACGCGGTTGCACCCGACACGAACCGCTGCGTTGCTGCATCGCGGAGTTATACTTGAACGCGTCGCGGTTCGTGCGGGTGAACCGCAGGCCGTTGGGCTGCGCGGTTGGCAGTAACCTTCGCAGCTTCAACGATTTGCTCAGTGCGGCCTGATATTTTCTCACCAGTTCTTGAGCGATCAGCGAAGCGTAAACGTGAACTATCGCGCGGGCGCAAAAGTCGTATCCTGCGTCTTCTGATCAATCACTAATGCGTACGCGTTGCCTTCCCAGTCGTCGAAAACAGGCACAATGAGCGCTTTGTACATATTGCCAGTAGAGCGTAGCGCTGGCGGACTCGCCGGCTGGACAGCAAGCGGCTCGCTGGCCACATAGAACCGCCGCCGGGCCGCCGGCGCTACGCTAACTTCAACTCTACTGCGCCGGGACAAATGTCGGGTCCTGCGTTTTCTGATCGATAACTGATCCGTAGGCGGTGACTTTGCCTTGTCCGTCGATGACCTTCACGCTGATTCGGGCGTTGTAGACGTTGCCGAGTCCGAGGCTGCTGATGATGGGGAATTGGCGGTATTCGAAGGCGGCTAACGGGATGCTGACCTTCGGGGCGACTTTGGAATCCGGGAGGATGACGGTGATTTCGGCGGTTGCGGGTTTGCCGGTTACTTCGGCGAGGCCGAGGTTGGTGCGGTAGCGGGGGGAGTCTTCCATCTGCAGGAGTTGGAGCGAGCGCTCGCCGGTGCCGACGGCATCCGCGGGCGTGACGGCCTGGAGGAACTGGCCGAGCGTTCCGGCGGCGGTGTCGTTGAAAGTGCGGGCGGTCACGACTAGCGGCGCGGCTACGGCGGTCGTCACGTGCAGTGCGCCGCCGGCGTTCGAGAGGTTGAACGTTGAGTGGACGATGTCGTCGAGCGCTTTCACTTCGCCGGGCTGGATGGTCACGCTTTGGGTGACGCTGGCCGAGGGGTTGCCGGTCGGGTAGAGAGTCAGCGTCGCGGTTTGCGGCGAGAGGCTGCTGTTGAAGACGCGCACGTCGCTGCGCCAGGTCGCGCCGGTGTCGAGGCTGGCCACGCCGGGGATGACATAACGTGTAGCTCCGACGCCGCCGAGCGGGACGCCGGAGACGAGGAGCGGATCGGTGGTGCGGTTGTCGATGACCGAGGCGTAGGCGGTGACCTTGCCGTCGCCGCCGGTGGCTGCGACTTCGATGTGGCCGTTCGTCAGCGTGATGCCGTTGTTGGCGAGAAATCCGTTGAGCTGGCGTTGTTCGCCTGCGGCGAGCGTGATGGGAAGATCGAGAACCTTGTTGCCGGCGCCGTTGAAGACGCTGACTAGGACGGACGCGGACTTGCCGGTCGCTTCGACCAGGCCGAGGTTCGTGTGGAAGGTGTCGGTCTGCGCGATCTGCTGGAGCGCGAGGATCGATACCGCGCCCGGCGCTTTGCTGATGAAGTTCGCGAGTGGGACGCCCGGGATGAACTGGCCGAGCGTGCCGGCCGCGGAGGCGTTGAAGGTGCGGCTGGAAACCGCCGCCGCCTTGTTGATGCTGAGGTCAGGCTTGCCGGTGGCGTCGAGCGGCTGAACCGTCAAAACACCATTCGAGGAGTCGTTCATCGCGCCGATACCGAACCAGTTGCGGACGATGTCGTCGAACGCGATCGTCGAGCCGGGATCGATGCTGACGGTGGTCTGCTTGACCGCGAGCGAAGTGGCGCTGCCGGAGTTGAAGGTGAGCTGAACCTTCTTCGACAACGCCGTGATGTTGGCGATGCGGATGTCGCTCTGCCACTGTGAGCTGAAGCCGGGCAGATGGCCGACGGATGGGATCACGAGCGCGGTGGCCGAGGCGCCGGTGAGCGTGCCGGGACTCACGGGAGAGGTGAGGCTGATCGAGACCGGGATGGAGGTCTTTGGCGCGACGTCGAGCGCCTGCTTGTTGCCGGTCACGCCGCTCGAGCCGTAGACGATGATGACGGTGCCGGTCCAGGTGCCGTCCGACAATGCGCTCGGATCGGCGGAGACGGTGAAGTTGAGTCCTTCCGGCGGCATGACTCCGTTCGACGGCGCGACGCTCAGCCACGGTTTGTCGACGGTGGCGATGAACGAGGTCGTGACGTTGGGCAGACCGGGCACGTGGATCGGGAACGAGACCGGCGTCTTGCTGCCGGCGGGTACGGGGATGCTGATGTTCAGCGTGCCGAGCGGCGGAACCGGAATGATGACGATCGGCGCGGCGGCGGAGAATGAACCGGCCGTCGGATTGCAGCCGGCCAGCGCGCGGACTCGATAGAAGAACGTGGTCGGCACGGTGATGTTCTTCGTGAACGACTGAGAGGTGCCGGGTACTGCGATCGTGGTCGGATTCGTGAACGCCGGATCCCCCGCCTCTTGCAATTCGTACAGCGTCGTCCCCTCGGTTGCCGTCCATTCGACGTTGTAGGTCTGGCCGGTCGTGGTGACGCCGACGACGCTCGGCACGGGAGTGCCGGGCGCGTTGCAAACGGAGAAGGAGGCTGTGCTGCTCGTAGCGGAGCAGCCGCTCGGCCCGTTGGCTTGAACGCTCCAGGTGTAGGCGCCGTTGGCGAGGTTCTGCGTCGTGGAGTTGCTGTTGGTCGCGACGGTCTGCGTGATGCCGCCGCTGGTGATGGAGACGATGTATGTCGCGCCCGGCACGCTGCTCCACGAGAAGGTGATCGGCGAGGCGACGGTCGTGTTGGCGACCGGCGCGTTGAGGACAGGCGCAGCCGGACACGTTGCCGGCTTGACGATGGCGACCGTCGACGACGAACTGTTGTTGCCCGGCACAGGATCGCTGGCCGAGCTGGTGACGGTGGAAATGTTGACGATCGTGCCGGTGTCGGCGGTGACGCGGTAGCGGCTCACGATCGACGCCTGCGCAATCGACGCGATCGACGGAATCGTGCACGGATACGGCGTCGTGCAAGCGCCGCTGTTGCTGATGAAGACGAGATTCGACGGCGTCGGATCGGAGATGACGACGTTGGTGGCAGTGCTTGGACCGTTGTTCGTGACGATCACCGAGAAGTTGACGATGTCGTTGAATGCGGCCTGCGCGGGGCCGGCTTTGAGGATGCTCAGATCGGCGACCGCCGTGTTCGATACCGGCGTGATGACCGTGGAGCTGTTGTTGGCCAGATTCGATTCGGGAGAGGAGGTGCTGACGCTGGCAGTGTTCGTGACCGACGCCGAGGGGGAGCCGGCGGAAACGTTGTAGATCGCGGTGATGGCGACGGAGCCGCCGGGGTTGATGGTGCCGAGCGCGCAGGGGAAGGCGCTGCAACCGCCGCCGCTGACAGAGACCGGCGTCAGGCCGGGCGGCGTCGGATCGGAGACGAAGGTGTTTGCGGCCGCGAGCGCGCCGGTGTTGGTGATGTTGATCGTGTAGGTGATGTTCTGTCCGACCGCGATCGACGCCGGGCCGCTCTTGGTGATGCCGAGGTCGGACTGCGCGGCGATAGTCGTTGAAGCGGTGGAGGAGTTGTTGCTCGAATTCGGATCGCTGGCCGAGGTGACCGTGGCGGTGTTGAGGATCGGCGACGGGCCGCTGTAGGTGACCGGCACGTTGTAGGTGGCGGTGATCGTGACCGGAGGTCCGACGGCAAGCGCGCCGATGACGCAGGGGAACGCGCTGCAACCGCCGCCGCTGACACTCACCGGCGTGAGACCGGATGGCGTGGTGTCGGAAACAGTCACGCCAGTCGCTCCGGCCGGACCGAAATTCGAGACGGAGATCGTGTAGGTAATGTTCTGGCCGAGGCTGACCGCGGGCGGACCAGTCTTGCTGATGGCCACGTCGGCGGCAGCGCCGACATTGGTGGTCGTCGTCGACTGGTTGTCGGCGATGTTCGGATCGCCTTCGATGGCCGACACCGAGGCCGTGTTGACGATGGGACCGCCCGAGTACGACGGCGGCACGTTGTACATCGAGGTCAGCGTGACAGACTGGCCGTTGTTGAGCGTTCCGATCGAGCACGGGAACGATGTGCAGGTCGAGCCGGTGACGGAGAGGAATGCGATCCCGGTAGGCGTCGGATCGGAGACGGTCACGCCGGTTGCCGGCAACGGACCATTGTTCTGGACGACGATCGAGTAGGTGATGTTCTGGCCGGGGTTGACCGGATTCGGCGGAGCCGGCGAGACGACCGTCTTCGTGATCGAGAGGTTGGCCTGCGGACCTACGGCGGTCGTCACGCTGGCGCTGTTGTTCGACGGCACCGGATCGGCGACGGAGTTGGGCACCGAGGCTGTGTTGACGACTGTCGCCGGCGACGCGGGCGCCGTCCAGGTGAACGTGATCGGCGGCAGCGATCCGCCGTTCGCGAGCGACGTCGATGCCGTAGTGCACTGAATGGAGCCGCTGACGATGCTGCAGGTCCAATCGCTGGCGGCCGATCCTCCGACAGGCGTGGCGCCGCCGGTCGCCGAATCGGTGACAGTGATGGTGCCGCTGGTCGGTTGCGGGCCGAGGTTGGAAACGTTGACGGTGTACGTCAGCGTCGCGCCGGTATTGGCGGCGGCGGGACCGCTGTTGGCGACCTTCACGTCTGCCGTTGGCGTGAAGGCGGTGAGATCGAACGAGGTGGGGTTGTAGGCGTACGTGACGGCGCCGCCGTAGTACGTCGGCGGATTCACGGTCGTGAACGCGCCGGTCTCGCTCGCGTACGTGATGACCGGCCAGGTCGTCGTTCCGGTTGCCGGCGTGTAGCCGTTGATGAAGCTGCCGTTGAAGGTCGCGTCGAGCGTAGCCGTGCCGTCGATGTTGAGCTGATCGAATTGACCTGTCGCGGGGCCGGCGATCTTGATGTCCACTTCGCCGCTGCCCGGCGATGCGCCCATCGCGAAATTGCCGGTGATGGTGATCGTGCCGACGGTGGTCGCTGTCCCGGGCTTCACGGCGCCGTAGTTGTCGACGTCACCAGTGATGGTACCGCTGCCGTTGAGGATGCCGCCTTCCATGTCGAAGGTGTTGGGCGACTGGACGCTGATGGCGCCCGGCCCGAGGGTAGTGGTGCCGCTGTTCTGCGTGTAAAGGTCCTGGAAGTTGATCGTTCCGGCCAGCGCCTTAACGGTTCCGCCGTCGTTGATGAACTGCGGACCGAAATTGGTCGTGCCGGCGTCGGCCGACTTCTGGAAGGTGCCGAAGTTGTCGAAGTCATTCGCGCATCCGCACAGCGAGACGGGGTGTCTGCTCAGAGTCCGCGCGCGGCCGGTGCGCCGGTGGTACTTCGCCGTAGCAGCTGCGGCCTTCTTCATGGTCTCGGCGATGATGGGAGACCCCGCGGCGATCTGTGTGTCCGTCTTAAGGTCGAAGAGACCGTGGTTGATGATCGAGGAGCCGTTGTCGAGCTCGAGATATTGCGGGGTCGAGAGCAGAGCGCGGACGGCACGTTGTGGCCGGCCGCCGAGCGAGGAGCCACCCGGTGTGTAGTTGATCGTGCCGTCGTTTTCGAGAAAGGTCGTGTCGATCGTGGCAACGCTGTACTTCGCGTCGATGGTGAGCACGGCGCCCTCATCCACGAAGAAGGTCCCGTCGCCGAAGACGCCGCTCATCGTCCCGCCGGACCAGGTACCCGTTCCGTACATGTCGACGTCGTTGTTCAGATCGAGCTCACCGGAGTCGAACCGGAAGCCGGACGTCGAGATCGGGGAATCGGCGACGAGCGTGGCACCGGTGATCGAGGTCTCCCCATCGACCAAGTAGAAGAACCCTTCGTAGTCCGTGGTCCCCGACGCGAAGGAGACGTTGCCGTCGCCGGAGATCGATCCGTCGATGGTGGCCGAAGGAGCACTGAAGACGATCGTTCCGATCGTGCCGTTGAAGGTGTCCTTCACGGCGAAGAAACTGCCGTTGTGGGTGCACGTTGATGGGCACGCGCCGGCGAGCTCGATCGTTCCGTGCGAAACGAAGAGGCTCGAGTTGTTCGTCATCCCCGGCTGGATCACCGAGACGCCGTTGCCGGCGTGTTTCTGCATCACGCCGTTCGGAAAGACACCGACCGACGATGGACCGTCGGCGATGATGTCGCCGTCGTCCTGAAAATTGAAGGTGCCGTAGGTGTTGAAGGCGGCACCGTTGTTGAGGTGCAGCATGTTCGTGGTGGCCGGGTAGTCGATCGTGCCGTAGTTGTTGAAGATCCTGCTGTCGAGCAGCATCGTGCCGATGTTGCCGGAGAGGACGCCGGAGCCGCCGCCCTGAAGTTCGGCGCCGCCGCTGCCTTTGATCGTGCCGCCATCCCAATAGAAGGTCTGGCCGATGGAGAGGAAGCCGGGGCCGTCGAGCGTGCCGGCGGTGAGCGAGAACGTACCCGGCGAGGTGACGCTGCCGATGTTGAGCGTGCCGCCGCTGATTGACAGCGTGCCGGAGCCGCCCATCACGCCGCCCGTGGTCACGCCGGAACTTCCGGAGGTGAAATCCATCGTGGCGCTGCTCTGAATATCGACCGTGCCATTCGTGAACTCGTACAGCGCGCCGTTCTGGAACGTCAGAGTCCCGGAGGCAATCGTGAGTGTGCCGCCGCTGACGCGTAGTTTCGAGCCGTTGCCGATCGTGCCCGGGCCGTTCAACGTCAGTGAGCCGCCGGGCTGAATGTCGATGACGCAGCCGGGTGTGGCGCACGAGAGATTCAGGCCGGTAATCGGATTTGGAATCGCCGTATTGACGACGATCACCGTCGCGGTTCCGGTCGTATCGCTGGCGGTGTCGCAGGAGGTGTCGCGGCCGGGGTAGCTGCCCGACGGCGTCCAAAGGCCCGCCACATCGGTCCAGTTTGCATTGGCCGGCGTCGACGACGTCACGACCGTGAAGTCGGTGCAGCTCTGCGCGCTTCCGTCGCTGGCCACCGCAAGGAGCAGCAGCACCACAAGTGCCGCCACGGTCACACCGGTCGAGGCGAGGATCGTACGTAGATTGCGGCGATTGAAGTTGGACATTCAGGCCTCCCTGGACTGCCGGATCGCGGAAACTCTCTCTCTTATTTGAGCGCGCGAGATTACCACGCTGATAACGCACCGCGGGAGCGGTTGGATTGGTGGATTGAGGCCCGAATTCAGCCCTTCACGCTACCCATCATCAGTCCCGCGATGTAGTAGCGCTGCAGGACCAGGAAGACCAGCAGCACCGGCAGAACGGTGATGACCGCGCCGGCCATCATCAGCTCAACGTCCAGCACGTGCTCGCCGAGGAGGTTGGCGAGAGCGACGGGGAGCGTGTGATGCGACTGGTTGGAGAGGATGATCAACGGCCACATGAAATCGTTCCACGTCGACATGAACATAAACGTGGCCAGCGTGGCCAGGATCGGCCGCGCCAGCGGCATGACCACCGACCAGTAGATGCGGAACTCCCCCGCGCCGTCGATACGCGCCGCCTCCAGCAACTCCTGCGGCACGGAGAGCATGAACTGCCGGATCAGGAAGATGCCGAAGACGGTCACCATCGACGGGATGATCACTCCCCAGTAGGTGTTGACGAGGTGCAGGTTCTTCATCAACAGGAACAGCGGCAGCATCCCCACCTGCGGCGGGACGATGATGGCGGTGAGCAGGAAGCCGAACATCCGCTCGCGTCCTCCGAACCGCAGCTTGGCGAACGCGTAGCCGGCCATCGATCCGAAGAGCACCGAGGAGACGGTCACGATCGAGGCGACGATGGCGCTGCTCAGGAATGCGCGCCCGATGTTGAGCCGCAAAAACAACGCGCGGTACTGCGCCAGCGTGGCCGCATGCGGGATCAGATGCGGCGGAAACGTCGTCGCCTCGCCGCTGGCCATGAACGACGCGGAGAGCATCCACAGCAGCGGAAAAAGTGTCAGCAATCCGCCGGCAATCAGCAGCGTGTGCAGCAGCAGCGAACGGCCGCCGCGCGTCATCGCTTCTCCCCCATCCGCATCTGCAGCAGCGTGGCCGCGCCGATCACGAGGAAGAGGATGAACGCCACCGACGCCGCGTACCCCATCCGCCAGAATTTGAAGCCCTGCTGGTACATCATCATGACGATCGTCAGCGTCTTGTTCAGCGGCCCGCCCTGCGTCATGACGTACGGCTCCGCGAAGATCTGCAGCTGTCCGATGGCGACGACGATCCCGACGAAGAGGAACGTCGGTCCAAGCATCGGCAGCGTGACGTGCCGGAACTGTCCCCACGCCCCCGCCCCATCCAGCCTGGCCGCCTCATACAACTCCTCGGGGATGTTTTGCAGGCCAGCGATGAAAATGATCATCGTGTAGCCGAAGCCCTTCCAGACCGCGAGCAGGATGATGGCCGGCATCGCGTAATGCGGATCGCCGAGCCAGTCCGGCTGCGGCAAATGCAGCGCGCCGAGCGCGATGTTGATGATGCCGAAGCGCGGGTGGTAGAGGTATTTGAAGACGAGCGCCACGGCCACGAGCGTGGTGACGACCGGCGCGAAGTAGATGGTCCGGAACGCCGCCTTGAAGCGCGTCAGTTTCGAGTTGACCAGCAGCGCCGCGAAGAGTGACACGGCCACGGTCAACGGACCGCCGATCAGCGCGAAGTACAGCGTGTTCACGAATGCGGTCCAGAACACCGGATTCGCGAGCAGCTCGCGGTAGTTGCGCAGCGCGACGAAGCGAAGGTTGTGTACGTCGCCGAGCGTGTAGAGGTCAAAGTCGGTGACGCTGAGAAGAAATCCGGCGATGACGGGAGCAAAGAAAAACACCGACAGAATCACGATCGCCGGTGACAGGAAAAGCAGGGCGGCCCGGGATTCACGGTTTTTCATGGTGAATCAGGGGATGAGGCAGGGACGAGGGATGAAGGATGAGGGAAAAGACGCGCGACGTAGCGCCGCCGGCTCGGCGGCTGGACCGCCAGCGGCTCGCTGGCAAGGTTACGGTACGCGCCGCCGAGCCGGCGGCGGTCCAGCCGGCGAGCCGCCGGCGCTACGTTGCCCGCCTCACCCCTCGTCCCTCGTCCCTCGTCCCTGTTTTCCAACATCCAGCGCCGTTTCTCGAGCAACTCATCCGCCCTCGCATCGAGTTGGTGCAACGCGAGCGCGGGCATCACCTGTCCCCTCGCCGCCGCCTCTCCTCGGTCGTAAATTGCGGTCGCGATCTGCTCCCACTCCGGCACTTTCGGCAGCGGCGCAACACGCTCGAACTGAACACGGAACGCTGCGAATCGTGTGTCGTTCGCCAGCACCGGCGACTGCCACGCGCTGCGGCGCGCCGGAAGGTCGCCGGTCAATTCGTAGAAACGCACCTGCTGCTGCGGCTCGGAGAGAAACTCGATCAGCTTCCGCGCAGCCTCTTTGTGTTTCGACGCGCGGAAGACGACCAGGCTCCCTCCGCCGGCCATCGAAATCCCGGTCGGCTCGCTCGCATCACGCGCCGGCAGCGGCGCGGTGGCCCATTTGTCCTGCATTTCCGGCGGCAGACGGCGGCGGAACTCGCCGACATTCCACGGGCCGGTGATGTACATCGTGAACTCGCCCTGTGCGAACTGCTGATAGAGATTCGCGATCTCGGCGTTGCTCGCCTTGGGAGCGAACCCATCGCGGAAAAGGCTGACGTAGAAGTTGAACGCGTCCGCGAATTGCGGCTGCGAAAACGCCCCGCGCGTGCCGTCCGCATTCAGCAACGGCGAATGCGCCGACAGCGCCATCACCGTCACCTCCTCGTACTGGTTCGTCGGGATCAGAATCCCCCACTTGCTCTTTTTCTGATCGCGAATCCGCGTCATCGCCTCGCGCCACTCCGCCCACGTGCGCGGCCCATGCGGAAATCCAACCGACGCCAGGATGTCGCTGCGGTAGAAAAGCACGCGCGTATCGACGTACCACGGGATTCCATACAGCGTCCCATTGACGACGTTCGTGGCCCAGATGCCGGGAAAATAATCGCTCTGCTTGATCACCGGCGACGTTGTCGCCAATCCGCCGAGGTCGTCGAGCGCGCGAATGGCGACGAACTCCGGCATCCACGTGTTGCCCATCAGCGAGACGTCGGGCGTCGACTCCCCCACATACGCAGTGAGCAGCTTCTCGTGCGCCGCGTTCCACGGAATCTGCTGGATGACGACATGAATGTTGGGATTGCGCCGCTCGAACTCCGGTATCAACTTCGCGACCAGCTCCCCCTCGGAACCGAGCGCCCAGAATTCGAGAGGTTCTTTGTTTTCACTTGGATGTGCCGAGCACCCGGCGATCAGGAGCGCGATCAGAAAGACGAATGTTGAATGTTGAATGGGGCTGCGCGCGGCCTCGGCTTTGGGGCTGCATTCAACATTCAACATTGAACATTCAACATTCAACATTTGGGTCACTTGCCTGAAAGCCATCCCCCGCTGAAACCGGCGCGTTTTAATCCGCGGATCACGTGCGGATTACGCGACATCGTTTTCCACACCAACTCGCTGCGGTAGTTCTCGATCATCGCAACGATCGGACCTTCGTCGATGCCGAGGTAGTCGATGTCGAACCAACCCTGCGAAAGATCGATCCGACCGTGCTTGAGCTGCTCCGTCGTGCGCAGCGTCGGATTGAACGCGTCGAGGAAGCCGTACTGCGAATACAAATTCACTCCGTATCGCGTCGACATCTCGCGCATCGCCGGGATCGCAAGTTCAGGCGCGAACGCGATCGACGACGCGGCCGCGGTCGTCGCGATCGTCCCATCGTCGCGGACGTCGTTCTCCGCCACGCCGCGCGCGGTATACGAATGAAACTCGCGACGCCGGCCATCGATCGTCACCGCCGCATCCATCGGACCATCGCACGCCGACAACCCCCAGATCCGATCACCGTAGTCGCGCCAGCCGCCGGGATTCGCGACCGCGTACGCGTGCTGCGCGAGCACCGCGCGGCGCGAATTCTCGAACCAGTCGATGCCGTACGTGGCAATCACCGGATCCTTGATCCCTCTGAAATCGATCCAGACCTCGGAGTACTGATGCCCGAACAGCGGCGCGAACTGCACGAACTGCTGGCCGTAAACCGTGCCCCATTTGTCGGTCGAGTGATACGTCAGCCACGCCTCCGGCTCGACCGGATGCGTCGGCGACCCGAGCGCGAGGACGAGCAGGATCATGGCCTCGTTGTAGCCGCGCCAGTCGTACGTATGAAATCCGTTCTCCGGCGTCCAACCCATGCTCACCGCGTGCGGCCGCACTTCCTCCCACGTCCACTCCACGCGTTCGTACAACGTCTCCGCGTCGCGTCTGATCGCAGCTTCGGCTGGCGTATTGCGATCGAAGTACGACTGCGCGAAGAGCGCGCCGGCCACGAGCAGCGCCGTGTCGATGGTCGACAGTTCGACGGTCTCGAAGCGCTCGCCCGTCTTCATGTCGAGGAAGTGATAGTAAAAACCGTGATGCCCCGAAACGCCGCGCGCCTCGGGGCCTTGCTTCATCGCCAGCAGCGATTGCAACGTGGCCCGCGTCCGCTCCGCCGCCGCTTCGCGCGTGACATAGCCGCGATCCGCGCCGATGCCGTACGCGGTCAATCCGAATCCGACCGCGGCGATGCTGGAGAACGACGGCGTCGGCCAGCGGTCGGGAACGAGCTGCGTGTGCGGATCGGCCAGATCCCAGAAAAAATGAAAGCTGCGGCGCTCGACGTCATCGAGCAGCGCAGCATCCGTGGGAGTGGGAGCGACGGCGCGCTGCCTCGTTACCGGCGCATTCGCGCAGGCAACCAGCACGAGACAAAGGATCGCCGTAGCCGTTCGCATGAAAAATTCGGGGCGGGCGCGTGCCCGCCCCGATGCGTGAACTAGAAGGTGAGACGCAGACCGACCTGCTCGCGCCGGCCGAGGGAAACGACGCAGTTCGCATTGCCGAGCGTCGTCCGGTCATTGTTGTCGCCGACGAAATCATTCAGACAGCCAAGGTTCGTGTAGTTGAATGCATTGAAGACTTCCGCGATGACTCCGACCGTCGTGCCGCGCACTGCACTGAAATCCTTCGACAGACGAAAATCGACATTACGGTATCCCTTGTCGGGATAAACGGCTCCCCGCTTGACGCCCGTTGCGAGCCGGCCCGGGAGACTGAAGCCTTTGGAGAAATCAGTGATCGGCGTAGCGCCGCCGGTACCGAACGTAACGTTGGTGCTGAAGCGCATATCCCACGGGATTCCGACGATGGCGGTGGCATTGAAATGGTTCGGCTCCGATCCCGGAACCGGATGCCGCGCATAAGCGGCCGCCGACGGCAGATCGAGGCTGAACAGATCGTTTCCGTTCTGCTCGGCCTTGGCGTGCGTATAGGTAAAACGCGCGCCCCAACGTGATTGGGTCGTAAAGGGACGGTCGAGCACAAGGCTCTCGGCGTCATACCAGAAGCTCTTACCGACCGGATCATTGATGATGACCGCGTTGTATCCCGGCGCGAACGCGCCGCAGCAAGTGCCCGACGCGGCGACATACGTGATGCCGCGCTTGCCGCGCACCGCGTTGTAGCTCGCAGAACCGAGCCAGCTGCCGATGGCCTGGCGGAAGCCGACGTTGTACTGCGTCGAATACGGCGGCTTGGTGTTATTGCTGAGCAGGTAGATCTCCGGGTGTGTTGCGCCCTGCGCGATCAGCGTCTGAAGCCCGGCCGCGGTTCCATAAGAATCATTCCACTTGATCGTGCCGGGACGTCCATCGGATGAGAATTCGAAGCGGTAAACGGGGAATTGCTGCCGGAAGCGCTCATCCAGCGTGGCATTCAGAAAAAGACGGTCGTAATACTTGCCCCATCCGCCGAAGACGACCGACTTGCCATCCGCGTTGACGTCATAGGCAAATCCCAGCCGCGGCTGGTATTCGCTCTTGTACGGTTTACGCTGGCTACCGTTCGAGAAATATTCATCCGGAATGCTGATCGTGCGTCCGTCGAACGGGAACGTTTTCCCCTTGAGCGCGGCCACGATGTTGGCCGGCGTGACGTAGTTCTCGTCCAGCATGTGCGACTCATAATCCCAACGCAGCCCGAGGTTCAGGGTCAGCTTGGGGTTGACGGCCCAGGAGTCCTGTCCGTAAATGCCGTACTCGTTGTTGCTGATCTTGAGAATCGGATTGCCGATGCCGTAGTCGACTTCGAACGGCTGGGCAAACGTATTGCCGTTCGCGGGATCGTCGATGAACTTGTACAGCGGGATACCGTTGAGGCTCTTGTTGACGTTGTAATGCATGAAATCGACGTTGCCGCCGATCTGGAAACTGTGCGTTCCTGCCATTTCCATCGGCGCGAAGTTGAAGTTGTCGCGCAATTCCAGGCGCCGCTGATTGAAATCCTGGATCGTGCTGTTGCCGCCGGTGCGGATGATCGTGGCGAAGCCCGGCGCGAAATAGAGTTTCCCGACCAGGCCGGGATTCTGCGGCTCCGGATTCCAGCCGAACGTCTGAAGGCTGCCGCTGGCCTCGTTCAGTGAGTTCCCGAAAATCATCTGATCGCGCAACGTGGCGCCATAGACCCAGTTCTTGTAATTCGTGGCCGACTCGAAGCTCGTCGTGCCGCCGAAGTCGCGGGTCTCGTGCTCGCGCCGGTAACTGCCGCTGAAATCGAGCGTCTGATTTGCTGCTGCCTGCCAGCTCAGTTTTCCGAATGCCAGCGTTGACTTGAAGGGGCTGCTGAAGCTCCCGGTAAAGTTGCTGAACTGCGGGGCATATTTGGGAATCGTCACCACCACGGAATTCGAAGCCTGTTCAATGTCGCCCTCATACGTGGCGAAAAATTGAAGGTGATCCTTGATGAGCGGACCGCCGAAGCTGATTCCGGGCTGGGTCCGGTGATACGACGTGTTCCCGGTCAGCGTCGAGAACTTGAAGTTCTTCTCCGTCGCCGCCACCCACTGTTTCGGCTGGTAAAAAGCGAACGCCTCGCCCTTGAAGTCGTTAGTGCCCGACTTCGTCACCGCGCTGATGATCGCGCTCGAGGCGTGGTCGTATTGCGCGCTGTAATTCTGCGTAATGACGCGGAACTCCTGTATCGCGCTTTGCGGGAACGGATTGCCGCGGCTGGAATCCTGCCCAACCGTACCGCCCTGCAGGACGTCGTTCTTCGTGCTGACGCCGTCGATGAAAATGTTCGTCTGTTCCGGATCCTGCGCGTCGCCCGCGAACGTCTTGCGCTGCGGGTCGGTCGACATCCGGATTCCCGGCGCCAGTGCGGCAAAGTTGAGGAAGTTGCGGTCGTCCTGCGGCAGGTTCTCGATCTGCTGCGTGGTCACGTTCGTGGCGATCTCGCTCGTGCGCGTTTCCACAGCCTGATTGCCGACCACCGTGATCGTCTCTTTCAGGACCGCGGTCGTCGAAACCTTGAGATTCATCTCCAGCGACTGGCCGACGAGCACCGTAATGTCCTGGCTCTTCGGCTCGAAGCCCGGCGCGGCAACGACGATGTTGTACGTGCCCGGCGACAAACCGGCCAGCGTGTACGCGCCGTCGCTCCCCGACTTCACCGTCTTCACGAAGCCGCTGCCGGCATTCACGGCATTGATCTCCGCGCCCGGCACGGCGCTGCCGGCGTCATTCGTGATCTTTCCGCGAAGCGTTGCTGTCGTCGACGTTTGCGCGAAGACAGTGGCGGCAAGCAGCAATGCCACTCCAAAAAATAAAAACGTTCGTCTCATGACACCTCTCCTTTTTCAGGAACCCTTTTTCGGCCGCGCGCCGCACGATGCGGTTGCGCGTTTTCTTTCGGTTGCGTTTTCA
>JAXDIO010000400.1:0-4665 GCA_034663965.1 Thermoanaerobaculia bacterium | reverse complement strand
TCAACAACGATTATGGGCAGTGGGGCGCGTTCTCGTATGACTCAAAAAAAGACGCGCTCCGCGTGAAGGCGAAGCCGCAGCCGGTGCCGCAGAGTCAGGAATTGCTGGCGTACAACTTCGACCCGGTGACGGCGAATACGGCCACGGCCAATCTGCGCTGGGAGAAGGTGAGCGTGCCGTTCACCGTCGAAGTGAAAGACGTGAAGGCGGTGTGGCGCGCGAGGACCGACGCGCTGATCGCCGCAAATCCGGCGAACGAAGTCTTCCCCCTCCAGGCGGCAAACACATTCGCCGCCGACAAGAATTGGGACGAGGCGTTGAAGTACGTCGAGCAATCGCTCAAAACCAAGCCGACGTTTCGAGGTCTCTCCGCCAAAGCCAACATCCTGCACAACGCGGGCAGGAACGAAGAAGCGCTTGCCGCCGCCGATCAGGCAATCGCCAAAGGCAAAGCCGATGGCGCTGACACGTCAGCATTCGAGAAGCGCGTTGCCGGGTGGAAGAGCGGAACGTAGAACCCGCTCCTCCCGCAGTCAGACATTGAATGCATCATGTTGTCCGCCGAGTTCCGGTCGATGTAGAAGTTGTATGGATCGACGCCGGCGTATCTAGGCTTTCTGTCGCTCACGAACTTCAGTACCTGCCGGCCGGAGAGCGGAACTTCGAGGCCCGGCTACGCCGGGGTAGGGAAGAAGGCCGCTGGAGTCTCTCCTCTTGAAAGATGAGCTCAGAACTCAGCGTCGCACATCTCTCCGATCTTCACTTTACGAGTGAGATGAGGTGGCCGCCCTTACCCGACGACGAGGGAACGCTGTGGGCGATGCGCTATCGCGCACTCGAGGAGGATGTGGTTGGGCAGATGCCGAATCTCGTCGTCGTGACAGGCGACCTCGCTGACAATCACCTCTGGGAACTGCAGGAAAAAGGTCTTGCAAAGTCGTGGGACATCGCTCTCGCATTTCTCGAAGGACTCTGCAAGCGGGTATTTGGAACAGAGCCGGAGTCTGACTGGAAGCAACGGCTTTTCGTGATTCCGGGGAACCACGACGTAAAAGTGCTAGGAAATATCAACCCGATAGAACTGAAGCAGATCACCAGCTCGAGGAAATTCAGGTTAGGCCGATGGTTCCTGTCCCGCGCAACAAAGGGATACGTGAAACGGAAGGGTCTCGATCTTTCCGAGCGCGATTTCGAAGCTCTCTTCGACCCCGAGCTACGGGCCGTGCTCGAAAGGTCACCGGTTGATGTCAAAGCGTTTGGGCAGAAATTCGGTACGTATACGACCAGCCGGAGGGTCGATGCGCTGAAAATGTACGTGTTCTGCATCAACTCGAACATACCGACCGACTCGGTCCTGACGTTCGCCCAGGGCGCGGTATCGGCTGAGGAGGCACGACGATTTCGAGCGAAGGCGAAGGAGTGGCAGACCGACGATTCTTTTTACAAAGACTGGCACAAGATCGCGCTGGTGCATCACCACCCGATGCCGATTCCGCTCGCCGAGGGACTAAGTGGAGTCACGGAGGCCGATCAATTCCACCTCATGCGCAACGCCGGTACTTTCCTGAACCTCTGTATAGACAGCGAGATCGACTTCGTTCTGCACGGCCACAAGCACGCGCGGAGCTGCTCGACGGTGAGCATCCCGCAACGCAATGGACGCGACCGTAGTGTGGTCGTAATCGGAGCCGGTTCGGGTCAGGTTCCATTTGATAAAGCCTGCTCTTATAACCTTCTGCGCCGGAACGCCGATCGCTCCTGGGATGTCATCGTTCGCCAGCGCGCGGATCGCGCGGAAGGGCCCTCCGACTACAAGGAAGAAGACGTTCTGCGGATCGTTTCGCCGGACCAGGACCGTCACCGCGCATGGGTTGCGGGTCAATACGAAATCGCCGTGAGGCGGTTGGACTTCGTCGCGAGTATAAACACCAACGGCGATCTCGATATGGGCTACAGCGCTTATGGGGTCTTCCCTCTGAACGCGGCGGAGTTGCAGGAGTACAACGTTGTCTTTTCCGCCGAATCAAAAAGGACCATGTTGGAGAATGTCTCATTCCCCGACGAAGAAAAGAATCCGTATGCATTGCGTGGCAAGATCCCGCTGACAAACCCGGCAACGGCGAAGAATCCACGTGATATCGAGTACAGCTTCACTGCCGTCGGGATGGTGTCGCAATCGAAGGAGTATTGCCAGATCTACAAGAACGATTCCTCGGAGAACGTCTCCGTCGGGATTGGAAAGCGGTATGACAGCGTGACGATGGAGGTGGACTTCCCCGACGAATTTCTGCCCAAAAATCCCCGCGTGCAGGTGGTCGACTTCACCGGCGTCGATGCCCAAAAGAGCGACATCAGCGTTTCACAGATGCTGAAACAGGGCATCGCCCGCGTCGACAACGCGGAAACCGCCTACTGCCGCGACCGTCTTCGCGTATGGCGGCGGAATTCGCGTCTTTCGTTCCAGGTCGACAAGCCTCTACCCAACCGATACTACCGTGTCCTCTGGGATCTTCCGGAAACCGAATACTCCACCATTCCAGCGGTCAAGTCGGGTCCTAACCGGCGCGGACTTACAGAGGCATCCATCACGGAGCTGCGCAAAATTCTGCTGACGCCGCATGCATCCAAAGAGCAGGATGAGGTGCGTGATTTTCTTCACGGCATCGGCGATTGGTGCATGCAGCAGGCAAAGAAACCCGACTGTTCGTTCCGCATCGACCTTGCGACGTTGACGGGTACTCAGACTTTAAAAGTGATCGCTCTTGCCACGCACAACAAGAATGGGTGGGGAGACGGGGTGCTTAACATCACGTGTGAGCTCGGCGTGACCTCACGAGGGCGGGCGTTTCTCGAGCGGCGACCCATTCTGTACGCGCCGGGTGACGCACAGAACGCCCGTAATCCGAGCCGCCACCAGCTGGAGCCCGATACCAAGCACCAGGTCGCCATTCCGCTTGTCTGGCCGCCTCATCTTCCGTACTATCCTCGGATTGGTGTGATGACGATCTCGTCCGATGCCTTCTCGTGTCCGTTGTTCGAATGGCTGAATCTTGCCGAGACACGGGAGGCACCATCGTCGCTTGATCTCATGTTCCACGAGACTCACCTCCGCTTGAGCGATCTGGCAAAGGCACTGCAGTGTCCCCTGCCGGAATTCTCTGATGTTTCCCCGGCTTGAAAGGACCCCATGAAGACATACGCTCCCGTGTTTCACATCGACGGCACCCGCTCCGTGAGCATGGTTTCGGACCTCACGCCTTCGCTTCTTCGGACGCTCGTCCAGGAGCGGGACGGCGTGGAACTCCAGTCCGACGACGACGACTTCGCCGAGCGCGACGACGACCATCCCGCGACTGATCGTTAGTTTACCGACGCCCTGAGCGTTTCGCTGTGATTCCGAAGGCACTGTAAGATCGTGTCCAGCCGGACGTTATACCGCGAGCGACCTGCGCTTCACGATTCACGGCGGTGGCCACACCCGGCCCGGCGGCCTGCGCTCCCTGAGTGGTCACCGGCCGCACCAGCACAGCCTCGACGTCACGGACGAGATGTGGTCGTTCTTCAAGCGTATGCGCTGAAGGCGGCGCAATGATTTCGGACGGCTTTCGCGTTGTCGAATCCTTTCAATGAACGCAAGCCCGATAAGATCCCAGACATAAAAGGAGCACACGACATGACGCCAAAGAACACGATTTGCCTCTGGTACGACAAGGACGCGGCTGAGGCCGCGCGCTTCTACGCCGCAACCTTTCCGGATAGCGAAGTGACTGCGGTTCACAAGGCGCCCGGGGACTATCCGGGCGGGAAGAAAGGTGATGTGCTGACGGTGGAGTTCACCGTTCTGGGCATTCCCTGTCTCGGTCTCAACGGTGGGCCGACGTTCAAGCACAGCGAGGCTTTTTCATTTCAGATCGCGACGGACGATCAGGAAGAGACGGACCGTTACTGGAATGCGATCGTCAACAATGGAGGCGAGGAAAGCCAGTGCGGCTGGTGCAAGGACCGTTGGGGCCTTTCCTGGCAGATCACTCCGCGCGCGCTGACCGAGGCGATGGCCGCTGGTGGCGATGAGGCAAAGCGTGCCTTCGAAGCGATGATGCCGATGAAGAAAATCGACATTGCCACGATCGAGGCAGCGCGGCGCGGCTGACAGGAGTCCGCACGATCTTCAACGCCGCTCCTTTTGCTTCGGGGGAGGGCCTCACTTTTTCTTCGTAACCCGGCTCCCGTCCTTCGACGCGCCATACGGAGTCACGTACTCCCGTTCGATGACCGGAGCGGTCTTGTCGTCGCCGGGTTCGCGGACCGCGGGGAGGATGATCCGAGGAATCGGGTCGGTCGATGCGGCGAACATTCCTTTGCGGCTGCTGAAGTTTCCGGCGAAGGTGGCCACGATGAGGTCGAGGTCCGGGACGACGGTTACCGTCTGGCCGCCGGCGCCGCGGGCGGAGTACGTGCGGACTGTCCGATTCTTGTAGGGATAGTTCTCGCCCCACCAGAGATAGCCGTAATCGATGTTGCGCAGGTGGTAGAGCGGCGAGCCGGCGCGGGCGGCGAACTCCTGGCTGACGATGCGGCGGCCTTCCCACGTTCCGCCGTTTAGCATCAGCTGGCCGAGCTTGATGAAATCGCGCAACAGCAGGTTCATTCCGCCGCCGCCGTACG
>JAXDIO010000390.1:0-14057 GCA_034663965.1 Thermoanaerobaculia bacterium | reverse complement strand
ATCGTCAGCACCGTGCCCGTCCCCTGCGAGGTGCTGTTGTTGAACAGCTGCGTCGTGTACGTGATGTTGCCGGTATTGAGCGTGATCGGATTCGGCGATCCGGTGACGCTGACGATGCGCAGGTCGATCTGGTCGTTGACCGTGACCGATCCGCTGCCGCTGTTGTTGGCGTTGTTCGAATCGGGCTCGGTGCCGGAGGCGCTGGCGCTGAGCGTGAGCGATCCTCCGGCGGTGGGAGTGACGACGACGGTCGCGAAGTAGTTGACCGATGCTCCGATCGAGGTCCAGTTGCAGGTCACGACGCCGGCGGATTGCGAGCAACTCCCGCCGCCCGTCACCGACGCCGAAACGAAAGTGGACGCCGAAGGGATGGTCATCGTCAGCACCGTGCCCGTCCCCTGCGAGGTGCTGTTGTTGAACAGCTGCGTCGTGTACGTGATGTTGCCGGTATTGAGCGTGATCGGATTCGGCGATCCGGTGACGCTGACGATACGCAGGTCGATCTGATCGTTGACCGTGACGGATCCGCTGCCGCTGTTGTTGGCCGGCGTCGGATCAGGATCGGCACCTGACACGGATGACGACAGCGTCAGCGATCCGCCTGCCGTCGGTGTGACGACGATCGTCACAAAGAAATTGTTGGAGGCCGGAATCGTCGGCCAGTTGCAGGTGACCGTTCCCGCCGACGGCGAGCAGCTTCCGCCGCCGGTGGCCGAGGAGGAGACGTAGGTTGAGCTCGAAGGAATGGTGCTGGTGAGTACAGGGCTCGTCCCGGCGGTGGTGCTCTCGGCGTTGAAGAGCTGAACCGTGTAGGTGATGTTGCCGGTGTTGAGCGTGATCGGATTCGGCGAGCCCGTGACACTGACGACGCGCAGATCGACGTTCGTGGCAAACAACGCCACCGGCGCGGCCGCGAAGAGCGCGGCCAGGACGACGATCCGGAAGACCTTGGACATGAACCTCTCCCTCGTGAACACACGTCAACGCGCCGCGAGGCGGTGTACGCGGTTTCCCTCTCTGGATGTGAAGCGGCGGATTATAGCGTGCTACCTCAAATAAGAGCTGCCCGTAGCAAGACTACGTCGCCATCCCCGAACCGGATTGACTGCGATCAACCAATAGTGGCGTCTGCGCGGAATCCGTTTCATCCGGAACTGTCGAACCCCACCACTCGCCGGCACGGGCACCGCCCAGACGGCGGGCGACTCTTTTTAGTTACACTCGTCGGCCTCACCCGGATCGTGAAGACGTAACCAGGAGGCCCGATGGTCGACGACGCTCAACCTATGACAGACACAGGCTCACCAGGAACTCCAAAGCATCAGCATGATGTGTTCGAGAGCGCTGAGCTCTTGACGACTCTTTACATTCATCAGGCAGAACTCGGATACAAGCTCGTCACTTTTTACACAGCTTCAGCGACGATGTACATCGCACTTGCCGGTTTCACCGCTCAGCAGTATTTCGTGAGCGTCGGCTCACGGCCCGCGACGGCTCGGAACATCGCCTTGTTTGGCCTTTTCATTTCGCTCATATCGACGGCGGCGCCTTTTGGGCTTCGTATGTCGTTGCGCCACATCGAGCGGCAAGCGAACCGCTACTCGCAGAGTCTCGGGTTGCCCAGCGAGAAGTTCATTGTCGTTCGATTCGGAATGTGGCTTTCGCTGATCCTCTTCGTAGCGATCACGCTCTCCTGGTTCTACTTGTTTGTGCGTCTTTCTTGAGGCTGGCCTCGAGCAAATCGGATGATGACTTCCTAAACGCTTCCTAAACGACGAGACCATTGCGCCGTTAGCTTTTCGGCGATACCGTCCGCGCCCATGAAACGCGCGCTCTTCGCTCTTCTCTCGCTCGCCGTCGCCGTCAGCGCCTTCGCGGCCTGGCATGTCTCGCGGCACATCCCGATCGGCGGCACCGGCGGTTGGGATTACGTCTCCATCGACTCTGCCTCGCGCCGCGCCTACGTCTCGCACGGTGATCGCGTCGAGGTCGTCGACATCGACGCCGGCAAGGTCGTCGGCCTCATCCCCGACACCCTCGGCGTCCACGGCATTGCCATCGATCACGACGGCGGACGCGGATTCATCTCCAGCGGCCGCGTGAGCATGATGTCGATCTTCGATCTGAAGACGCTCAACCGCATCAACGACGTGAAGACCACCGGCGACAACCCCGACGCCATCATGTTCGAGCCGCACACGAAGCACGTGTTCACGTTCAACGGCCGCGGCAAGAACGCGACCGTATTCGACACGCACGGCAAAGTCGTCGCCACGATCGACCTCGGCGGCAAGCCGGAGTTCGGTGTGAGCGATGGCGCGGGCCGGGTGTTCGTCAACGTCGAAGATACGAGCGAGCTGGTCTCAATCGATGCGAAGAAGAACGTCGTTACGGCACGCTGGAAACTCGCGCCGTGCGAATCGCCGAGCGGACTGGCCATCGACCGCAAGCATCATCGTCTCTTCACCGTTTGCGAGAACGAGATGATGGCCGTCGTCGACTCGACGAACGGTCACGTCGTCACGACCGTGCCGACCGGAAAGGGCACCGACGCCGCCGCATTCGACGACGAGCGCCAGCTCGCCTTCGCCTCGAATGGCCAGAGCGCGACGCTGACGGTCGTCCACGAGGCGTCACCCGACAAATACGACGTCGTCGACAACGTGGCCACGCAACGCAGCGCACGAACGATGGCGCTCGACACGAAGACGCATCACATCTTCCTGCCGGCGGCGAAGTTCGGCGACGCCCCCGCGCCAACGGAAAAAAATCCGCGCCCCCGTCCGCCGGTGTTGCCGGGATCATTCGAGTTGATCGAAGTCGCGCCGTAAGCCCTGAAAAGGTTTTCTGCTCCTTGTTCTACGATACGCGGCGATGAAAACGCGCATCGCCCTTCTTCTCACGCTCCTCGCCGCCTCGGCGTCCGCACAGCAGACGCTGATGCGCACGCAGAAGCCGCCGCTGCACGGCTCGCACTGGATGGCCGTCACCGGCAAGCCGCTCGGCGCCACCGCCGGCGCGATGATTTTTCAGAAAGGCGGCAACGCCGTCGATGCCGCCGCGGCCATGATCGCTGCCGACTGCACGATGTGGGACACGCTCTCCTGGGGCGGCGAGACGCAGGCTCTCATTTACGATCCGCACACGAAAAAAGTCATCGGCATCAACGCCCTCGGCGTCGCTCCGACCGGCGCCACGCCCGAGTTCTACAAAGGGAAAGGCTTCACGCATCCGCCCGATGAAGGCGTCCTCGCCGCCGTCACTCCCGGAACCCCTGGCGGCATCATGACCATGGTCGCCGAATACGGCCGCCTCTCATTGAAAGACGTCCTCGGACCGGCCATCGAGATGGCCGACGGCTACGCAATCGAAGGGCAGTCAGCCGGCACGATCGACCGCAACAAAGACAAACTGAAGAACTGGAAGTATTCAAAACAAGTCTTCTTCGTCCACGCCGACGACGCCAAACATCCCGGCCCCTATGCCGGCGAGATGTTCCGCCAGCCCGACCTCGCCGCCACGCTCCGCAAACTCGTCGACACCGAACAGCAAGCGCTGAAGAAGGGGAAGTCGCGCAAGGAAGCGATCTACGCCGCCTACGATCGCTTCTACAAAGGCGACATCGCCAAGGAGATCGTCCGCGGCACGCGCGAGCAGGGCGGCCTGTTCACCGAGGAGGATCTGGCGAACTGGAAGGTGCGGATTGAAGAGCCGGTCTCCACGAACTACAAAGGGATCGACGTCTACAAACTCAACGTCTGGACGCAAGGCCCGGCCATGCTGCAGGCGCTCAATATTCTCGAGAACTTCGATCTCAAGTCGATGGGCTACAACTCGCCTCGCTACATCAACACCGTCTACCAATCGATGAGCCTCGCCTGGGCCGACCGCGATTTCTACTACGGCGACATCTACGTCGATCCTCCGAAACCGGTCCTCGGCCTTCTCTCTAAGGACTACGCGAAGGAGCGCGCGAAACTGATCAACGCCGATCACAACGATCCGAAGATCAAGCCGGGCGATCCGTATCCGTATCAGCGCACGGTGAATCCGTATCCGGATCTCCTGAAGAACTGGGACGCACCCAAGCCCGCACCGAAGCCGGCCGGCACGCCGGAATCGGGCGCGCTTCGCCGCAACGAATTTCTGCGAGCCACCCCTTCGCTCTCCGACGACTATCTCTTCACCTTCTACGCCGGCACGACCTCGGTCGAAGCAGCCGACGCGGAAGGGTGGGCAGTATCAGTCACACCGAGCGGCGGCTGGCTGCCGGCCGTCGTCGCCGGCAACACCGGCGTCGGACTCAGCGAGCGGATGCAGAGCTTCGTCCTCGATCCCGCTGAAGGTCCGTACAACGTCGTCGCGCCGGGCAAGCATCCGCGCGTCACGCTCACGCCGACGCTCGCGTTCAAAGACGCCGCGCCGTGGCTGGTCTTCTCCGTCCAGGGCGGCGACAGCCAGGATCAGAACCTGCTCCAGTTCTTCCTCGACGTCGTCGAATTCGGCATGACCATCCAGGAAGCGACCGAAGCGCCGAACATCAACAGCTTCCAGATGCACAGCTCCTTCGGCGCCCACGACATCAAGCCCGGCAACATCCTCCTCAACTCCGCCGAACCGCCCTGGGTTCGCGGCGAACTGCGCCGCATGGGCTACACGATGACGTTCGAAGACCGCACCTCGGGTCCCATCAACGCCATCATGATCGACCGCGCGCACGGAACGCTCTGGGGCGGATCGAGCAATCACGGCGAGGACTATGGGATCGGTTGGTAGCTTTTTGGCTCTTAGCTCTTAGCTCTTAGCTCTTAGCCTTTGCTGTCGGCTGTCGGCTGTCGGCTGTCCGCTGTCGGCTGTCCGCTGTCGGCTGTCGGCTGTCGGCTGTCGGGAGATCGCGTGTCGAGCCGCTCTCCGCCTTTCCTGAGAGCGCTAACAGCTAAGAGCTAAGAGCTGTATTTGCCTTTCGCGCGCGGCTTTTGCAGAATCGCCGGCCGGAGGAACTCGCGGTATGTCGAACGTCGTACGTACTCTCGCCCTCGGACTCGGACTTCTTCTCGCGGCCTGTGCGGCCATGCAGCAACAAAAAGCGCAGGCATCACGCGCCGCCGACACCGGCGAGTTTCACAATCTCCAGGTCTTTCCGTCCAACATCAGCCACGATGAACTGATCGCCAACATGCGCGGATTCGCCAAAGCTCTCGGCACGCGCTGCGATCACTGCCACGTCTCCAATCCGCCCGGCTCCAAAGAGCAACTCGATTTCGCCTCGGACGCGAAACCCGAAAAGAACGTCGCCCGCGCCATGATGCGCATGACCCGCGGCGCCAACGATCAGATCGCGAAAGCCGTCAACCCGCACGGCCAGATGATCACCTGCAACACCTGCCACCGCGGCCACACGGTGCCGGACGTGAACGCGGCCGAGGGACCGGCGACGGAACATTGATTCGTTCGGTCGGCCTGCTGACGGAGCCCTGGCGTCCTCGCCGCCGAACCGCAAAACCCTCGCGTAATGCTTAAGTCAATGTCATTGCGGTCTTCAGCCGGGGGACCTATCTCAAACCCCTAATCCTTTTCCAAAACGCGATCCAAGTCCCATCTGCATCATCTGCGGATTGAAACGAATCTCGCTGACCGATCACTACCTTTCCGGATTCCCCTAAAAAATCCGGAGGTGGTTCGATCATGTCAAGGCATTCAGTCGTCATTTCGTTCGTCACCGCAGCGTTCTGCGCCACGATCGCCGCGGCGCAGAGCACGAACTGTAAGGGCCTTCCGCCGCTGCAGGACAGCCAGTCCGGGTACCAGAAGCGCGGCGACCGCTGCGAAGGGCTCTATGTCGCCAACGTCGGCGCGCACAGCCTCACGGCGATGTCCTTCAGCCTCGGAAAGATCCGTTACGACCTGAACCCCCTGGTCAAACTCCAGGTTTCGGCGCCGGGACAAAAAGAGCCGGTCAACGTCCGCGCCGTAGCCATCCCTCCCAAGACCTACTACCGGATGGACGCCGGACTGGCCGCCGGCACGACCATGGTGTGGCCCGTCCGCGACGTCCTGCTGCGCGAAAACCTCAGCGACAGCAGGATCGGCATCTTCGGCTGGAAGGGAGCCGAAAATGCTAAGACACTCGTCCCGCTGCGCGTCGTGCCGCAGGACAAGGCCGTCACTCCCGCGCCTCCGTTCCTCACCATCGAGGCTTCGTTCGACGCACAAGTGGTCAAGTGGCGTTGGGCGCCGGCGCAGAAGGACGGGTGCCAGGCCTTCGGTCCATGGCAGAACGCGATTGAACATCCCGTCACGGCGAGCTGGCCCATCGCCATCAAGCTGGCCGCACTTCCTCCCGGCGTTCACTGCCTGGAAACCGCGGCGCAGTCCGGCGGGAGCACGACGTGGGAGACGCTGAAGCTGCGTCTGGAGATCCCGTCGCTATGAGCGCTGACTTCGGCAGCCAGCTCGCGATCCGGCGCGAGGAGCGGATTACCGCCGTCGTGCGGCGGCTGCTCGACGGCGTCGAAGCGCGGGAGCTCCGTCCGGAGATCGAAGAGATCGACGCGTATTCGCGTCTCCTTTCCGCGAGGCCTCCGAAGAAAGAGGGCCGTTCCTGGCTCTTGCCGGCCGTCGTCGCGGTCGTCTGCATCGTGGTGGCGGGCATCCTCTGGAGTCTCAAGATTCCTCGGACGAACATCTCGATGACCGTCGATACCGACAGCGTCACCGCGACCCTCGCCAAACAGTGGCGCATCGACGGCGCGTTTCATTCGAAGGTGATGCACTTCGAGCGCGTTTCGAAGATCAATGCTCCCAACCTCGGACTGGCAATCGATCAGTCATCGGGTGATGCCTGGTTCGAACTGGACACGAGCAAAGGGGGCCAGGTCGACCTGCAGACGCTCGTAGTGGAGAAGAACGGCACCGTCGAGATCTCTACCGATGCGGACGAAGTGGACCTTTACGCCAGCAAAGCGCAGATCACGGGGAAGATCACCGTGACCGGCAAAGTCAAGGTGACCGCCGGCCCGCGCGCGGGCGAAACGACGGTTGACGGCACCTATGACATCGACATCCCTGAAACCGTCGAGTTCGCGGTCTCGAAGCCGCAGACCGTTCCCTCTCAATTGACCGTTCATCAACCCGCCCCATGGTCCCTCGGCCGCCCACAAGCAGCGAGCCTGAGTTTTGTGCGCGAAGAGCTGAAGGGTACCGGAGAGCGACAGACCATTTCCGGGATCAAGAGCGGCACCGCACGCTTCAATGACACGAATTGGCCCGTCCTGGAACTGCGCGAAGGCGACCTTCTCACAATGCCGAACACGTCCGAGGCGGTCCTCGACGCGAAAGGCGACAAGGGCCTGATTCACATGACCGTCAACGGCGCCGTATCGGCCCTCCGCGTCGGAGATTCGACGACGAAAACCGAGATCGCGCCTTCGTACCTCGAGTATCTCTACAACAAAAAGTCATTGGCGTTTTTCTGGAGTGCAATCGTTTTCTTATGGGGGCTGATATGGAGCGTTCGAAATACGATTTTTCGGCAGTAACACTGTTTGTGGCGATCGCCGCGATTTCGCTGATGGCGGGGCAGGCGTTGGCGCAATCACCCGGCCACGACATGGCCGACGGCCTGAAGTTGAATGTGGTCAAGATCGAGGCCGTCTCCGCGGACCACACGGAAAACGGCTTCGGCTTCATTGTGGGCGAGCGCAGCGGAGCACTTTACGTCGCTACGGCCTACCACGTCGTCGCGCCGCCTGAGGGCGGGGACCTTGCGGCGCCGAAGGTGAAGGTGCAGTTCTACGACCACCAGGGGACCAGTGTCGACGCGACGATCATCGGCACGCATGACATCGCCCACGATCTGGCCGTATTGACTGTCGTGCCGCCGCAGGGATTCGAGTGGAAGAAGCACTGTCTCGGCAGAACGAACGAACATCAAAAACTCGGCACCGAAGTCTGGTATGTCGGCAAAACCGGCAACTGGAATGTGCCGGTAAGCCCGGGCCGCATCGCCAACGAGGAAATCATCGACGGTGTGCTCAATGTAGAAACGCTGTCAATTCTCCCCGGCTCCTCGGGCGGACCTCTAATCGCGCCCTCGGGTATCGTCGGTCTCATCCTTCGCGACGACGCATCGAACACCACGGCCCTGAGCATCACGTACGTCAAGACGATCTTCAAGCAGTGGAACCATCCCTGGAATGTGGAACTGGCCGACGCCGCCACCCCGCCACCGGTTGTGGCGCAGGTTCCGCCGACCGCTCCGCCGCAGGCCGCACCTTCATCGACGACGGCAACTGCCGACCCCGCGGCCAATCAGCAGACGCCGAGGACTCAGTCGCGCGCGTCGTCAACCGCGGGAACGCAACTCCTCGGCGCCCTCGTCGGCGGATTCATGGCCGCTCAAACGAATCGAGCTCCGACGGACCGCTGCCAATCCGGCTACGCATGGAGAGAAGCCCGCCACGACGACCACGTGTGCGTGGCGCCTGATGTTCGGCAGCGGACCGCAGACGAAAACGCAACTGCCGCTTCCCGTCGCGATCCAGGCGGCGCGTACGGCCGTGACACCTGCCTGCCTGGCTATGTATGGCGGGACGCCTTTCAGGGCGACCACGTTTGCGTGGTCCCCCGCTCTCGAGACCAGGCAGCGTCCGACAATCGCAACGCAAGTGCGCGCGCGCATTGAAAAACGTCCGGGGCCGCCGAGCGGCCCCGCACACGCTCAACGTTTCTGCGGCGACTGGAGCGTTACGGCAATCGGGATCCCGGCCAGCGCCGGCAGCCAGAATGAGATGAGCCGGTAGGTGAGGACCGCCACGACGGCGACGCTGGCTGGAACGCCAAGTCCGCCGTACAACGCGGTCATGGCCACTTCCACGACCGCGATTCCGCCCGGCAGAAAACTGGCGCGGCCGAGGAGCAGCGGGACGCCGTAGCCGGCGAGGAGCAGGGAGAGGTGGAGCGAATGCCCCGCCGCGAGGAAGGCGTAGCGAAGACAAAGGAGATCGAACGTCAGCACCATCATCGAACACGACGCCGGCCGCACCCACCCGCCGCCGCGCATCTTCTCCCACATCTCCGACGTGGTCTCAACCGCGGCGATTAGCCCCGCGTCATTCCACTTTGGCCGGAAGCGCTTGATCAACCGCGCTGACCGCTTTGCGAGCGCGCGAAGCCAATCATTCCGCGCAAGAAGCGCAATCGCTCCGCCGATGACGACTGTCAGCACTGAGACCACGACCGACAACGCCACCACCGTCACGCGCGAAAGCTGATGGAGGTGAAGCAACTCGATCGCTCCCACCAGCGCGAATACGACCAACGCCGCCGCATCAAACACGGACGGCAACCAGCTCGCCAGCAGCGCCGCGTCCGCATCCACGCCGCGCTTCGTCGTCCACTTGTAAATCGCCGCCCCGAACCCCAGCGCCCCCGCCGCAACCAGCGCCACCGACCCGGCCCCGATCTCAATCGCCGCCGCCCGCCGCCACGACATCCGCTCGCCCGCCATCTGAATGACCGATTGCAGCAACGCCCCATTCGCGACGTAGCTGAGCACCTCCATGATCAAACTCAACCCAATCGCCCATGGTTTGAGCGTCCGCAACGTCGCCAGCGAATCCTCGATCGTGTCCAGCCGCGGCAGCAGGAAGTGAACGAGCAACCCGAGGATGATGAGAACCGGGACGGCGCGAAGGATGCGGAATTTCAAAGGATGCGCGTCGTCGCTCTGGGGTGCAGCCATTGCGCAAGCGTAATGCTGAGGTCGTGCCCGATATTCGTCAATGTCCGTGATGCGCGAACGCGCATACAAATCGCGTTACGATATGTACCGGAGTGCAGACGCATGAGAACAACGCTCAATCTCGATGATGTCGCGCTTGAAGCGGCGATGAAGGTTGCTGAAGGGCGGACGAAGACGGAGGTTGTGAATGAGGCGCTCCGCCGCTTCGCCCGCGCCAAGCGGCGACGGCAGCTTCTCGATCTTCGCGGCAAGGTCGAGTGGACCGGCAACGTCGACGATCTCCGAAAACGCCGATGAGAATCCTGGTCGACACCTCGGTCTGGGTCGACTTCTTTAACGGGCATCCCAGCCCGCAGGCCGAAACGCTCGCGCGCCTGATCCGCGAAGAGGCGGATGTTGTCACCTGCGGTCTCATCGTGTCCGAGGTATTGCAGGGTTTGCGGCAGTCAAAGAGCCGTGTGAGTATCGAACGGCACTTTCGCGAAATGGATTGGCTATCGCCAAAGGAGCCGGACACCTATCTCGAGGCGGCCGACTTGTTCCGCCGCCTGCGTGCGCGCGGAATTACGATCCGATCCACCATCGACTGCGTGATCGCAAACCTCGCTGCGAATCACGATGCGCTGATTCTTTCGAAAGACCGCGATCTGACGCTCATCGTCGAATCGAAGCTCCTCGCACTGCGGTCCGTGCCGATGTAGCGATTGATCGGCCGCAGATACTGACCGCGATCATCGTTGTCGGTCTCGTTCATTCAGAGCGGAAGATCGGCGTACATCATGGCGAGATCGAGGGTCGGCCCGGAGGCGAGGTGAACTCTTCCTTCTCGCACCTCGACGTACTCCCACATACCCGATAGCCCGCGGCGGAAGATCTCGACACGAGCTTCCTGGCTCACCAGGACGTACTCCTGAAGCGACGAAATGCGCTGATAGTGCATCCACTTGTTGCCCCGATCGCCTTTCTCGGTCGTGACCGAGAGGACCTCGACGAGCAGCACTGGATTGGTGATCGTGGTGCGCGCGGCGTCCTCCGGATCGTATTCAATCGGACCGCAGACCATCGAGACGTCTGGATAGGTTGCGCGGCCGGTCGCGACGACGCGAACACGCATGTCGGATTGAAACACGGTGCAGCCGGGCGCATGCGTGGTTCCCATTGCCGTGACGATCTTCGCGGCCAGTGCGCTGTGCCGGGCGGTCCCGCTGGGCATCGCCAGAATTTCGCCAGCATCGAATTCGTGCTTGACCTCTCTGTCACGCTCGAGAACCAGGTAGTCCGCAAACGTGTAATCGTGATGTGACTGCGGCAGAGAAGCGGTCATCGGCGCCTAGGATAGCGCAGGCCCAAAACAAAGCTTGGTGCGCCCAGTAGGATTCGAACCTACGACCTTCAGCTCCGGAGGCTGACGCTCTATCCAGCTGAGCTATGGGCGCGATCAGGAAGGGGGGCGATTGTACTACGCGGCGTCGGTGAGGTTGATGCGGAGGTGGCGTTTCAGGACTCTCCGCAGCGGGCGCGAGGAGTCGCGCAGCCAGTCGTAGGTCCGACGCCAGTGGTCGGTGTTGATGAACTCTTTGACTTTCGGGTGATCGTAGAGGAAGACGTCGGCGCGGCGTTTGATCTGCTTCGGAGTGCCGATCCAGCGCACTTCGCGTTTGCGGACGGCTTCCAGCTTCGCATCGAGCTCGGCGTAGAACTCGTCGTCCACCATGAAATACATGTTCTTCAGCCAGCAGAGGCCGGGCTTGACGCAGACTTCTTTCAGGATCTTGAAGCGTTTCGGGTCGTATTCGACTTTGCCTCCGCGGAGTAGGACTTCGCGCATCTCGTCGCGCATCTGCTGGAAGGCAGGGCCGCGCCAGTGCTCGGACATCGACTTCTCGTGGATGTTGCCGAGTGGCGGGACATCGGGATTGAGGAGCAGGCAGCAGGGGCGGATGTCGCCGTTGCCGGTGACCGCCGCGGTGTACCAGGCGAAAAAGCAGCCGTCGTTGCGATCTTTGAAGGACGGCGCGACCGGGTACATGTTGGTTGGAACGACGCCGACGCGCTCGCGGACGGCGTTCATCATCGTGTTCCAGCCGTAGACGGCGAAGTCGATCTGGAGCAGGCCGATGTCCGCATCCTTGCGCATCACTTCCTCGACGTACGGCTCGGCCAGTTCGGCATCCTCGGGGCGGAGCAACAGCTCGCGGTCGATGCGCTCGCGCGGGATTTCGAGAACGGCGTTCATGGCGATGCGGTCGACGCCGAGCGAGCGGCCGAGGTCGTACATCTCGACCACGCGCGTGACGTTCGAGCGGTCGAGGAGGAACTGGGTCACGATCGACGGATAGATGGAATCGCCGCGCACTTCGACGAGCGTTTTGATCGCGGTGAGGACTTTGTCGAACAGCGCCGGCTTCACCTTCATCATGCGGGCGTAGTCGGCGGCATCGACCGCGTTGAGCGAGAAGATCACCTCGCGGGCCTTGTTCTGCACGAGGTACTCGGCGATCTCGCGGCTCAGCGCGACGCCGTTGGTGGTGACGTTGTCGACGACGATGCTGCGTTTCGCGAGATGCGCGAGGACGTCGTTGATCTCGCGATGAAAAAGCGGATCGCCGCCGCCGGAGAGGCGCACGGAGCGGAGACCGGTCGAGGCCAGCTCGTCGATCAGCTCCGTCGTCTTCTGGAAAGGAATCTGGTCCTTCGTGCGGAGGTCCTGCTGGTTGCAGAAGTAGCAGGCCACGTTGCAGCGATCGGTGAGGTCGAGCTCCGCATGCACGGGTCCCGTCGTCGGTGTGTTCGCGACGATGGCATCGATGATCTCGCGCTTGCGCTCGCGCGAAACTTCAGCCCACCCGTGTGTTCCTCTCATGATCGTGTGCGCTAACGGCACCGTCTTCCGGAGCATTCCGGAAGTTCGGCGCGCGATCGGTATAATCGCGCCGCTTGTACGGTCCTCTGAAGGTCTTCACCGGCCGATCCCATCCAGCGCTCGCGCAGGAGATCTGCGCGTTGCTGGAGATCGCGCTCGGGCATGTCTCGCTGTACAGCTTCTCCGACGGCGAGAACTACGTGCAGATCGACGAAAACGTCCGCGGCGCGGATGTCTTCGTCATCCAGCCGACGGCGCCGCCGGTGAATGACAACCTGATGGAGCTCTTGATCATGCTCGACGCATTCAAGCGCTCCTCGGCCAGCCGCGTGACGGCCGTGCTGCCGTACTACGGCTATGCGCGACAGGATCGGAAAGACAAACCGCGCGTGCCGATCACTTCGAAGCTGGTGGCGGACCTAATCACCGCAGCCGGCGCCGACCGCGTGCTGACGCTCGACCTGCATGCGTCGCAGATTCAGGGCTTTTTCAACATCCCCGTCGATCACCTGTTCGCTGCTCCCGTGATCGTTCGCCACCTGCGCGACCTCGGCCTGGAAGATCTGACGATCGTCTCGCCCGATGCCGGCGGCGTCGAGCGCGCTCGGGCGTACGCGAAACGCCTCGGCGCGACGCTGGCCATCATCGACAAGCGCCGCACCGGCGCGAATCAGACCGAGGTGATGAACATCATTGGTGAGGTCGAAGACAGGAATGTGTTCATCGTCGACGACATCATCGACACCGGTGGAACGCTGATCCACTCCTCGGACGCGCTGCTTGCGAAAGGGGCGCGCTCGATCTCGGCGTCATGCACGCACGCGGTGCTCTCCGGTCCCGCCATCCAGCGGATCAACAACTCGCAGTTGATGCACGTCATCGCCACGAACAGCATGTCGATGGCCGACAAGCAGGCGGAGTGCGCGAAACTGACCACCCTGTCGGTCGGCGACCTGCTGGCGCAGGCCATCAAGCGCATTCACGACGAGGATTCGGTGAGCTCGTTGTTTGAGATGTAGTTCGGGGGGGGAGTTAGGTGTGGGGAATGGGAGAAAGAACCAGTCCGAGTTTCGTTCTCCCACGCCCCACTCCCTACACCCCACCCCCGGGAATGAACTGCCACATCAACGGCTTAACATCGTTTCGCTGTCCAAACTGCTAAAGGAGTTTCTGCATCATGGCTGAGGTCACCCTCGAAGTTACCCGTCGCGAGCGCTCGGGAAAAGAGTACGCGAAGAAGTTGCGTCAGGAGAACAAGATCCCGGCGGTCGTCTATGGCGGTCATAAAGAGCCGGTGGCGATCACCGTCGAGCGGAAGGCGGTCGTCGATCTGATTCAGAAGAGCGAGCATGGCATCCGCTCGATCTTCCTGCTGAAGATGGCCGGCAGCGATCAGCAGCGCCACGCCATGATCAAGGACACGCAGATGGACCCGATCTCCCGCCGCATGAC
>JAXDIO010000343.1:0-3958 GCA_034663965.1 Thermoanaerobaculia bacterium | reverse complement strand
GGATCCTGCTCGAATCCCGGCAGCGGAGTGTCATCTCCACGGCCAATGCACAGCGCGCGATACGCGAAGATGCGTTCGCCATCGGTGACGTGTCCGACGAGCTGTTTGACCGACCACTTGTCCGGCTCGTAGCGATACGACGCCTGCTGCTCGGAGATGCCGCCGAGGAGCATGGCGGTTTCGTGCGACTGCGCGTCGAGCGCGGCCACGATGTCGTCTTCGGTGGCAAGGTCGACGTAGCGCTGGTAGTAGCTGGCGTATTCGCCGGTCTGAGGACGTCCTGCGTTTTTCATCCGCGCATCATCGCGTAGACTCGGATCGAAATGAAAGAGCTGGAGATCGGCAGGCTGCACGGCGACGCCGAAGCGAGGGCGTGTGCGGAGATGATGGCCACCAGCGATCCGTGGATTTTCTTCGGCCGCACCTTCGAGCAATGCCTGGCGCGCGTCACGAATCCGGACGGCGAAGTCTGGCTGGCGCGCGAGGACGGCGTCGCGCGAGGCTTCATCATCATCATGTTGCAGGGCGCATTCGTCGGCTACATCCAGATCGTCTGCGTCGCCGCGGAAGCGCGCAGCAGCGGCGTCGGATCGAAACTCGTCGCCTTCGCGGAGGAGCGGATCTTCGCCGAGTTTCCGAACGTGTTCCTCTGCGTCTCCTCGATCAACCCACGCGCCCGCCAACTCTACGAACGACTCGGATACAAACTCGTCGGCGAGCTCGATGATTACCTCACACGCGGCTACTCCGAGTTTCTGATGCGCAAGTCGGCAGGCCCGCTCGATGAGTTTCTGCGTAAATCTGCGTCATCTGCGGATCAGGCCTGATTCTCTGCCGCCGCCGCTGCCGCGGCCATGGCGCGGAAGCGCTGACGCAACATCTCGAGGCGCTCCTCGACGCCGGGCACCGACATCACCACCTGCTCGATGTGTTTGCCGAATCCGGGTCCGGCGGCGATCTGGCGAATCTCGGGGAGCAAGTGCTGGAACTTCGCAAATGTCGCGAAGATCTCGCCGTTGGCGTCGAGAAACATTTCGCGGTCGATGGCGTCGTGGGTCACCAGCGAGCAGGCCATATCCCAGTAGCCGACCACCATCCGCACGTGCGGATTGTGCGGGCCGGCCAGCGCGGCTTTCACGTCGTCGATCGTTTCGGGATTGAAGTCGCGGACGAACCACAACCGCGCCTCGCGAAGAACGGCCTCGCGGCGCATTTCGAAAATCTGCAGAATGAGTTTGGCGCTTTCGTACGGTGTCGGCATGGCGGCGGACTTTATCGCAATGTCACCGCGCGTCGGAACGCAGCCGCGACGCGGCGCTCACCGTCCACGTGTACGGGATCTCCGGCGAATCGAACGGAAGGCGGTAGTGATCGGGATCAGCGTAGTCATAAGCCCTGGTCGGACAGTTGATGACCAGCGCGTCGGACGAGCCGAGGTTCTGAAGTCCGTGCCAGACGCCGGCGGGAAGGATGACGAAGGCTGGCCGCGCATCACCCGTGTAGAGCTCGACGACGCGGCGATACGTCGGACTCTCCTCGCGTCCGTCGAAGAGCACGGCCTTCAGATAGCCCTGATTCACGAACAGCCGATCGATGGTCGTTGCGTGACAACTCCACGCGCCGATCGCGCCGGGAAAGAGGCGCGACTGATAGACGTGCACGATCGGCAGGCCGGTCGGATCCCATTCCGGCCGGAAGATCTCGGTGATCACGCCGTGATCGCGCGGGACGTGACGGACTTCGTGCACGACGACGCCGTCGATCTGCTCCTCGATCTTCTCCCACTCCTTCGTCACCAACTGCGAGTCTTTGCGCGCGCCAGGAAGCATCCACTCTCCTTGATTTACAAACCCTTGAAGCGGCGAACGCTGTTGATCACCGCGCCCTTCCGCGGCCAGAGCGACGCGAACAACGTTGACGGGCGGCGCAGCCGCTGGCCGGCGCGCACGAACAACTCCGGAATGAGCTGACGGACCAATTCGCGATCGCTCAGGCGGCGCACGATGTCCCGTTCGACCACGATCTCAGCGAGCAGCCTCGGCTCCAGATCCGGCTCCGAGGCGATGCGCGTACTCCATGCCGCCTGTTCGTGGCTCGGCCTCGTGCGATAGACGCCGCGCCGCTTCGATGCGGGAAACTTGATCGCCGTGAGCCGCGGCACGAAGGTGAATTCGAGTCCGGCGGCGCGCGCCCGGCGCCACAAGTCGATTTCCGGCGGAACGACGATCTCGCGATAGTCACGCCATCCGCCCAATGCCTCCGTGACAGAACGCCGATGCACCGTGCACGATGGCGGCGACCACGCGCCGTCCTCGGGACGCGGTCTCACTGGCCGCAGCTCAGGGTCGTCCGAGTTCACCGTGACCAGCAGCGAATACGTCATCGCAGCGCCGGAAGCCTCAAGCACCGCAAGATGCGCATCGAGATGATGCGGGAACCACAAATCGTCGTGTCCGAGATACGCGATGAACTCGCCGCGCGCCTGGCGAAGTCCTTCGTTGTTCGGAGCGCTCTGATGCCCCGTGTTCGCGGGCAGATTGAACCAGCGGATTCGCGGATCGCCGATCGCAGCCACGACCGCTTCCGAGTCGTCCGTGCAGCCGTCGCCGACGACGAGAATCTCGAAATCCTGCATCGTCTGTCGCAGCACGCTGCCGATCGAGTACGGGAGAACGCTGCTCCAGTTGTACGTGGCGATGATGACCGAAACCCGGGGAGACACTGCGCGAATTATCTCACGCGGTCTTGGCGCGAACGACGACGAAGGTGACGTCGTCGTTCGGCGGGCGCTCGCCGTTCCAGCGCTTCGCGGCGGCGGCGAGTGATGCGATGACGTCGTCCGCGGTGGCGCCTTTCGCGGCGGCGACGAATTCGTCGATCGCGGCGGCATAGCCGAGCTGCTGACCAGCGGCATTTTGCAGTTCGGGGAAGCCGTCGGTCATGAAGAGCACGGTGTCACCTGCGTCGAGGTCGATGCTGACGTCGTGGTAGTCGGCGCCGAGGGTGCCGAGCGGCGTGGCGCCGCGGGCGACTTCCTCGATCTTCCCGCTGCGTGCGCGATGCACGTATCCGGGAAGCATGCCCGCTGAGGCGACGGTGAGGCGATTGCGATCGAAGCGCGCCAGGAGCAACGCCATAGCCATGCGTCCGAGGTCCATCCGCTTCACTTTCTCGGCAGCGTCGCGCAGAAACTGCGCCGGCATGACCTCGGGCGTGTAGCCGGAGAAGAGTGCCTTGACGACGGTGACCATCGTTCCCGCTTTCGCGCCGTGGCCGGTGGCGTCGCCGACGGTCGCGGTGAGAACGCCGCTCGGCGCTACGTGGAAGTCGTAGTAATCGCCGCCGACCTCCGCCGCCGTCAGCGTGAAGACGGCCACGTCGAAGAGGTCGTGCGCCGGCACCGACTTTGGCAGCATCGATAGTTGGAAACGGCGCGCTTCTTCGAGGTCGAGCGATTTGCGGTCGTACTCGATCTCAAGGATGCGCTGCTGGATCTCCTGCTCCTTGCGCGTCCGCTCCTGCTCGACGATCGTCTGCTGCTGCAGACTGAGGTCCTGCGCCATGCGATTGAACGCGGCGGCAAGCTGGCCGATCTCGTTGTTCGACTTCACCGGCAGCCGCGTCATCAAATCGCCCTGAGCAATTCGCTCCGCGCCGCGCGTGACGAGATTCACGTCGCGCGTCATGTGATTAGCGATCGGCACGATGCCGATGAGCGCGACGAAGATCATCGCGATGCCGTAGCCGAAGTTCTTGCCCGCCGTTTTGCGCAGCTCCTCGAGGTTGTCGCCGACAGGCCGCGCCACGCCGACGCGAAGTCCGCTCTGCGGGTCGCGCGACATCACCACGATCCATTCGCGGATGTCGGTCAACGGACGATTCTTCAGAACGCGATCGGTGATTCCGGTGCGGTCGAGCGTCTTGCGATCGTCCGGATTGCGCGTGTAGACGTTGTTGT
>JAXDIO010000361.1:0-3575 GCA_034663965.1 Thermoanaerobaculia bacterium | reverse complement strand
TCGACGTGCGCGTAGTGGCGCTTCTCGGTCGAGTACTCGACGTGCGCGGTGGCGATGGTGATGCCGCGCTCGCGCTCTTCCGGAGCCTTGTCGATCATGTCGAAGGACGTGAATGTAGCCGTGCCCTTCGAGGCCAGAATCTTGGTGATTGCGGCGGTCAACGTGGTTTTGCCATGGTCGACGTGGCCGATCGTGCCGACGTTCACATGAGGCTTGCTGCGATCAAATTTCTCTTTAGCCATTGAAGTCTCCTGCTTGTTCTTTTTTTCGGGACGAAAGCTGGTTTCGTTTCTTTTAGATTCGTTGTGTGGTGCCTGCGGACTTGGCGATCACTTCTTCCGAGATGGTCTTCGGCGCCGGCTCGTACGCCAGGAACTGCATCGTGTAGCTGGCGCGTCCCTGCGACATCGAGCGCACCTGGGTTGCGTAACCGAACATCTCCGACAGCGGCACGTGGGCCTTGATGACCTTCGCGCCGGCGCGCTCTTCCATCGCCTGGATCTTGCCGCGGCGGCGGGAGAGATCGCCCATCACGTCGCCGGCGTAGTCTTCCGGCGTCACGACTTCGACGTCCATGATCGGTTCGAGAAGGATCGGACCGGCTTTCTTCGCGCCTTCCTGGAAGGCCATCGAGCCGGCGATCTTGAACGCCATTTCGGACGAGTCGACGTCGTGGTACGAGCCGTCGTACAGGATCGCGCGGACGCCGGTGATCGGGTAGCCCGCCAGGATTCCGCGCTCGAGCGCTTCCTTGATGCCCTGCTCGGTCGGCTTGATGAATTCGCGGGGGACGGATCCGCCGACCACTTCGTTGATGAACTCGAACCCGCCTTCCGGCATCGGCTCGAAACGCATCTTGACGTGGCCGTACTGACCCTTACCACCCGACTGCCTTACGAACTTACCCTCGGCTTCCGACTTCCGCGTGATCGCTTCGCGATACGCGACCTGCGGCTTGCCGACGTTGGCGGCGACGCCGAACTCGCGAACCATGCGGTCGACGATGATCTCAAGGTGCAGCTCTCCCATCCCACGGATGATGGTCTGGTTCGTTTCCGGGTCCGTGTGGACCTTGAATGTCGGGTCTTCCTGCATCAGTTTGGCGAGCGCCACGCCCATCTTTTCCTGATCGACTTTCGTCTTCGGCTCGATGGCGACGGCGATGACCGGCTCCGGGAACGTCATCGTCTCGAGGACGATCGGCTTGTCGCGGTCGCAGATCGTGTCGCCCGTGGTGACGCTGCGCAGACCGACGGCCGCGCCGATGTCGCCCGCCCACACTTCCTTGATCTCTTCGCGCTTGTTCGCGTGCATCTGCAGCAGGCGGCCGATGCGCTCCGTGTTGCCTTTCGTCGTGTTGAGCACCGAAGTGCCCGACTCGACATGGCCGGAGTAGACACGGAAGAACGCGAGCTGGCCGACGAACGGGTCGGTCATGATTTTGAAGATGAGCGCCGCGAACGGCTCGCTGTCCGACGCCTCGCGCTGCACGAACGACTCGTCGTCCGGATCGATGCCCTTGACCGGCGGGATGTCGATCGGAGACGGGAGGTAGTCGACGACGCTGTCGAGGAGCGGCTGAACGCCTTTGTTCTTGAACGCAGAGCCGCACATCACCGGCGTGATCTTCTGGGCGATGGTCGCTTCGCGGATCGCTGCCTTCAACTCAGCAAGCTCAATCGGCTCGCCGGCGAGGTACTTCTCGAGCAGCTCGTCGTGCGTTTCCGCGATCGACTCGACGAGCTTCTCGCGGAGATGCTCGGCCTCTTCGCGGAGCTCCGCCGGAATCTCTTCGGTCTCGTACTTCGCGCCGAGGGACTCGTCATTGAAGATCAGGGCCTTCATCAACACGAGGTCGATGACGCCACGGAACTTATCCTCGGCTCCGATGGGGAGCTGAAGAGCAACTGCATTCTTTCCAAGCTTGGTGCGGATCTGGTTCACAACGGCTTCGAAGTTCGCGCCAATGCGGTCCATCTTGTTGATGAAGGCAATGCGCGGCACGCCGTACTTGTCGGCCTGGCGCCACACCGTCTCCGACTGCGGCTCGACGCCGCCGACGGCGCAGAAAACGCCGACCGCGCCGTCGAGGACGCGCAGCGAGCGCTCCACTTCGACCGTGAAGTCGACGTGGCCGGGAGTGTCGATGATGTTGACGCGGTAGTCGCCCCAGAACGCCGTGGTGGCAGCCGAGGTGATGGTGATCCCGCGCTCCTGCTCCTGGACCATCCAGTCCATGGTGGCAGTGCCGTCGTGCACCTCACCGATCTTGTGGGTGCGGCCGGTGTAATACAGGATGCGCTCCGTCGTCGTGGTTTTACCCGCGTCGATGTGAGCCATGATCCCGATGTTCCGCGTTTTTTCGAGTGGTACCTGACGTGGCATGACGTGACTTACCTTTTCGCGACGACAACAAACGCTCGGCGAAGGCAGGCCGCCGCCGGGCGTTCAGAAACTCAGATTGTTTGTTTTCCCGTTGCTCGGTCCGGAACCGCAGAACTCTTTCTGTGTTATCCGGTCGAGACGGAGCTACGGAAATCTCGATGGTGTTGCGGACTGCGTGCTGCGTGAAACCGTTAGAACTCAGACTACTCGAAAAATATTACCAGCGGTAGTGAGCGAACGCTTTGTTCGCTTCCGCCATCTTGTGCGTGTCTTCTTTCTTCTTGATCGCGTTGCCGCGGTTGTTGGCGGCATCCATGATCTCGCCGGCCAGCTTGTCCATCATCGTCTTCTCGCCGCGGCTGTTGGCGTACGAGATCAGCCAGCGGATGGCCAGCGCCGTACGGCGCGACGGACGGACTTCGATGGGGACCTGGTAGTTCGATCCACCGACGCGGCGGCTCTTCACTTCGAGAGCCGGCTTCACGTTGTCCACGGCCTTCTTGAAGAGCTTGATCGGATCGTCCTTGGCGCGGTCTTCGACCTTTTTCAGGGCGCTGTAGAACACGCGCTCGGCAACCGACTTCCTCCCCTGCGACATCAGGGAGTTGATGAACTTGGTCACGAGCTGGCTGTTGTAGACGGGATCCGGCAGGATCTCGCGTTTCGGAACTTCTCTGCGTCTCGGCATCTGGATTAACCCTTCTTCGGCCGCTTGGCCCCGTACTTCGAGCGGCTCTGCATCCGCTTGGCGACGCCGACAGTGTCGAGCGTACCGCGGATGACGTGATAGCGAACTCCCGGCAGATCTTTGACGCGGCCGCCGCGGATGAGCACGATCGAGTGCTCTTGGAGGTTGTGGCCGACGCCCGGGATGTAGGTCGTGACTTCGACTCCGTTCGTCAGACGAACGCGGGCAACCTTGCGGAGCGCCGAGTTCGGCTTCTTCGGAGTCGACGTGTAGACGCGCGTGCAAACGCCGCGCTTCTGAGGGCTCGACTGCAGCGCCGGCGATTTGGTCTTGTACGCGACCTTGTCACGGCCTGCGGCGACGAGTTGGTTGATCGTTGGCATTCCTGTCCTATCCTTTTTGAGCACACCTAGAGCGAAAGAGAACCCCTAGGGGCCGCGCACTTTACGAAGGCCATCGACAAATGTCAATAGTCATATGCGCGACCGGACCCGCGCTAACG
>JAXDIO010000358.1:0-4991 GCA_034663965.1 Thermoanaerobaculia bacterium | reverse complement strand
GGATGATCGAGCGCGCCACCGGCAAGCAGGTCCTCTTCATCGCCTACCCGTTCGGCGACTACGACCACTACCTCGTCGACAGCGTCGGCCGGGCGGGTTACGGCGCCGCGCTGACCTGCGAAGCGGGCAAAGTCCGCCGCGGCAGCGATCCGCTGCGGATGCGCCGCATGGTCGTCGAAAAGAAAATGGACTTCGTCAGTTTCCGCCGCTACCTCGGCGCGGGCTCGATGCCCCTCGATGAGATGACTCCACAGCCCGGCGTGATTTCCGATCCCGGCCAGACCCTGATCGTCTCCGCAAGAATCCCAAATCACGACCACATCGATCCGAAGTCGGTGGGCATGGCGCTGTTGTCGGTGCCGGGCTCACTTCCCTTCTCCTACGATCCGCGCACCGGCGCGATCTCCGTCGCCGCCGTGAAGGACGCGCTGAAGGGAACCTACCAGCGCGCGCTGGTGTGGGCGACCGATGCAAAGTCCGGCAAACGGATCGAGGCGAGCTGGATTTTCAAGCTCCCCGCGCCGGTCCTGCCGGTCACACCCTCCCTGATTACCAATCCGCAGAACGTCGCGCCCGCCGAAACGACCGCGCCGCAATCCGGTGCGCCAACCATCGTGAGCGCGGGCGGCGGCGGATCAGGAATGCCCGCGCGAACGCAACTCCAGCGCGCACCAAAGCAGTAGCCGGCACGGCCGGCCGCGCTGGCTGCCCAAGGCTCCGCCAACAGATCCAAACGCACCAACCGCTGTGCGAACTTGCTGAGGCACTTCGATTGCACTTCGCCCCTCGTGCGCCTCGCCCCTATCGCCGCGCTTTCTCTCCTCCTCACCGCTTCGTCTTTCGCCCAGGACACAACTATCCTCGCTTATCACGAGGTCGATCCTGTCCCCGAGCGCGGCTGGGCCGTCAGCAGCGAAGACTTCGCCGATCAAATGCGCTATCTGGCCGTAGCCGGATACAACGTCATTCCAATCGCCGACCTGGCCGACTACGTCAGCGGCAAAAAGTCCTCGCTGCCACCGAACTCCGTCGTCATCACCTCGGACGACGGCTGGCGCTGCAACTTTACGGTGATGTACCCGATGCTGAAGCGGCTCGGTTATCCGTGGTCGCTCTACGTCTATCCGAAGATTGTCGGCCAAGGCTCACACGCGCTGACGTGGCAGCAGATCGAAGAACTGTCGGCCGGCGGCGTGGATGTCGAAGGCCACACGATGTCGCACGCCGATCTGCTCCGAAAGGCGCATCCCGAAATGACCGATGAGGACTATGACAAGTTCCTCACTACAGAGCTGGACGACAGCCGGCGTGTCATCGAATCACATATCGATCATCCCGTGCGATTCATCGCCTATCCCTACGGCAACTACGACAACACCGTCACCGCGGCGGCGAGGCGCGCGGGCTATGTCGCGGGCCTGGTGAGCTGGCTGCGCCCCAACATCCGCACGACAGATCCGATGAAACTCGGTCGCGTGAAGATGGTCAGCAGCATGTCGCTCGAAGACTTTCGCTCCGCTCTGGGGGCGTCCACCCTTGCGTGGCACGACCTCTCGCCGGCGGTTGACGGCGTGCTGGGAGGCGAGCAACTGACGCTGACGGCGTTGCTTGACGATACGCAGATCGATCCTGCCTCGATTCACGCAACGCTCCTCGGCGGTACGCCAGCCGACACCGCATTCGACGCCGCGTCGCATCGTCTGACGCTCACATTGGGAACGAAGCCGCGCGAGGACCGGCAGATCGCCGTCATCGAGGCAACGAACGCGCAGGGCGTTCGCGCGATCGGCATCTGGACGTTCTACATCTCATCGATGGCCCAGCGGCGCTACGCCGAGCTGAAGACAAAGCTGGCGAAACTGCCGATGCAGGAAGCACCGGCAACGCGTCAGTAACCCTCTGCTACCATGCGCCGCTCATGGCGCTTACCGGCAAGCAACGGCAGTTCCTCCGCGGCCTCGCGCACGCGTTGGAACCGGTCGTGCGCCTCGGCCGCGCCGGCGCCAGCCCCTCGGTCATCGAAGAAACCAAGCGCTCGCTGGCCTCGCACGAGCTGATCAAAGTCCGCATCGACCACGACGACTCCTCGCAACGGAAAGCGCTGGCCGAGGAGTTGGCGAAGGCGTGCGATGCCGAAGTGGCCGGGACGATCGGCAAGCTGGCAATCCTTTACCGCCGCCGCGACGAAGATCCCGAGATCGAGATCCCGTAATCCCCAGATCTCCGCTGACAAAAAGAAAGGCAGCCTTGCGGCTGCCTTTCGACGTTGTTGCTGTGGATGAGGACTACGGGAGCATCAGGCGAATCTGCACGCGACGGTTGCGCAGGCGGCCTTCCGCGGTGGTGTTGTCGCCAATCGGCTCGCGGGCGTCGCGGCCTTCGACCGTGATGCGCGACGGGTCGATGCCGTGGCGGCTGACGAGGTAATCGCGGACCGCTTCGGCGCGGCGGCGATCGAGATCGTGATTCGGTCCCGTGTTTTCCTTGTCGTCGTTGTAACCGATGACGATGGCCGTCGAAGTCGGCTCCTGCTTCATGCGCAGAGCGACGTCGTCGAGGATGGCCTTGGCGATGTTCGTCAGGCGCGCCGAACCGGACTCGAAGTGGATCTCGTCAGTGCGGAGCTCGGTCGGAACATGCGGCGGCGTCACCGGCGGCGGCTCAGGCGGCGCGACCGGAGTCGGAGCCGGAGGAGGCGGCGGCGGCGCTTCCGGCAGCGGTGCTGGAGGAGGCGGCGGCGGAGCGACCGCTGCCAGATGCAGCGGCGAGAAGGTCAGGCCGACCAAGCCGGAAAGGGCGCAGTCGTCGAGCTCCGTCACGCGGCACTCTTTGTGATCGCGCCCGAACTTCGCCGCGTTCCAGCGGAAGCCGGCGTTCAGCGACCAGCCGCTGTCGCCGAGCCAGTGACGCAGACCGGTGGTGAGGAAGATCGGGGTGGGCGGCTTGACGTCGCCACCGTTGTACATGACCGTGCTGACTTCCGTGATCCAGTTCGTCGTATGCCAGAAGCCGATCGGATGGTTCCATCCTGCTTCGAGGCGCAGCTCATTCGGAAGTTTGGCCGAATCGGGCGCGAGGAACGGGAAGTTCGAATTCTTCGCGCTGCGGTCGCCGACGATCGCGTACTCACCACCGACCGTGAACTGGCTGGCGGTGTAGTGCAGACCGACGCCGAAGTCCGAGGTACCGGTGCCGATGCCGCTGTTCTTTTCGCCAGTCGCCAGATCGGCGAAGAGCGACACAGCGAAGCGCGAGGCCGTCGAGGATCCGAAGCCCCACTTCGTGGCCAGGTGCAGAGGACCGAGTCCGCTGTCGGAGAACTTGCCCTGATAGTAGTAACCGTTGATGAAGCCGTTCCGGTCGCCGCCGTGACCCGTAATCTTCTCGTACGGGAGCGACGCCGAAATCTCCCAGTTGTCGGTCACGCCGTATCCGACGGAACCTTCGAGCTGGTAGAGGTCCCAGCCCAGGTTCTTATGCGTGCGGGCCGAGGGGATGTTGAACGGCGCCTTGGCCGCCTCGAGATCCCAGTTCTGGTAATACACGCCGAACGACCAATCGCCGCGGCGCAACGTGTCGGCCGTGATGACGTTGAATAGTCCGGTCTGGCCCGACGCGGTCGGCGCCACCAGTCTGGCCTGGTCGGCCACGGTGACCGACGCCAGCGACGAAGTGGTCATGCCGGTGTCGGTCTGCGCAAGCAGCGACGGTACGACGAGGAAACAAAGCAACGGAATCAGGGATCGAAATCTCAAACGCAAAATTACACCTCCTAAAGTTCGCACGATCGTCCGCGAGTGTACGTGTGCGGCGACCTACAAAACGTGTGCCAGAGTCATGCGAAGATAAAACGATAAAGGCTTCAACGGCTTGAGCTTAACATAACGTGAGTGCGCGAGCCTCAGACTTGGGATCACCACTTTGGTACGATGCCGCCATGCGAATCCGCCCCCTCGCGCTCTTTTTCGCGGTAATTCTTTCAGCCGCCGCCCTCGCGCAAGAGCCACCCGCTCCCGCCACCCCCACCTCCCCGCCCCCTCCCGTTCCGACGACTCCGCCGCAGGCCACGCCGCCGCTTTCCCCCATCGCCGCCAGCGGTTACGACCGCCGTGACTCGCTCCCCAACGTCTACCTCGCCGACGGGCAGGCCAGTATCCGGCTGCGCAAACTCATCAAGAACGTGCTCTTCGAGAGCCAGATCGACTACAAGTTTGTCACCGGCGACATCAGCACCTTCCTCCGCTACAAGTACTACGCGCACGACTTCACCTACAAGATCGGCGTCTTCGACACCATCTCCTTCGGCGCCATCGGCAGCCACACCGACGAATTCCAGCGCGTCCGCGGCGGTCTTCTCCAAATCGAGGTGCCGCGCGATTACAACCACCGCTACTTCACGCTGCTCCAGGATGACCGGCTCACCTTCGGCGATACCACCCGCGTCGACAACCGCAAAAACAACATCTACACGAAGCTCGGCTACCAATACGGCACGGAGTTCGACGACCAACTCAACGCGGTCGTCGGGGAAAAGCGCGGCCGCCTGATTCCGGTCCTCACCGCGTTCCGCGAGCTCGGTCCGCAGAAGTTCAGCTACGCCGCAGCGCTGACGTTCGCCGGGAAAGTCTCCACCGGCGATTACAAGTACGCGAAGTTCGAGGTCGAAGGTCTGCGGCGCTGGGACATCACACCGACGTCGTTCGTCGTCACCCGCGCTCACGCCGGAGTTTTTCCCGTCAAGGATTTTCTCTGCAAGAACACGCCGCTGACGCCGCCCGCGGAGTGCTATTCGATCCCCGGCTACGAGCTTTTCAACCTCGCTGGACGCGATGCCCTTCGCTCGCTGTCGTCAACGAATGACGTCTCCGTCGGAACGAACGAGTTCCACTTGACCAACGAGTACTTCGTTCCCGTCTTCCGCAATCGCGATTACCGTCTCGGCGCCGTCCACTTCAACACGGCCTACGCAATTGCGTACGCCGGCGCGGGAA
>JAXDIO010000355.1:0-5410 GCA_034663965.1 Thermoanaerobaculia bacterium | reverse complement strand
GGAACAGATCTACCGCGCCTGCACGTTGATGCGGAACATTCCGTACCACAAGTAAGGAGAGCCGGGCTCGAATGGCAAAAGCAATGGCAAAGACAAAAGAAAAAGCGCACCCGTACCAGGAGCACATCGACGCGTTGCGCAAGAAGCAGAGCGAGATTCTCAACGCGTTCAAACGCGACAAACAGGCCGTCAACATGCAGTCCGACGACGGCATCCAGGACCTGGCCGACAAGGCCGCCAGCGCGTACTCGAAAGAGCTGAACCTCTCGCTCTCCGACGGCGAGCGCAATCTGATCGTCCTGATCGAAGAATCCTTCACGCGCCTCGACAACGGCTCCTACGGCACCTGCACGAACTGCGGCGCCACGATCGGCGACAAACGCCTCGCCGCCGTCCCCTGGACCCCGTTCTGCATCGACTGCCAGGAGCTGCAGGAGAAGGGGCTTCTTTCGTAGTCCTTCAGTTTCGCTGTTTTCTCAGGAGCGCAGAGATGCGCTCCTTTTTTGTTTTTGATCTGCGTTAATCTGCGGATTCGTTTCTCTCATGCCCAAACCACTAGCCGCCGTCCTCGCTCAAATCGTCGAGAAAAAGATCCCGCCGGTCATCCTCGTCGGCGGATCGAGCGACTTTCTCGCCGAGGACGCCTTTCGCGATCTGCGCGACGCGATCGTCGCCGCGAAACCGGGCATGGCCATCGAGGGATACGAAGCCGGCAGCGAGCTGGCCGCGATCCTCGATTCGTATCGCACCTCGTCGCTCTTCGCTTCGGCGCGGCTGATCGTCGTCTCCGAGGTCAACGCGTTCGTTTCCGCGAAAGAGCTTTCGTCGTTGTACGAGAAATCGGTCGCCGATTGGAAATCCGCGAAGACCGACAAGAAGCGCTCCTCATCTGCCGCGAAACTGCTCCACGTCCTCGGCCTCGTCGGCGCCGACTTCGACATGACCGACAAGCAGATCGCCACCGCCCTCGGCGTCTCGCTCGATGCCGTGCTCACCGACATGCTTGCCTTCTGCCGCACGACCGGGAAGAAGGCGTCGCGCGGCGAAGACGATGCAGCCCTGCTGATCGAAGCCGTCACCCGAGGCGGCGCGCCGAACACCTACCTGCTCATGCGCAGCGGCGAGATTCCACGCGAATCAGCTACGGTCGATCTCATCGATCGCAACGGCGCCGTCGTGGTCATGGACCTCACGCGCGACACGTACGCCGGCGCGCTCGAGCGCGCGATCGCGAATGTCGCCGAAGACGCGCAAGTCCGCTTCGACGGCCGGGCGATTTCCGCACTGCGACAACGCCTCGGCATCGAACGCCTGCTCGCTGACAAGTTCTCGAAGGAAGTCCCCGATCTGCGCATCGCGGTTTCCGAGGCCGAGCGGCTGGCGACGCTCGCCGGGACGGGAGGACGCGTCACGGCTGAGATGGTCGAGCGCGAGGTGGCCACAGTCGAAGGCGGAGCGCGCTACGAATTCGGCTCGCTCTTCACCGAGGGGAAGATCGTGGAAGCGATCGCCAAGCTGCGCGATCTGGTCGCGCAAGCTCGCCGCGAAGATCCGAAAGCGCCAATCGAAATCCAGTACGGCAAGTTCCTCTTTCCGCTCGCCGACGAAATCCGCCAGATGATCGGCATCGTCTCCTTTGCGCGCACACAACGCATCGATCTGAAGGCGCCGATGAACTACAACCGTTTCAAAGACACGCTCGCCGACCGCTTGGGAGACTCTCTGAAAGCAAATGGGCTGGTGCGCCAAAGACCGCACCCCTTCCCGTTGCACAAGAAATGGGAGGCGGCGCGCAATCAGACCGAGGCCAGTCTCTTTCGCGCGCTGGCCGCGCTGGCGGATCTGGAAATCAAACGCAAGTCCGGCGGAATCCCCGCGGACCTCGGCATCGAGACCTTCCTGCTCTCGCGCCTCCGCGGGTAGCCGCTGGGAGCGCGGGCGTCCCGCCCGCAGTCGAGCAGGATTTTGCCAAGTACAGCGGGCGAGACGCCCGCGTTCCCAGGTCTACACTTCACTCGCCTTGCGCATCTGCCAGAGCAGGTGACTGAGGTGCGACCGCCGCGATTCGCCCGTGGTGACGATCAGCAGCTTCGTGATTTTCAACTCGAGCGGATCCGTCAGCAGCAGGATCAACATCTCGCGGATGAAGTTCGTGTTCAGCGTCACGTCGTTGTCGGTGCCGACGCCGAGGCGCAGCCCCTTTTTCTCCCACCATGAGAAGGGATGGTCTTTGTAATCGGACAACGCACCGGTCAGCTTCTTGTTCGACGACGGGAGCGACACGAGCGTCAGGCGCTTGTCGATCATCCGATTCAAAACGTCATGTTGATAATGCTCGACTTCGCGCGCGTGATGGAACTTGGTCTTCGTCGCGAGCGTGGCCTCGCCGTCTGTGAGCTCCTGACCGCGCAGGAGCTTGTCCAGAATTTGATCGCGGCCCGTCCAATCCATGTCGAGGATTTCGTCACGCTCGCGGCCGAGCGGCTCGCCGTTGCGATTCGCGGTGAGTACGCGCTGCAGCATCCGGTGGAAGTAGAAGTTCGGATTGATGCCTAGCGAAAGGCCGTGCTCGATCGCGTCGACGTACCAGATGTTCATCGCGTTATCGACCGCCTGGATGCCCTGCCGCAGGGTGTTCCACGTCTCGCCATGATGGCTGCGCGTGCGGAAGCCGTACGCCTGCAGCTTGCGGAAGCCGACGCGCATCTCCTGAAAATGCGCCTTGCGATAGAACCCGCGCTCGTTGCCGACGGTATCGACCTCGGTCACGACATCGCGCAACTCCGGATGCTGTTTCAACAGCGCGATAATCTGCCGCACCTGATCGTCGAAGCTGGCCCGCTTCGACGGATAACGAGTCGCGTCGTAGAACCCCGGCTCTTTGCGAAAACTCGGCGAGAGGATGAAGTGAAATGCCGGCACTTCGTTTTGAAATCTTCGAAAGCCTTCGTACAGCCCGAGCATCACATCCTCGGCCGTGAGCTCGCTGATCCCCGGAATCTGCTCGGAGGAGTCGGTGGTCTCTCGAAACAGCGTGAACTTCAGCCGGATCGAGCCAACGTTCGCGCCGCGATACAGCCGGCTGGCCATGTGATACGCGGCCTCGCGATGCGCTTCACGCGACGTGAGAACGAGCTTCGCGAGATAGAGGATCTTCAGATAGCGGTCGAATCGATCGTCCTCGCCGAGGCGGATCAGGCGATTGACATCGGCCGCGCTTTCGATTGGCAACGCGTCCGGCCCATACACCTCGGCGATCTTCGACTCGTACATCGCACGCTGCGGGCCGTCGAGCAGCTTCGCGAGCCGCGGCCAGATGAAATCGGCGTCGAGCGAGCCGGTGAGGTGAATGTGCTCATCGCGAAATGGGATCGGAAAGGCGCGAAAGAAATCGGTCAGCCCGCGAGCGACGTCATGATCGAGCAATGATTCGATCGGCGCCGCGTCCACGCGAAAGCGCCCGAGGAGGTCGCGGAATTCGCCAATCGCTTGAGCAGCCTCCGCGTCGGCGGCAATTTGCGGAGCGTGCGCGGCCAGCGACAGCGTGTCCGCGAGCGACAAGCCGCTCGTCTCGCTGATCAGCTGCGTGAAGAATTTCGTGAGGCGGGAAAGCAGAAGCATGCGCCGAATGCTATCGCGGCGCAGAACGGACGACGGCGTAAACATCCGAGAACGGGGTCGGCGCGATCCGCCCCCGAGCGAGAAGGCGATCGAAGCACCCTGCAACGATCGGGAGACGTTCGTAATGCATCCGCGCGGCGAGAAAACGAAGGTTGGGGTCCAGCCCCCGTTCGAGCCGGCACGGCGGCAGATCCTCTTCACGCAACGGCGGCAGCGTCTTTGCGCCCCGAGGCGTCTGCGCGTATCGGAGCGCGGCCGGAACGACGTCGCGGAATCCGAACCAGTAGTAGCTCGCCCGCCGAGCGCCGAGGGGATAGCGCGTCATGTCAATCCAGACGGTGTCGTGCGGGCCGAGCCGCGCTCGCAAGTAGGGCGACGACACGCGCGAGACGTCCGAAGGGTTCCAGTCCACAGGAACTGAATTCGTGGCGGTGAGAAGCGCCACCATGGTCACAATCACAATCGCAGGTCTTCCGGCCACCATCGCAGCCGGCGCCGCACGCTCGATCACGGCAAAGCACACTTGTGGAACAAGCGCGATGATCATTGCGGCCAGCATGCCCCAGAGGATGAAGTACTGAATCCAAAGAGCAGGATACGGATAGACGAGGCGGATTTCGATCAAAGCCGCGGCCGCGAGCGCCAGTACCGACCAGACCAGTCGAGCGTCGCGTAATGCATTGCGGCGCCACCATAGACCGAACATCACGACCGCGGCAGAAGGGACGACATAGGTCAATCTAAAAAGAGCCGGACAGTGTTGCCACGCGTACGCGGGACTCGAACTCGCCGCCTGAACGGCGCGCGACCACTGCACGAGTGCTGAGGTGAAGCCGAAGGTGTGATCGACGAAACTGCGAAGTCCCGTGGTTGCCGCGATCACCGCCAGGCCCGCCGCAATGACCGCAGTGGCAGCAATCAGCGCAGCGATCACATTGCTGCGGATTACTCGGGAATCGCGTCGAATGGCCAACAGAAAAATGACTCCAATCACGACGCTGGCCACCGGCCATTTGGGATTCCACATGCACGCCTGCGCGACGAGTCCGATTCCAAGTCCGCGAAGAATCGCGCTCTTGCGGCTGCCTGTGCCCGGCAGAAGGACAAGCCCCGCACCGGCCCACCATAAGGCCAGAGACGGAGGCTCGCTCCGCACTTCCGCGAATGCGCGGCCCCAGAGCGGCGGCCGTGACAGGATCAGGGCGACGAAAATCAGGACGGCGTACGCGCGACCCGATGCCTTCCAAACGATCCAGGCAGCCACTGCGAAGGCGATCGTGCCGAAAACAGCGGCCAGGGCGCGCGCGCGAATGAGATAGAGATCGAGCGCCGCTTCTCCGCTGCCGACAGGCGCAAAGGTCGACAAGAGCTCGAAGAGAAACGGCGGGTGGTGCTCGGCAAAATCGGTATAGATCCGCTCGCCGCGCGCGAGCATGATCGAGCCTTGCAGTTGTTCGGTTTCGTCGACGTGCGGCGCACGCCGAATCGCGCCGGCGATAACACCGAAGTGGATCACAGCCAGAAAGAGGAACGCGAGTGCGATCGCCGCCCGATGGAGCCGCGGGCGTAGAGGTGGCAGATTCATCGGCAGTCGGCAGTATACAAACGCCGACGCTGAAAAAAGAAAAGGCCCTCGAGTTTCCCCGAGGGCCTTTCATAAACTTTATCCCGGCGGCGTCCTACTTTCCCACACAGTCGCCCGCGCAGTATCATTGGCGATGAGAGGCTTAACTGCCGTGTTCGGAATGGGAACGGGTGTGACCCTCTCTCTATGACCACCGGAAACTTG
>JAXDIO010000348.1:0-16929 GCA_034663965.1 Thermoanaerobaculia bacterium | reverse complement strand
CAAGTTTTGCAGATGATTGGAGCGATTTTGATTCTGGCCGCATTCGGCGCGCAGCAGTTCCAGCGCCTCGAAGCGGAGACGAAAACGTATCAGATGTTGAATCTGATCGGCGGATTCTGTTTGTGCGTGGCCGCAATCGCCGTGCACCAGTACGGATTCATCCTGCTGGAAGGGAGTTGGACGGTGGTGAGCGCGTGGGGCGTGTGGCGGGTTATGAAAAAGCTTTGAACCACAAAGACACAAAGAGCACAAAGGGTTTTTCTTTGTGTCCTCTGTGTCTTTGTGGTGGATACACTCGTGGCGTGCGGCCAATTGTGATTGCCGGCCCGACCGGTACCGGCAAGTCCGAGCTGGCGCTGCGCATCGCGGAGGCGATCGGCGGCGAGATCGTGAACTACGACTCGGTGCAGATCTACCGCGGGTTCGATATCGGCAGCGCGAAACCGTCCGCCGAGGCGAGGGGGCGAGTGCCGCATCATCTGTTCGATGTCATCGATGCGGATGCACAGTTCAACGCTGCCGATTACGAACGGCTCGCGCGCGAGACCATCGCCAACATCGAACGTCCCATCCTCGCGGGCGGAACCTTCTTCTACCTGCGCGCGCTGCTGCACGGATTGCCGGAGATGCCGGGGCGTGACGAAGGCATCCGCACGCGCATCCGACGCATCGCCGGGAGGCCGCGCGGAAATGTCTGGCTGCACCGCTGGCTATCGAAAATCGATCCGCAAAGTGGTAGAAGAATCGCCGCCGCGGACCGGCATCGCGTCGAGCGCGCGCTCGAAGTCTGGCTGGTCAGCGGCAGGCCGATCTCGGAATGGGAACGTCCGGCGGCGAGTAGTGCGAACGAGATGGCGGCGACGAAAATCGGACTGATGATGGAGCGGCGGAAGTTGGTGGAACGGCTCGATACGCGCGTTGACGCGATCTATGCGGCGGGCTTGATCGACGAAACGCACGGCCTGATGGCGCGCTTTCCGCGCACGGCGCGGCCGTTCGGCGCGATCGGATATGCCGAGGCGGTTGCGGTGGTGATGGGCGAAATAGACGTTGCCGCCGCGGCCGCGGAAACGAAGCGCCGCACGCGCGCGTATGCGAAACGGCAGATGACGTGGCTGCGGTCGGAGCGCAACGTGCAATGGATCGACGTGACGGCAGCCGACCCGTTCGACGCTGCCATGCGGCTCGTAAAGGAAACGAAGTGACAAAGATCTCGATACTCCTCATCGCGGCGGTCGCTCTTGCCAGCTGCGCTCCCGCGCCGGCGCCGGTCGTCGCACCCGCGGCGCCGCAGGGCAACGATCGGTTCATCATCGATCCGCGCACCGGCTACGACGCGCAGACGACACCCGCGAACGCAAAACGCTTCGACGATGCCTGGCGCGCGATTCTCGCCGGCGACTACACCACCGCGCGCAAGAAGCTGGACGACATTCGCGCGAAAGAACCGAACTACGCTCCGTTGCAACTGGCTGAGGCGGCCATCGCTCTGCGGCAAGGCAAGACCGATGCGGCGCGGCCGATCGTCGAGCGCGCGTTGGCGAAACGTCCGCGCTATACCGCCGCCGAGGTGTACGCAGCGGAGATCGCGATCGCCGAGAAGCGGACGCGCGAGGCGTATGACATCTATCGCGACGTCGCATCGCGTCCCGGCGCGCCCGACTTTGTCACCGAACGGATCGGCGAGTTGCGCGCGACGCTCTTCGATCAGTTGTACAACGCGGCGCTCGCGGCGCCCGACGAAGAATCCGTCCGCCTTCTTCGCGAAGCGCTGGCGATCAATCCAGCCGCGAATCCGGCGCGCATCCTTCTCGCGCAGAAGCTCGTTGCGCAGCACAAGTACGACGATGCGCGCGCGGAGCTCGATCCGATCCTGGCCACCGGCGACGTCGATCGTTCCGAGGTGCAGGAAGCGCTGGCGGAAATCGACATCAGCCGCGGACGGTATGAGGCCGCCATCGCGCGCTACGAACGCATTTCGAAACGCGATCGCCGTTTCGCCGCGCGCCTCGACGAGATCAAGCAGCAGTACGCGGAGGCGAACATGCCGCCGCAGTTCCGCCGCGCCATCGAGAGCGAGTCGATCACCCGCGGCGACCTCGCGGTGCTCATGTACTGGAAGGTGGCCTCAGTTCGTTTCGCGTCGAACATCGCCGCGCCGCCGATCGCAATCGACATCGGCGAAACGCCCGGCCGCGACGAGATCGTCCGCGCCATGGCCCTCGGCATCTACCAGGTCGACCCGGTCACGCGCCGCGTCGGCCCCTACTCGCCGGTGAACGCCGGCGCGTTGTCCCGAATCGCCGCGCGCCTGCTCACGCTCCGCGGCGCGACATGCGCGCGCGGAGCCGGCAACGTGCTCGCGGCGTGCGCGATCGTCGATCCGGCATTGGGCGCCGGCGCCGAAGCGCCAGTATCCGGGCGGGTGGCGGCGGGGGTGATGGAGCAAGTGGATCGGGCGTTATCGCGGTGAGATTGTCATCCTGAGACAGGCCTCCATGACAGCTATCATCCTCGCGCCATGCCCAAGATCACCTTCTCCTCCGACGCGAACGCCTATCGCATCACGCTCGCCGATCCGCCGCTGAACATTCTCGACATCGCCATGCTCGAAGAACTGCGCGACGCCATCGCCCGCGTCGCAAACGACCGTCATGCGCTGATCATCGACGCACAGGGCGACAAGGCCTTCTCCGCCGGCGCCAGCGTGCAGGATCACCTCGGCGACCGTGTCGCCACGATGCTGGAGAACTTCCACGATTGCTTCCGCATGCTTGCGAAGCTCGACGTCATCACCATCGCGCTCGTTCGCGGCGCCGCGCTCGGCGGCGGATGCGAGCTCGCCCTCGCCTGCGACTTCGTCCTCGCCTCCGACCGCGCCAAGTTCGGCCAGCCCGAAATCAACCTCGGCGTCTTCCCTCCCGTCGCCGCGTATCAACTCTCGCGTCAGACCGCGCCGCGCAAAGGACTCGAACTGCTACTGACCGGCGACACCATCGACGCCGCCACCGCCGAACGCCTCGGCCTCACCAACGCAATCTTTCCGATCGCCGAGTTCGACACACGCGCCGATGAATGGCTGCAGCGTCTGTTCAAGCAAAGCGCGTCATCGCTCCGCTACGCCAAACGCGCCTTTCGCCTCGCGCAAAACGCCGACTTCAACGAACGCCTCGCCGCCGTCGAGCGCCTCTACCTCGATGAGTTGATGTCGACGCACGACGCCAACGAAGGCCTGATCGCTTTCACCGAAAAGCGCAAGCCGGTCTGGAGCGGAATGTAGGCGTCAGTGCACGTCGCCCATCATTTTTCGGATCGGCTTGATCAGCAAAATCAGAAGCAAAGCTGCTACGCCTGAGCTGATGAACCCGATCTCGAAGACATGCGAGAACGGCATGTCCTTTAGGAATCCGGCGATGTATCCCGCGAGCTTATTTCCCACCGCCAGGGACAGGAAGAAGAAGCCCATCAAAATGCTCACCAGGTGTGGTGGCGATAGCTTGGTAACCATGCTCATTCCAGTCGGGTAGAGACAGATCTCCCCGAATGTCTGCAGGAGATAGAGAATGACCAGCCACCAGGGGCTGACTCTTTGATGCGTACTCTCGAAAATGTGCGCCGCCTGCAGGATCAGGGCATACGAAAGGCTGAGGAAGACGAGTCCCACCATGAACTTCGCGGGACTCGATGGCTCGTGTCTTCCCATCTTCAGCCATAGCCAGGCGAAGATCGGTGCGAAAACCCATACACAGAATGGCGCAACCGACTGCAACCACGTGAAGGGGTACGCCCATCCGAACACCGTCGTCTTCGTGGCCCTGTCGGCAAACAGATTGAGAGTCGTGCCGGCCTGCTCGTAGCCTGCCCAGAAAATGACACAGAAGACGAAAAGGATTCCGATCACCGAGATCTTCAACCAGTCGGTGCGCGTGAGCGGCGGGGCCGGTGCATTGGGACGCTCTTCGACTTGGCGTGCTTCCGGTTCGGCAGGCACGAGGTACTTCTTCCCCATCGCGTACTGAATTAGGCCGAGCACCATGCCCACCCCTGCCGTGGCGAAGCCGTAGTGCCAGTTGTTGTACTTGAAGACCAGCCAGCCTGTGACGATCGGGCCGAAGAAGGCACCGATGTTGATGCCGCTGTAGAAAAGCGAAAAGCCCGCGTCACGCCGGGGATCGTCCTTGCGATAGAGGGTGCCTACGAGCGTGCTGGCATTCGGCTTCAGCAGACCGGTACCGAGGGCGATCATCACGAGACCGGCGTAGAAGAATGAAAGGTCGTGGAAGACCATGCTGAAGTGGCCGAGAGCGATGATTACACCGCCGACAAATACCGTCCGGTAGTGGCCGAGCCAGCGATCGGCAATCACTCCGCCGAACAGCGCGGTCGCGTAGACCGAGAACACGTACCAACCGTAGATGCCGGTCGCACGCTTCACGTCGAACCCGAGGCCGGGCAACTGTGTGGCGCCGACCATGAAGGTCAGCAGAAGGGCGCGCATACCGTAGTAGCTGAAGCGCTCCCACATTTCGGTGAAGAAGAGCGTTGCCAGTCCCCGAGGATGGCCGAACCACTGCTTTTCCGCGACGGCGATGTTTGACATGCGACGCATTCTCAGGCAGCGATGATGCACAATGCAACGGCGATGACGGAGTCGTTGCAGAGTGTTGCGCCGCGCCGGCTGCAACGGAATGTCCCGCTCGCTCCCTTCACCACCCTCGGCATCGGCGGTCCGGCCAGGCTTTTCATTCGCGCCGAAACGGTGGATGAAATCCGCGAAGCGCTCTCCTGGACCGCCGCCCAGAACGAGCCGCTCTTCATCCTCGGCGGCGGCAGCAACGTCCTGATCGCCGACGAAGGCTTCGACGGCGTCGTCCTGCAAATCGACCTCCGCGGCATTACCGTCCGCGACGAAGATGCCGAGGCCGTGACCGTGTACGTAGCGGCAGGGGAGAAGTGGGACGACTTCGTTTCGTTCGCCGTCGCTCGCGGCTGGGCCGGCATCGAATGCCTCTCCGGCATCCCGGGCCTGACCGGCGCCACGCCGATCCAGAACGTCGGCGCCTACGGACAAGATGTGAGCGAAACGATCATCCGCGTCGAAGTCATCGAACGCGACACCGGCCGCGTCGTGACGCTGACCAACTGGGAGTGCGGCTTCGGATACCGGCAGAGCATTTTCAAAGCCGCGGCAAAGGATCGCTACGTAGTCGCCGGCGTGACGTTCCGCCTCAACCCCGGCGGCGCTGCGACAATCCGCTATCCCGAGCTACAGACCTACCTCGACGAACGCGCCATCGATCTCCACGACCTGCGCGCGGTACGAGAAGCCGTCATCACCATCCGCAAACGAAAAGGGATGGTGCTCGACCCAACCGACCCCGACACCCGCAGCGACGGCTCCTTCTTCATGAACCCCGTCGTAACGCCCGCCCAATTCGACGACCTCCTCATCCGCGCCGGAACAAAAAACATCCCCCACTTCCCCTCCGGCGACCAAATCAAGCTCTCCGCCGCCTGGCTCATCGAACACTCCGGATTCCACAAAGGCTTCGTCCACCGCAACGTAGGCCTCTCCTCCAAACACACGTTGGCGGTGATCAATCGGGGTGGGGGTTCCGCCACAGAGGTAATCGAGCTGGTGACGATGATTCAAGGTGGTGTGCGGGAGGCGTTCGGCGTGGAGATTCACCCGGAGCCAAACTTCATCGGGGTATGAGCCAATTTTGCCCCTAGGCGAACACTACGCGATTCCTGAATCATCAAGGGCCACGCCCGCGCAGAGACTTATCCTGCAGCCGTTTGACTCGGGACGAGTGCTGATTAACCCGCCAAAATGGCGTTTCACCGCGAACAACCGATTCTTTACATCCGTTCGAGAGCTGCGCACGCTCCCAAAATGCCGAAAAGCCCTATCCCTTCAAGGGCACTTCATCGACTTGCCGCGGCACACGTCGAGGTGAGGTGGGCGCGAGTTCCGGCGCCCACCTCACTCGCCTGGCTCAGCCCTGAGAGTTCCAAGCCACGACGGTGGCGTAGAGGTCGTTGAAATCATTGTCTGATCCGTCTTCAATCGCGAAGTTGTAGCCGAATCCGACATTGGTGCCGTCTGGCGCAGCGAGGGCGAAAGCGTTCGTCACCGCAATGAGAGCCCCTGAATTCGGGACGTTGATATAGAGATTCACGCCAGTCCCCTGCACCTGAGCGAATCCTTGACCGCCCGGGATGATGCCAAACGTCGTGGACTGGCGGCATGCATTGTTGACATAGGTAGTTGCTGAATCCTTGAGAGTGACGCAGATTTGGTTCCCCGCTTGCGTCGCGAAGGTCCAGGTCATGTAGGCGTTTTTGGCGATGTTGGGCATTTTGAGCGTGGTTGATGCCATGAAAATCCTCCTTTTCGACGCTGTCAGGCGTCGGGTCTCCGGTTGACGAGTTCAGAACCAACAGGTCCTGTTACCTTAGAGTGCCTGAAACAAGGAATTCCCTACCCACTCACCCATATCCTTGGATCCGGTCGGTCCCTCGTCGAGGACTCAGCCCGACATGTTGGGGTCGGCTGACCTTTGCAATTGCCGGGCGATGCCTCAATGGGCGGCTCCGCGTGATGGCATACTGAGTTTCATGAAGCGCCTTGCCCTCGCCTTCCTCTTTGCCGCCCTCACCGCCCGCGCCGATACGTTGCTGATCCTCAACAAATCGGACGCTACGCTGCAGTTTGTTGATGCGTCCTCTTTCGAAACCCTCGGTACCGTCGCTACGGGCGAGGGACCGCATGAGGTCGCAGTGTCGGATGACGGGAAGATTGCCGTCGTCGCCAACTACGGGACGGGGCCGAATCCGGGGACGACGTTGTCGGTGATCGATGTCGTCGCGCGGAAGCAGTTGCGGCGGTTCACGTTGCCGGGATTGCTGCGGCCGCATGGGATCGCGGCGGTTGGGGCGCGGTTTTGGTTTACGGCCGAGGGGAGTCGGGTGGTGGCGCGGTATGACGCGGCGACGAATGCGATTGATCTCATCAGCGGGAGCGGCGCCGACGTCACGCACATGATCGTCGTCGCGCCGGGGGAGAAGACGCTTTACACCGCCAACATCGGATCGAACAGCGTCACCGTTTTCGATCTCAGCAGCGCGCCGCGCAGCATCGTCCTGAAGCAGATTTCGGTGGTGCAGGGGCCGGAAGGGATCGATCTCGCGCCGGACGGCTCGGAGCTGTGGGTCGCGTCGCGCGCGCCGAACGGCGGAATCTCGATCATCGATCCGAAGTCGCGCACGGTCGCGCAAACGCTGCCGACGACGACGAAGCTCGCCAATCGCGTGAAGTTCACGATCGATGGGAAGTTTGTGCTGGTCTCCGACGCGGGGGCGAACGTGGTGCTGGTTTACGACGCGGCGACGAAAGAGATCATCAAGTCGGTGGCGATGTCCGAGGGACCGTCGGGGATTTTGATGGCACCGGATGGGAAGCGGGCGTTCGTGGCTTGCGCGGGTGCGAAGAAGGTGGCGGTGATGGATACGGCTTCTTTCTCGGTCGTGCATGAGATCGAGACGGGGAACGTGCCGGATGGGTTGGGGTACGCGCGGTAGTCGTTGCGGGGACGGGTTCACGCGGAGACGCCGCCGAGGAATTGCCACACCTACAGTTGGCTTCAGTGACTATGAGCATCGCCGTTCCTGAACGCAGATCCGCTCCGCCGACTCCGTACAACCTGGATGTTCACAATACCTGCCTCGACTGCAGCGTTCGCGCGGAGCGGCTCTTTTGCAACATGTCGATCGAAACGGTGGCCGTTCTCGATGCCATCAAGTTCACCGCCATCTATCCGAAGGGATCGCTTCTATTCGTCGAAGGAGAGGATCCGCGCGGCGTTTTTATCCTTTGCAGCGGACGCGTGAAACTGACCACCTCTTCGAGGGAAGGAAAGACGCTCATCGTGAAGATTGCCGAAGCCGGCGAGGTTCTCGGCGCAAGCGCAACCATCCTCAGCCAGCCCTATGAGGTCTCCGCGGAGACGCTCGATCCGTCGCAGGTCAACTTCATCAAGCGCGAGGATTTTCTCCGCTTTCTCAATACGAACGTGGAAGCCTGCATGCACACGGCTGAGCAGCTGAGCCAGAAGTATCAGTCCGCGCAGCGGGAAATCCGCTCGCTGGGGCTGGCGCGGACGACGTCGGAGAAGCTGGCCAATCTTCTTGTCGACTGGGCCGCGGAGGGGGAAGAGACGCCGAAGGGAACACGCCTGACCGTTCTTCTGACGCACGAAGAGATCGCTCAGATGATCGGCACGACGCGCGAGACCGTGACGCGGATTCTCAGCGATTTCAGAAAAAAACAGCTGATCGAAGTGAAGGGCTCCAGCATCTTTCTCCTGGCCAGAGCGAAGCTCGAAGCAATGATCAGCACCTAGGACGCCCATTTCTCATTCCACGGCCGCGTCCGTATGACGTTCATCACATTGACGTGTGAGCCCGCCTACCGCGCAATGCCTTCCTCGGATGAACAATGACCGTGGAGGCCAATCATGACGCACGCCATATCGAGCCCTGAGACCCTTTCCCGCACGGGAACCATTGACGTCCTTCGGCAGGCGCTTGCGAAACTTGCTGCCGATGATGTCTCCATCTGCAAGCTCGCCGCGGAGAGAAACGTCTTCTGCCATGGCCTGCACCGCCAATCCCTCTCCGCGCTCCGGCGCGACTTCGACTGGATCAATCGCAAGAATCCACACATCTCAGGGTCTGACCTGGAAGAGGTGGTCGACCGCTGGCAACTGGCCCGCCAGGAAGTCACCGGCCTCCCCACAGCCTGCGACGTTCAGCAGTTCGAACACGACGGCTGCAACGGCTGGGACGATTTCTCCAACGAAGAGCTCTCGCGCTTTTGTCTGGAACTGATGGGGCGCAATGTCGTTGTGAATTGAGCGGCCACGGTCTACCAGCGGACATCCGGTGATCCCATCGAGGTTACTCGGATATCGCGTGGCGCGTGACGCCCGCTGATGGCCGTCGCTCCCTGTACCTCGTTGTCCACCATTGTTGGCGAGCGACCACGTGACGAAGCGCACGGCCGGCTGTGTCAGACGTCGCGGGCGCGCCGCCGTCTGGGGCCAATGATTGGTGCAGCCGAAACGCACGATCGGTGCTGTCCCACTGCTTTCGACCAGCTTTCAGGAGGTTCCAATGAGAAGAGTATTGATGAGCGCCGTCATCTTCGTTGCAGCCATAACCAGTGCATTTGCGTCGACAAGGATCATTCCGGTGGCAGGGCATCTTCCCGGTGCGAATGGCACGGCCTGGACGACGGACATCAGCCTTACCAACAACACCCAATCCTCCGTGGTAGTGGATCTGGTCTTCCGGCCCGAGGATGGCGTCGCCCGGACGCGTTCGGTCACGCTCGACGCCAATCAATCGATGCTCCTTGAGGACGCGGTCGGCCCAGCGAAATTCGCAGGCACGAACCCATCCGGATGGCTCGGGCAGCTCGAGGTGCGTTCGACCGGCAACGTCAACGCCACGGCGCATATCTTTACGAGCGCCGCGACCGGTGGAACGTACGGCAGCACGTATGAAGACTTCGATCCGGCCGTCCTCTCGACGCTCGGTTCGATCGCGGGACTGATCAACAGCGCGCATTTCCGCTCAAACGTCGCGTTCGCGAACGCGAGCGATCAGTCGAACAGTTTCGACTACGTGCTCCGCCGCGAGGACGGAAGCGTTGCCGCAACGCGCCACCTCGACCTGGCGCCGCACTCGACACGGCAACTCTCGATCAACGACGACGTGGCCCCCTCGCCCGACGATCGCCGCCTGTCTCTCACCTGGAACGCTGCCTGCGGCGGCTATGTGATCGGCAGCATCGTCGACAACAGATCGGGCGATCCGACCAGCGCGCCTTCGACCTCGCGCGATACAACATCACTCTTCTTTCCGGTGGTCGGTAAGACGCCGGGCGGCAACAGCACCTTTTGGTCCACCTCCGCCGTCGTCACATCGGATGCAGACAGCAGCGGTAGCGTCACGTTCGTCTACATGGATAACGGAACCGGTCTGACGCATACGAAGACGGTTGATCTCCCCGCACGCAGCACGGTCAGGAGCGATGATCTGAACGTGTTCATTGGCGCACCACTCGGGACCGGGTCCCTGACGATCAAATCCACAACTCCGATCGTCAGCGCCATCCGCGTCTTCAACACGCAGACTGACGGTTCCACCTTCGGGTCGGCGATCCTGCCGCAGAGCAGCGTCGTGCAGTCGTCGAAAGTGCGCGTCGATGGCGTGCGTCGTGATGACGACTATCGCCTGAACGTTGCGATCTCGAACGACGACTCGAATGCGACCAGCGGCACGGTGCGTCTTTTTGACGATCACGGCATCGAGGTCGAGAACGAACCGTTTCACGTTGAGCACGGCAAGTCGACGCAGGTCTCGATGTCGCGCGGCATCGATCGGGTGCACTCAGGTCAGATCGAGGTTGAGACCGAGAACGGCATTGCCGTCACGGTGATTGCCTCGAACATCGACAACCATACCGGCGACACGATCCAGCACGAATCAGAACAGGAAAATGAGAGGCAGACCGAGATCGAAATCGAGATCACGCCGGGCACCGCGGCGGCGGGATCGCCAGTCGCGTTCAGCCTCAAGCACGCCGGGTCCAACGTGACCGGCGTGTCATGGACGTTCGGCGACGGCACTGCCGCGACAGGATCGACGGCGACTCACAAATACGCCTCGGCCGGCGAATTCGAAGTCAACGCACAAGTCACGCTCACCGGAGGAGGCATCGTTCGCACGCAGGAAGACGTGCATATCACCGCCTCGGGCACTGGGACGGTCCCGACTCCGATCGACTTCACATTTTCGCCGTCTGCGCCCGCAGCCGGGCAGGTAATTGTTTTCACCGCCTCCGGGGCGAGCGGCGGCGGAACCTTCAACTGGAAGTTTCCCGGTGACGTCCGCAAAAGCGGCAACGTCGTGATGTTCACATTCGCCTCGGCCGGGTCGTACGAAGTCGAGTTGGAGCTCGAGCATTCCGCAAGCGAGACACTGCACACAACACATGTCGTCACGGTCGGCGGCGGTGCTGGTCCCGGCCCGGGTCAGAACGTTACCTCGATCGACTTCGCGTGGTCGCCGCAGACGATCAAGGCGGGCCAGGCCGTCGCGTTCACCGCATCGCTCGATCGCGCGGCGCCGGCCGGCTCGGTGGTGAAGTGGCGCTTCCCTGACAATTCACGACCGGAAGGAACGACGGCCACCTACACGTTTGCTGCGCCTGGAACGTACACGGTGCGCGTCCAGATCGAACAGTCCGGACAGCCCTCAATCGAGCGTGAAAAGAACATCGCCGTCGCGCCTTAACGGCACGGAGAGGCGGAGAAAATCTCTCCGCCTCTCCGCGCACTCCGCGTGAACCGGACCCTGCTACTCTCGCGCGATGCTCGAAGTACATCGCGGACTTCTGCAGGATGAGAGTCGCACGAATGCGTTTCGCGATGCGATTCGGCGGTCCGTCACACCCGACAGTGTGGTGCTCGACCTCGGTACCGGCTCGGGCATCCTCTCGTTCTTCGCGGCCGAAGCCGGTGCGCGGCGGGTGTTCGCCGTCGATGCGACGCATAGCGCCGATCTCGCGTCATTTCTCAGCCGTCACCTCGGCTTTGCCGATCGCATTCAGGTCATCCACGATCGCTCGACGAACATCGAGTTGCCCGAGCGGGCGGACTTGCTCGTCACCGAGACCCTCGGCGCGTTTGGACTCAATGAGCAAATCCTCAGCAGCGTCATCGATGCGCGTGCGCGACTGCTGACGGCGGATGCGGTGATCATCCCGCGCAGCATCGACCTCGATCTCGTGCCGGTCGACGACGCCTCGATCTACGAACAGCGCGTGAATTGGTGGAATGAGAAGCCGTACGGATTCGACCTTTCGCCGCTGGCTGTTTTCGCGTCGAACATCGTGTTCGTCGGAAGCGTTGGCAGCGCCTCGTTCCTCGCGCAGCCGGCGCGCGTGATCGCGGCCGACCTCACCACGATCGCAACGGCCGACGTCTCCGGCCGCGCGCAATTCACCGCGCGCGAAGGACTACTACACGGTCTCGCCGGCTGGTTCCGCGCCAAGCTCGCGGATGGAATCGAGCTGTCGAACGAAGCGCCCGGCTCGCATTGGGAGCACGTCTTCCTTCCGCTGCAGACGCCGGTTCCTGTCGAAGAAGGAACGTCGATCGACATCCAACTCGAATCGCACGACGGACTGAGTTGGCGCTGGAAAGGGAAGATCGGCGAGGTACCGTTCGACCAAATGAGCGCGCTGTCATCGCCGCCCTGCCGCCTTTAGCAACTCTTAATGCGCCCGCGAATTCGCTGCGCCATACACTCCGCGGTTGCGCTGCTCGGCGTAGGGGGAACGGTCTGGGTCCGGAACATCACACACGCGAAGAACCAACCGGCCGCCGCCTTTTTTCACTTTCGCTGCTCGCCCTCGGCATCGTCTACGGCGATATCGGCACCAGCCCGCTGTACGCCATGCGCGAATGTTTCTACGGCGCGCATCCCGTCGCACTCACGCGGCCGAACATCCTCGGCGTTCTCTCGCTGATCTTCTGGTCGCTCGTGGTCGTGGTGATGATCAAATACCACATCTACGTGCTGCGCTTCGACAACCGAGGCGAAGGCGGCATCCTCGCGCTGATGGGGCTCGTCGGGATGGACAAATCGCGCCGCGCCGCCGTCCGCTCGACGCTCATCGTCCTCGGCGTTTTCGGAGCGGCGCTGCTGTACGGCGACGGCATGATTACGCCCGCCATCTCGGTGCTCAGCGCGGTCGAAGGGCTTGAGATCTCAACGCCCTTTTTCAAGCCGTACGTCATTCCGCTGACGATCGTCATCCTCATCCTGTTGTTCTTTTTTCAGCGCCGAGGAACGGCGGGAGTCGGGTCGGTCTTCGGACCGATCATGCTGGTCTGGTTCTCGGTGCTCGCGTTGATGGGAATCCGCGGAATCCTCTGGCAACCGTCGGTGCTGCTGGCGCTGAATCCGATGCATGCGATCCGCTTCTTCATCACGAACGGCATGCACGGATTTCTCGTCCTCGGCGCGGTCTTTCTGGTCACCACCGGCGGCGAGGCGCTCTACGCAGACCTCGGTCACTTTGGCGAGAAGCCGATCCAGATCGACTGGTTCAGCATCGTCGGACCGTCGCTCGTCCTCCACTACTTCGGCCAGGGCGCGTTGCTGATCCGCAATCCGGGCGCGGCGCACAACCCGTTCTACCTGCTCGCGCCGAAGTGGGCGCTCTATCCGCTGGTGATCCTGGCGACGATGGCGACGGTCATCGCCTCACAAGCCATCATCTCCGGCGTCTTCTCGCTGACACGTCAGGCCATCCAGCTCGGCTACCTGCCGCGGATGGAGATCGTCCACACGTCGCGCGCGGAAATCGGGCAGGTCTACATCCCATCGGTGAATTGGGTGCTGATGTTCTGCACCATCGCGCTGGTGATCGGCTTCCGCAGCTCGACGAATCTCGCCGGCGCGTACGGCCTGGCCGTGAGCACGACCATGATCATCACCACGATCCTGGCCTACGTCGTGGCGCGCGACCTCCTCGGCTGGAGCGTTCCGTTCGCAGCGATGATCACCGCGGCGTTTCTCATCGCCGATGTGGCGTTTCTCGGTGCGAACCTGGCCAAGATCGCCGACGGCGGCTGGTTCCCGCTACTCATCGCATCGATCGTTTTTCTGATCATGACCACGTGGCGCCGCGGCCGGCAAATCCTCAACGAACGTCTGCGCGATGGCGCGTTGTCGCCCGAGGACTTCGTCACGTCGCTGCGCGCTCACGGGCCGGTGCGCGTCCCCGGCACCGCGGTCTTCATGCACCGCTCCGGCGGTGTGATCCCGCCCGCGCTGCTGCACAGCCTCAAACACTACAAAGCGCTGCACAAACAGGTGATGCTGCTGACCGTGATGACCGAGGAGGTCTCGCATCTGGACGATGACGAGCGGCTCCTGGTCGAGGACCTCGGCGAAGGCATCTTCCGCATCACCTGTCACTACGGCTACATGGAAGAAGCGGACATCCCCGCGCTGCTCGAACGCGTCAGCCGCGAACGCCACGTGGACATCCCGCCGATGGACACGACCTACTTCCTCGGCCGCGAAACGCTGATCGTGACGTCACGCGAAAGCGGCATGGCCACCTGGCGAGAAAAAATCTTCGCCTCGATGATGCGCAACGCGGAGAGCGCCGCGCGATTTTTCCGGCTACCGCCGAATCGGGTGGTGGAGTTGGGCGCGCAAATTGAGTTTTGACTTGGGAGCGCACGCGTCCCCGCTCGCGGTGTGTAAAACTGTATGACAGATGGCTGCAAGGAAGGTTCGTTCCTCTCTTCTCACACTGCGGATCGACTCGCGTATGGCGAGCTTGCTTTCCCGCGAAGCGCGGCGGCGAAGTACCACTCGGAGCGAAGTCGTCAGGTCGATCCTGGCGAGCGCGCTGCAGAAAGAAAACGCCGTAGATCCAATCGCTCAAGAAGCGCGCCGTCAGTCCCTTCTCGTGCAAACGCTTCGATCGGAGAAAGAAGCACTCGACTTCACCGCGGCTGCGGCTGACGTGTGGGGTTGGAAGTGACGCGAGGCACGATCGTGGTCGACGCTTCCGCCGGGAAAGCGCACAGGACTGACTCGAGTGTCGCAGGCGATGGTGGACAAGATCGTGTCCGTTCCGCGTGCGTCGATCACAGCCGAGATCGGGCGTTGTGAGGAGAGTGAGCTCGGCATCATCGATGAGGCCCTGCGTCGCTGGCTATCGCTGGATTGAGACGACTTCAGGCTGCTCTACACGTCAACGATGACGATGTCGAACCCGCGACCGCGTTCCAGCAGTCGGTGAACGGTACTGGGTACGACGCGGCTGACCAGGCCCGATCGCGTGGGGCGTCCGACGACGAGCATCGTGATTCCTTCGGACTTTGCGAAATCGAGGAGCGCGCTGGCGACGTCCTCGGATTCGCGCGTGATGACGGTGGCGCCGAGGGAGATGGCGAGTTGGACGTTCTCGGAGAGTTTGCGGTGCTGCTCGGCGCTGATGTTCTCTGGATGCGCGCGGCGCTGGCGGACGTAGACGGCGTACCAGCGCGTGTTCATCCGGCCGGCCAGGCGCGACGCGCGCAGGACGAGAGGCTTGGCGATTTCGGGTTCGAAAGGAAGGGCGACGGCGAGCCGGACTTCGGCACCAGCCTGAATCACGGACGGAGTGCGTCCGGTAAACGTGGCCGTCTGCAGCAGCGCCAGTTCGCGAAGGCGCGCCAGCATTTCCGTGCGGAAGAAGTTTTCGAGTGCCCGGGCGGCCTGCTCGGGCGGATAGATCTTCCCTTCGCGCAAACGCACCTGAAGCTCGGCCACGGGAAGGTCGACCAGCACGGTTGAGTCGGCCTCGCGCACGATGCGGTCGGGCACGCGCTCGCGGATGTCGATCCCGGTCGCGGCGCGGACGATGTCCTGCACGCCCTCGAGGTGCTGGACGTTGATAGCCGTCATCACGGAGATTCCGCACGCGAGAATTTCCTCCACGTCCTGCCAGCGCTTCTCGTTCTTCGAGCCTGGCGCATTCGTGTGCGGCAGCTCATCGACGACGACGACGTCGGGACGGCGCGCCAGGATCGCGGCGAGGTCCATCTCCTCGATGACGACGTCGCGATAGGAAATGCGGCGGCGGGGGATCACTTCGAGGTCGGTGATGCGCGCCGCCGTGTCGGCGCGTCCGTGCGTTTCGACAAGGCCGGCCACCACGTCGACGCCGGCGCGACGCATGCTGTGCGCGTCTTCGAGCATGCGCACCGTTTTGCCAACGCCGGCGGCCATGCCGAGGTAAACCTTCAGCCGTCCGCGTCCCGAGCTGTCGGTCTTCGTCAGCCGCAGCAGTTCGTCCGGATCGGGGCGGGCATCGCCGTTCGTGCGGGCCATGTTTGCAGAATCTATTTCACGGAGGCGTCCATCACGTCGAGATTCAGCAGCAGCACATTCACGCGCTGTTCGCCGTAGACGCCGAGGAAGCGGCCTTCGGTATGGCGGCGAATGAGCTCGGCGACTCGCGCTGGCGGGAGCCCGTTCGCGCGCGCCACGCGCGCTGACTGCGACGCCGCGTTCTCCGGCGAAATGTGGGGATCGACTCCCGAGCACGATGCTGTTACGGCGTCCGCGGGGATCCCGCCGGCCGGTTTCGTATCGGCGTACCTGGTCGTGCGATCGGTGACAGCATCGAGCAGCTTCTTCGATGTCGCGCCCCAGTTCGTGCCGCCGCTGGCGGATGGGTCGTAGCCGCTGCTCGATGGACGTCCGTGAAAGAAGCGTGCGCCGGCGAAGTTCTGGCCGATCAGCGAAGAGCCGACGACTTTGCCGTTTCGCGTGATCAGCGAGCCGTTTGCTTTGTCGCGGAACGCGACTTGTCCGATGCCCCACACCGCGAGCGGATAGAGGCCGCAGGTGATCAGGAGCAGGGCGATGGTGATGCGAATCGAGATCTTGATGTGCTCAAACATGGTTTCACTCCTCACGCCAGATGAATCGCGTGCAGCAACAGGTCGATGGCTTTGATGCCGAAGAACGGGATGATCACTCCGCCAACGCCGTACAGCAGGAGATTGCGGCGAAGGATGCGGCCCGCGCCGAGCGGCCGGTATTTGACTCCACGCAGCGCGAGCGGAATCAGCGCAATGATGATGATGGCGTTGAAGATGACCGCCGAGAGGATCGCGCTCTGCGGCGTGGCCAGGCGCATGATGTTGAGCGCCTGCAGTTCCGGGAACGTGACCAGGAAAAGCGCCGGGATGATCGCGAAGTACTTGGCGACGTCATTCGCGATCGAGAACGTCGTCAGCGCGCCGCGCGTCATCAAGAGCTGCTTGCCGATCTCGACGACCTCGA
>JAXDIO010000326.1:0-41456 GCA_034663965.1 Thermoanaerobaculia bacterium | reverse complement strand
GTAGTCTCCGATGGCCAGAAAGATCGAGCCGTCCGGCGCGATGGTGAGATTGCCGCCGTGATGCTCGGTCGAGACGCCGCGCTCGGGAAAATCGCGGTCGGTCGCGAAGCGATGAATCTCCGTCTCAGCACCAGTTAGTAAGTCCACAGCCGACACGACGTCATACGTCTGCCTCGGCGTGGTGTAGTGAACGATAGCCGTGTGATCGTCGCGCAGCGCCAGCCCGATCAACCCGGAGTTGCCCTCGCCGACGGTCGGCACGTGCGCGACGACGGCCGGCACGACACCGGCGCGAATGATGTCGCCGCTCTTGACGGAGTAGTAAAGCGTCCCCTGCGAGTCGACCGCAAGCGCGGTGATGAAGCCGGCCGTGGCCTGCACCAACTGCACATGAAACCCGGGCAAAGTCGCCGCGTTGGCCGCAGCGCTAACGAGCAAAATGCTGAGAAGTCGTTTCATCCGAAGGAGGGGACAAACGATATCCGTGCCAGCCCCTTCCCGGGAATGGCAATCCGGGAGGGTGGGTTACGAAGGCCCTTGACGCTAGCGAGCCGCGACCCGATAATCGCGCCCCTCGCCGCGGCCGGAGCCATCCAGCCGTCTGAGCGTCCTCACCAAATGTCGCGGGGTGGAGCAGTCTGGTAGCTCGTTGGGCTCATAACCCAAAGGTCGCGGGTTCAAATCCCGCCCCCGCAACCAATTCGAACGTCCGGCAAGCGGGCTTGCTCTGTTAGCATCCGACTCCAGCATGCAGGTGCAGCAGTTGCACACCCGCTTCCTCTGGCCCTTCTTCTTCGGCCGCGACGACTTCGATCGCGTCGTCGGCACGTTGAGCGGCGGGTGGACGCGTCAGGAGCCACCGCATCTCTATCGCGAGGAACTGCTGGCTCCCGCGCAGGCGTACCTCGGTGATGACAACGCTTACTTCCGTTTCGCCGAGCCGGCGTCGTTGTTCCCGCAGGGGCTCTTCGCAACGCTTTCCAACGGCATCGTGGTGCCGGTGAAGATCCCGAGCGGCGGAGGCCTGGAGCTCTTCGTCACGCACGACGGCGTGGGAATGCTCGCGATTGCGTTATCCGTCGCCGATGTCCCGACGCGCATCGCGGTCGACTTCAACTATCGGCTCGCGCGGATGTCGAGCGCGCCGGCAGCGACGCTGCACGTCCGCCATCCGTCGGAGGAGGAGTCGCGCTGGTCGCGGATCCCGCAGGCGGACCGCGACAGGATACGGCCGGCGCCGGCGGTGGACGCCCCGCCGCGCGACCGCATTGGGAAACCGGGCGGCACATTCACCCTCGCCGAGGTCGTACATCTCCTCGCGGAGCCGCTGGTGAGCGCGGGCGCGCGGCCCGTGCAGTCGCAGCTGTCGATCTACACCGTCGCCTCCTTCGACAGCAGCGTCGTCTTCGACAACGAATCGTGCATTGCTTGGGGCGGGCCGCTGCTGTCGGCACTCGCGCAGATCGAGGAGCCGACGCACGCCGGATCGAGCGCCGGGGTGGTCGACGTGCCAAACGCGTTGATGAACCGCTGCCACTGGGCCGCGGCCGGCATGCTCGGTGCGGCGCACCTCATCGCCGACCAGCCGGCGCCCGAAGGCATGGACGGCCATCCCTTCAACGCCGAGCGCATGTACCGCGTCCGGGATAAGTACTTCGTCCCGTATCTTTTCGCCCTCATCCAACGGCTGGTCCTGAATTGCATGGGCACCGAAGCCGCCGCGCTGGCGCGCTCACGCGACCCGCGGAAGCTGCGCATGCTGCGCACGAGCCTTCTCGAATTCGGTATCGGCGGGCGGCTCAGTCAGATCAGCAGCCGCCAGGCGCTGCATCGCTACTACCGGCTGGCGCAGGAGGGCTTCGACGTGCGCGAGGCGTGGGGCGATGTACGCAACGCCCTCTCCGATATGGACGCGTCGAACATCGCCAGTGACGTCGCCAACAACATCCGCGTCATCAAGCGCGTGCAGGACGCAGCGCACGCGCTCGAGTACGTGATCATCTCCGTCTACTTCGCCCATCTCTGGCACATGTTCGCCGCCGACAACATGGAGCTCTACGCGAAGGCCCTGGACTGGATCAAGCCGTTCATCCCGCCGGACCGGACGTTGCCCCACGGCTGGTTCGTGGCCTGGGGAGTGCTTCTCTTCGCCACGATCGGCTGGCTCTTGGCCTTTCTCTTGACGCGCGTTCGCGGCAGTCACGAGTGAAAGCGTTCACGATCTCCCACACTGCCCCACCGGCTCCATCCACAGACCGCGCGCGGTGTCTACGTGATCTCCTATCCACTCGAAAGGCTGATGCGCGGAATTGCCGGCCAGCGGCACTGCGTCCGAAGCCCTTGATTCGCGACTCGGTGAGCGAGCCGCTCGATCCACGCAATGTCGACGATGCCATACTTTTCAGCGATCCAGGATGGGGGCCGGTTCTCGGTTCGAAGCAGGTGAAGGAGCGGATCGATGACGTCGTAGCCGACACCAAGCACCTCATCGTCGTACCAGTAGTCCTCGCAGCCTGGGCGTCGATCCGTCAGCGTGTCGGTCAACTCGATTGCGCTCGCAATGTCGATGACTTCGGACTTGTAAAGCGACCCAAGAGGCTCAAGCTGTCCGTAGAATGCCTCCGTCTGCCTTCCCATCAATTTCTCGCTCAGGTCGCCCGTAGAAACAACGGTCGACCGATGACGGTCGGCGACGCCGAAGACGAGATCCTGTATCAGCCGCGTGTCCGTGTTGATGCCGCTCCACGGTCCGGACGCAGGACAGGCCTCCAGCATGGCGCGACGGACTTCGGTAGCGTCAACGACGAGATGCTCCACGCCGAGCTGCCGTGCGCACTCCACGCACGACGCGGTTCGCTCCGCATCTCCGGGCCTGCCGAGATTCACAGTCACGGCCCGCACGGCCTGAGTTCTGCCGGCAGCCATCTGGCAGAGTCGGACAGTCACGACCGAGTCCAGCCCACCCGAAAGTCCGATGACTGCGCCGTGAAGCCCGATCTTCTCGAGTGCCTTCCATTCGGTGACGAGGAACTGCACGATGACGTCAATTGACGCCTGAGCCGTCCCGTGGCGGAATCTCACCGCGGCGAGCGCCTGTGGGTTGCACGGGCCTTGCGGCGTCCCGGGGAATGACTCCAGCACTTCCAGCGGGACGCGTGATGTAGCCATGCTATCGCTCGGCCGGCAGGTAACGGTGCAGCAGATGACGGACGATCCCATGCGACGTTTGCGTCAAGAGCAGCCCGCACAGCGCGCAGACGACCACGACACCGAACACCCGGACTGGGTCGGTGGGATGACGGGCCTGTCCGATCAGAAACGCGCCCAGGCCTTTGGTGGCGCCCGAGTACTCGACGACGATCGCGCCGATGAAGGCGAAGCCGGCCGCGGCACGCATCCCCGCGAGCACGGTCCCCGTGCAATTCGGCACGCGAAGCTTCCAAAAGACGTCGCTCCGGCTCGCGCCGTACGTCGAGAAGAGCGCATAGTGCTCCGGCTCGACGTGCAGGAGTCCGTGCGTCGCGCTCACCACCAGCGGAAACCAGCACAGCCACGAGGTGATGAAGATGCGCGAGAACAACCCCTCGCCGATGAGCGTCGCCAGCACGGGCGCTACCGCGACGAGCGGGATGGTCTGCGATGCGATCACGAGGGGGAAGAAAGCGCGGCGGACCGGCGCCCACAATGCGAATAAAGAGGCCGTCAAGTACGCGATCACGATGGCGATGACCAACCCGCCGACTGCCTCGATCATCGTGAAGCCGGCGTTTTCCAGATAAAAGCGAGGATCGCTCACGAGGGAACGCAAGATCTGCGTCGGGGCTGGCGTGGCCGAATGGGTGACGCGCGCCGCGACCTCCCACAAGGCAAGAAGGCCGACCAGCGCAAGCCCAGGCGAAATCCATTCACGAAGCGCAGTGAACCTCATGACCGGTCCCTCCGTAGGCACTGGCGGACCTCGCGAACGCAGTCGACGAAGGAGGCGTCACCGATGAACTCCCTCCTCCGCGGACGCGGTCTCTTCACATCGACGATCCCAGCGACTTTCGTCGGACGCGGCGAGAGCACGACGACACGGTCCGAGAGAAAGACCGCCTGCTCAACGTTGTGAGTGACGAACACCGAGGTAGAACCGTAAGCGAGCAATACGTCCTCCAACACCAGCATCACTGATTCGGCCGTCACTTCGTCGAGACTGCCGAACGGCTCGTCGAGCAAGAGAATCTCCGGGTTCGTAACGAGCGCCCGCGCGATGGAAGCGCGATAGGCGAGACCTCCCGACAATTGGCCGGGCAGGAAATCCCCGAATTCCGCGACGGAGGCGCGCTCCATCGCCTGATCGATCCGTTCCTTACGGCCTTCGGTGATCCGCAGGAGCTCGAGCGGCAGCTCGACGTTCTCGCGCACCGTCCGCCATGGGAGCAGCGCCCGGTCCTGATAGACCCGCGCCATGCGGCCGCTTGCCGCACCCGGCGAGCAATAGACCTCGCCACGGCTCGGAGGGAAACGCCCCTCCAGCAGGTTGAGCAGCGTCGATTTTCCGCTCCCGGACGGTCCGACCAACGCCACGACCTCGCCCCGTCCAACCTCGAAATCGATCCCATCAAGGACCGGTGTCGGAACGCCGGTGCTCGCGACATATGAGTGTCCCACTCCTGTGAGTCGAATCCCGCTGGCGCTCATGATTTCCTCCGCTCGAGCCATGCTGGCATAGGGAGTGTGAACGAGAGAAGACCGATAGTGCGGCAATACTGATCGACCTCAACTGAAGGCGTACCTGCGTCCTCGACCCATGCGTTCATCATGTCGCACTTTGAAAAACGCCAACCCTTTTCCGGGTTGTTCGTGATACCGCCAATCATCGCGAACCGAAGCACGCACTCCGTAAACTCCATTTTCGCACTCGGCAGCATAGTACAGTCGTGGAACTGAATCCCCTTCAGGTCGCTCTGTTTCTTGCTTTCGTCAAGCGTCTCAATGTCGCCATCCAATCCGAGTTTCGGAAGGGAACCACTAAATTCCGTCTTTCCACCGAAACTGACCTCGATAAACGACGCCGACATCAGAGTGCAATCATTGAATATAATGCGTGTGAAGGTGCCGCCAATCGTGATTGCTCCTGGCAGTTTGCAGTCTTCGAATGACACATTTTCCAGGGTGCATTGTTTAAACGCCAGGCCGCGAAAATCACAATTCCTGAATTTGACATTTCGAATCCTAGCACTCACTGTGCACCCGATCCATTTCTTGCCCTCTATCTCACGCTGTTTCCCCTGATTCTCTCCCACCAGCTCCCGCCATCCGAAACTCTCACCGACCACCTCGACTGGACAACCCAGAGTGGTCTCAGCGTTCTTAGGAAGATCATCTGACCACTTTCGCACGTGCTCAGAAAGACCATCGTGGACCAGTTCGCACGTAATGGCCGCGGCGTTGCCAGATAGCTTGAGCAGGTCCGCTTTTCGCAACTCGTCTATTGTTACCATAAAGTCTCTGATGCATTCCTCAACCAGACCAACCGCTTCGCCTGAAGGTGCCGCCGTCTGCTCTGGCTCTCCGAGGTCTTTCACCTCGAGATTGAGCCGCAGAACGTCCTTGCGATCGTTGTCCATCCACGACTGAACGCGCTGCTTCACAATTTCCAGCTTGCCGTATCCGTCAGATAGCCGGTCCGCGAGATCCAGAACCAGTCCCATCAACGGCAGGTGCTGTTTATAGCCTCCATGAGTTGAAAGCCGAGGAAGAACCGGCAGGAGCAGCCAGCGAGCTCGCTGGCCGGCGGGATCAATGTCGCGTCGAGAACTGCAGACAGCCGTCTCGAGCTGGTCCGTTACCCATTTCTTCAGGGCGTTCCGGCCAAGCTCCGGATCAGCGGTCTCACCAAGCAGCGCCGGCCGCTCTCTGAGAGTGTCCGCGTAGGCTTTCCATTGACTCGGCGTAAAGTCCAAGACTCCTCCTGGCTGCTTTGTGCACCAAGCATCAAAGCCAAAAAGGAGGGCTTGCAGTTCGAGTACGGATACGAACGACCCCAGCGGCCTCAAACCCAGGCGGGTGTCCGCCGTTGAATCGCCGTCAGCTTCGGCGCCTTCTTCCGTCGCGCCGCTTGCCAGCGCCAGACTCCGCGCAAAGGCCTCGATCTCCGGGCCGGACTGGCCGGAAACACCTTCGACAATTTGTACGATCGATTGTGGCGGAAGAGGGGACAGGTTAATGATTCGGCTGGCCAGGCTTGGAACAAAGATATTCAGATATCTTTGAAGCCTTTGGCAGTACTCGGTCCGCAGCGAGATGAAGATCCTGATTTTCGGCACGTCGCGAAAGAGCCGGCCGACGGCCTGCGTCACCTTCTCCGCGGGCGTCCGATCGCCGCCAGATTCCGCGGAGGCGCTACCCATGAATTCCTCGAACTGGTCGAGTATTAGAATCAGGCCCTCGGTATCGCACAGCGCGGCGAACACACTGCGCAGATCCTCCCCTTCATCCGGCGTTTTGGGGCGCGTCTTATTCACTTCGCGTTCAAACACATCGTTCAACTTCCTGTAATCCTCGTCGATGGACCTCGCGATCGCATGAGCCTCCTCCGAACGAGAGTCGTTCAATTTCGCCATTGTGCCCGCAAGCCCCTCCCAATTCTTGGACCGCGTTGGAAGTTGGCGAATAGCCTCCCTTGTCCCCTCAAGAATTCGATCTTCTACTCCTGACGCGCGCCCACCCCATGTTCTAAGCAGGAGCACAGGTGGCACTCCTCGCTTGGTGGCTCGCAACTTCCGCAACGCCGGGATGTAGCCGGCCTCCAGGAGCGAGCTCTTTCCAGCACCGCTCTCCGCACTCAGCACCCCGAGGCGCTCGCGGGTTGCGGTGATCATTCGCTCGACTTCTCGCTCGCGGCCAAAGAAGAGATAGTGCAGATGCTCCTCGTACGGCCTCGGTCCTGGAAATTTCTTGTAATCTTGGTCTTTCACGGCTTAGCGCCCTCACGTTCGTGCCTTTCGAGCCTCAACTCCAACTCCTGCATTGCACTTCGTAAAGGAGTGCCGTAGCCGGCGATTTCTGCTCGCTCGAGATAAAGGCAGACCAATCCGCTGGGAGGTGGCTGTGAGAAGTAAAGCCCATTTTTTCTTGAGTCCATGCCATCGTCTTCACTTGGACGAACGTCGGCCAGCATGCGCGCTCTGCGTCCGTATTCCTCAAGGGCGTAGCCCAAGAAATAGAGATCAAAGGGCCCGCCGTAGTTGGTGTGGAGTGCGGTGCGGAATCCCGGAGGCATGGAGTCTTGTTTGCGAACCAAGTCCTTGAGGATTGAAACATCGTCAAAGAGATACCTGCGCTTAACGGCGATATTCTCAAACTCAATCGGCAGTGTCGCCTCGCGAGGGCACAATTTCTCCTTGGCGACCCTGGCAGTTTTGGCAAGCTGATCGATTCGTTCACGGGGAGCGCCGAATGGTTTAATAACAATAATACGAGGCTTATCCTGATAGAGGATGCCCCGGCCAATGCCCTGCCAAAGAATCGAGTGCTCATCGATTCCATCCCAATGGGGGCCGGCTTGCTGGGGCCTTTCCGGTGGCGGAAACCGGCGAATCGCCCACGCCGGGTATTTACGGTCATACCTGTCCACCAGATCGACTGGGTAGACGACAGCCGCCGGCGCCTTTACCTCTTCCAAGGCGATGCAAATTCGCTGATCAAACGTGGCGTCAACGATAAAGACGTTCTCCTTGTCCCCGGGTATCTCGGAGGCTAACGGTACGCCTGCCCTCATCTTGAGGCACAAAGCCATTGCCTTCGCTACAAGTTCATAAGGATCCTGCCATCCCCTCCTTCTGGCTTCAATAAGGGCGGTACTGATCGTGTCCTCCATTCGCTTTGACCAGCCTTCGAGGTAATCGGCGAGCTTCAGCGGATCGAGCAACAGGGCGGCGCCGCTGGAGAATGGAGTAGGATCGTAGATGGGGAGCCGGGTGTTCTTTAGACGTGGGGTTCCCAGGTAGAGCTGAAGATCCAATGCCTGCGAGTCAGGATAGAGCGGTGCGTCCCACCTTAATGAGTGCCATACCAAGTAAGAAAGCCGGATAACACTGGTCAGCGACAAGCGACAGTCTGTGACTTCTTCACGCAACCAATGCAGGAAGTCGTCGATCGCGTCAGCTCCAAGATCGATGCGATGCTTCTCCTGAATATCTTTCTTAAGCTTGCCGAGGGTCTCGAAGACGTCGGCGATACATTTCGAGATTGCGTCGATCTCGGCTTGAGCCACTAACGTCTCGCAGCGTCCGGTAAGTGGAGCGCCCGATATTGACAGCGACGAGCCGAAGCTCTTCGATGCCTGCGACGCCAAGATCGCCAAGTCGGCCACGAGGCGGGCCTTAATGTCGCACGACTGGCGTGACGCGGATTTGAAGTCAGGAATCTCAAGGTTCAGCCGATCAGAAAGGACTCCCCTTAGGAATTCATTCAGTGATTCGAATTTCGGGTCGCCGATGACGTTCTGTGCACGCTGAACAACTTGCCTTGCTCCTGGGCTGTCGGGCTGGTCCGGCGAACCGAAGGCGGGACCGATCAACGGCAATAACGCCCCGTTCTCAGCACTGTCGAACAGGACGCTTTCTGTAAGGTCGGCAAGCCTCCGGACCGCGGAGCTGATCTGCTCCTCAGTCTCCAACCTGGCAAACAGGTCGACGGGCCTTCGCCTCTCGTCAGAGAGCACGTACCAAGTGCCAGCGATGCTTGAGCTGAACCCCTGTTTCTCGCGGAGTTCATGCAGAGCGTAGTGGTTATCGCCAGACACATCCTCTCGAGAGCGCAATTTGTAGCTGCCGAACTCACTCGCGGCCTGGCGCACCATCCAAGGAACCCGCTGCCTATTTGCCTCCGCAAAAAAAGGCGCGAACTCGCGGATTCTCTCGGTAATGATGATTGGTGCACCGTAGGAGTCCAATTGGCTGACTTGGTGGCCATCGAGGTTTCGGCATGTCACGAAATGTCCCAGCGTGGTCAGCCAAGTCTCGTGGCTGTCTTGCGGGAGCCGCTCAAGATCACGTTTGAAGGAAGCCTTATCGTAGTTTTCACCGTAGTTCTTGAAAATTCTAATTACTCCTTCAAGGGGAACGAAGTTATCCTTCGCCTCAGGCTTGGATCCTGCCAACCCCGAGAAGAAACGCTTCGCCTGCTGAAGAAAGTTGAGGTCGGTGCCGAACGCGCCGGCCGCCCTCGGTGTAAGGAACTCTCCAGGAAGGTCGCCCGATGCCGCGAGCTTGGAAAACAACCAGATTCTCGTCTCCTTCGCCAAGAGTTCCATGAGAAGGAGGCAGTTCTTGAACTCATCGACGGCTTCGCGCGACTCCCTCCAAATCCCGAACAACTTTCCCAAATCCGCGTTCATGCGGAGGAAGTCCTCGAGCGCCAAATCGTCAGGCATTCCAACCCTCCACTGCAGACCGCGCCGATGCCAACAATGATGTGCCATCAGCTGTCACCGGCCCGCGCGTAACTAAGTTCGCTAAGATCGCGCCTGCTTCCACTGTTACTCCCCCGTCGGAAACCAGATCGATTTCGAACTCGGGAGGCGGATCGAGGGCGCGCTCCTCCAGCAACCGCGCATCGCTCGCGTGCACGACGATGTGCGCGGCGAGCGGGCGCCGCAACAGGTCCGTCGAGGTGCGGTGGTCCGGCGGCGCGAGATCGAGAAAGGCGCCTAAGTGCGCCAGAAACATATCCGCCCGGTCGCTCTGACTGTCGAGGACCGCGGAAAGGCGCGACGACCCCTGAAAGCGAGGGTTCAACTCCACCACGAACACCTTGTGCTCAGACAGGATGGCGTCCATTCCGAACGCGCCACGGTAGCCGTGGCGTGCGAGCCAGCCGGCGACGGCATCAAGCGTCCTGTCGATTTCCTGGATATCGCCGGCATCGAGCGTGGCGGCGGCAGCGAAGTCATTGCCGCAGTATCCGAATCGGCGACTGGTACAGCCTTCAATCCCGACCAATTGCACGGAGACTCCGTGGCGCGACACGGCACCGTCTGGAAATACGACTGCATTGACGTTGATCGGTAGCCCTTCGACGAACGACGCGGTCGCAACGAAGCCGTCGGTGTGCGGGGGCCAGTCCCGGTCAAGCTCCTCTGCAGAGTGAATGAACCGTACTCCCGTGCCGCCGTCGGAACGATTCGATCGCACTACCAGCGGTGTGTTCTCCAGCATCTCCTTGATGAGCGGCCGTTCGCTGTCGGCAAAGTATCGCCAGGGGATCGTCCGAATCCCAACCTCCGGCGCTGAGAGCTGCGACTCCACCCAGGGTTTGTGCTCGAACGTGCCCTGCAGTTCGTGGAAGTTCCCCAGATGCAGGACCTTGTCACTCCGCGGGAACCACGCGGACGCGAGCACGGCACCGGCGCGATAGGGGACGACTGCGGCGAGGGTCTCGAATCGTCGAAGCATCTCGACGCGCAGATCCGAAACTGGCGCGGACACGTCCGCGTCGATGTTGTAGGCGTCGAGATCCACGCGCCTCTTCGTCACGGACTCCAGGCAGACTTCCTCGACGCCGGCAAGTCCCGAAGGCGCGATCTGGCTGAAGATACATTCGAAGTTTCTCAGGTCCGTAAGGCTTCGGGCATCGGCGCCGCGAGTACCGAAATACACGAGCCCCCGCTTCCCGAGTTTCCGTTCCAGCGACTGCCGGTATGCCGATCGACTCGCGGCAGGTTTCGAGACAGGAAGAGACGGACGCCTCTCGTCTTCCTCAACGCGCCTTGGCCAGCAAGCTTCCAGGACCGCAGCGCGCACGTAGCGTCCTCCCGCGCTTTGCCGGACCCACGCGCTACGCGGGTCGGCGTCGACCTGGGGGTCGATTTCATCCACCCGTGGCAATGGGCAGAGGACGCGCGCGCCGGGGCCGAGTCGCGCCATCGTCTGCGGGCCTACGCGCCAGGGCCGGCGGGAGGCATCGTCAAGCGCGAATTCTCCACTTCCCGGTGGAAGCCCGGCAACATAGAGCACGTCCAGCCCCTCGACGTCCCCAGGCTCGGCCTCGCGACATGGGAGGCCGCGCAGCAGTTCATGCGCGGGACCGCGTCCCGGCGGCGCCATGAGACGAACCTCGGCAGGCTCGAACCACGGCAGGGCACGAAGCAGCGAATGGACGACACGCATCCAGTTCAAGTCGCCGACAAGACCCCACCGGAGACCTTCAATCCTTCCGAGCTCGCGCTGGACCGAGAACAAGTCGATCAGCGCCTGCGTCGGATGCTCGTCGTCTCCCAGCCCAGCGCTGATGATGGAGGCCGGGCCTTCGGGGAGGGCCGACGGGTACTGGGCCGTTCGCAGAATGATGACTTCGTAGTACTCCGCAACAGAGGCGAGCGAGTCCTCCAGCGTCTCCGGGGCCGACATCGTCGGCGCATACCGCGCAGACTCAAACATCACGGGAACGGCCCCAACATCGACGGCTGCCCTGGCGAAGCCGAGTCGGGTCCTAGTCGAAGGTGTGAGGATTGCCAGGAGAACCGCTCCTCCAAGGCGCTGCGGTTTGGCACCTCGATCGAGCTCCGTGGCCCGTCGAAGCACACTCCGCATTCCTTCCGGGCCGAGGTCGGCGACGCGCAGCAAGTTCACGGCGCCTCCGGGAACGTCAGGGTGTTGTGCATGCATGGCGCGCAGCGCGGACCGAGACGCGCGTCGTATCGCCGAACGATCTCTTCCGATCGCTCCCAGACTTCACCGAGATCCGCCTCGGTCGGCGGCGGAATGTCGCGCATGGGCGTCGAGGGATCCGGTCGAAACGGGGAGAGAACGGGGTCGCATCCGCGAGCCGCGAGAGCCTCAACGCCCGCGAGCGTGTCCTCGATGGGCTCGATCCCGACGAGAAGAAGCGATCGGACGCGGCCGGGCCCGTAGACCTGCACGGCATCCTCGATGACCGAAAGCCACCTCTCCCGCCCGATGCGCCACTTTGCGGGCATGACCTTCCGGGCCAGATCCTCATTCCACATCTCCAGATTGATCGAGAGGCCAGCGATTCCGTCCGCGTGAAGCTCCGAGGGAACGAACAACTCCGGCGCCGGCACCATCATTACGTCGACCTCAACGCCTGGAAACGCCGCAGGGATCGCCTTCCACACCTCGCGCATCCAGTCGTAATCGGCTTTTCGCGGAAGGCCCCCGGAGATCAGAACGTGACGGGCGGGTAGCATTTCGTCGCGCAGAGCACGGGCTACAGAGTCGGCGAGGCCCTCAACCGTCTTGGTGCGGTAGCGAAACTCGTACGGAAGGTCGCAAAACTGACAAGTGATCGCGCAGCCCTCCACGGGCGAGATTCTCACGCGGTCGCTGTGCGTGATGGCATAGCTCGAGTACAGCTCGCCGCGCGCGTTCAACTCCCCTTGATACGCCGGGACGGGGAGCGGAACCGCCTCCACTTCAATGTCGTCGCCCCTCACCACGAAGCCGTTGCCGCCAATCTCCAGCGTGTGTCTCGGCGAAGTGACGAAGTTCGGATTGTGCTCACCTACAGGTGCGTTCACCCACACGTCGCCCGTGAGGCGTAGCGTAATTCCCGACGTCGATGCGTAATCGGCCATGGTCAGCGGCCGTGCGCCGTTTCCCGAGAGAATCGCGTTCGCCTCGGGCGACACGGCGATACCGTGGGTGAAGAGCGAGATTTTCAGGCGGGCGGTAGCGGTTAGCATCGAGCCTCTTGGAACAGCGTGGCTATGCACTCCGCGAGAGCGGAGCCCGCTCTCCCGAGGAAGTCGTCATTGAATGTGCAGTCGCACAGCTCTAAGTCGAACTGACAGTTCGCGCGGGTTCTCATCTCGTTCTCTTGTTCGGGGGATGTCTATGTCCATTGTTACGGACCGGGCACCCTGGCGTCAATGGGAAGAGAGCGTGTTGATCAGAGTGGCCGTGGTCGTGTGTGCGGTAATACTTTGATGCCGGCCGGCCGCGCCGCATACAATCCCAGCTCGATCCATGCGCGACTTGTTCAAAGCAGAGAATCCGAAGACGCTGATCGTACACGCAGCCACTCGACATCTCGTCATTCACCGCGGCGATGCTGATGACGCGGACGGAAGGCCGCATTGACGCGATGCGCGTCGCGTACGGAGGCGTCGCCCCTGTGGTGCTGCGCCTGCCGAAGACCGAGGAGTTCCTCGCCGGTCGGCCGATCGCGCTCGAGACGTTCGTGCGGGCGGGTGAGATCGCGCGTGGGGAAGTCAGCCCGATCTCGGATGTCCGCGGGACGAAGGAGTTCCGCCTGCAGTTCGCCGCGAACGTGATGCAGAAGTTTTACTACGATGCATGCACCGGGTAGTGGATGAACCCGACGCCTAGTGGAAGGGAGGCCATTGAATCGATGTACGTAGGCAAGGACGTCCCGCACGACTCCGCCCGCGGTCATGTGACCGGTGAATCGATCTACATCGACGACCTGCCGCCGCTTCATGGCGAGCTCGTCGTCGACTTCGTCTGGAGTCCGCTCGCCCACGCGCGCATTCGCTCGATCGAACTGCCGCGTGACATCCCGGGCGTGGCCGCGCTCTACACGCATGTCGACCTGCCGCACTACATGTTCGATCCGATCGTAAGCGACGAGCCATTGCTGGCGTCGGACGTCTGTACATTCCGTGGGCAGCCGATCGTGATTATCGCCGCGGAGTCGCGAGAAGCGGTGAGCGCCGCGAAGAAGGCGATCCGGATCGATCTCGAGGAACTGCCGCCGATCCTGACGATCGAAGAGGCGATTGCGGCGAAGAGCTTCCTCGGCGACACGCGGATCATCCGACGCGGCGATCCGGACGCCGCGCTCGCATCCGCGGAGCATCTGCTCGAAGGTGTGTTCGAGAACGGTGGACAGGATCATTTCTATCTGGAGTCGCAGGCCGCGTTGGTGGTTCCTGGCGAGCATGGATCGCTTACCGTGCTTTCCTCGACGCAACATCCGACGGAGGTGCAGGAAGTCATCGCGCACCTCCTCGGTCTCGACATGAGTCAGGTCGTCGTCCAGACGAAACGGATGGGTGGCGCTTTCGGCGGCAAAGAAGCGCAAGCGACACATCCGGCGGCGATGGCGGCGCTCGTGGCGAGCCGTCTGCGACGCCCGGCGCGCATCGTCTACGACAAAGACACGGATATGCACGTTACCGGGAAGCGCCACCCGTTCCGGAACCGCTATCGAGTCGGGTTTACAGCGACCGGTGAGATCGTGGCGATGAAGGTCGATCTCCACTCCGACGGCGGCGCGTATGTCGATCTCTCGATGGCGGTCATGGCACGGGCGATGACGCATGCCGAGAACGCATACTTCATCCCGCACGTCGAGATCCGTGGAACGGTGTGCCGCACGAACATGCCACCGAACACGGCTTTTCGCGGTTTCGGCGGACCACAGGGCGTGGCGACGATGGAGAACATCATCGAGGAAATTGCCGCGACGCTGAAACGCGACGCGCTCGATATCCGTCGCGCCAACTGTTACGGAGTCGAGTCGCGCAACACGACGCCCTATGGCGAGGTGGTCGAGAACAACACGCTGCCGCGCCTCTTCACCGAGCTCGAGGTGCGCTGCGACTACCGCTCCCGCATGCGCGCTGTCCACGCGTTCAACGCCAGCTCACCGACGCATCTCAAAGGGCTATCGATGACAGCGGTAAAGTTCGGTATCTCGTTCAACATGAAGTCACTCAATCAGGCAAACGCACTGGTAAACGTCTACCTCGACGGCAGCGTGCAAGTCTCGACCGGTGCGACAGAGATGGGCCAGGGCGTCAACACGAAGATCAAACAGATCGTGGCAGATGCGTTGGGGGTGCCGTTGGAGCGCGTGATCCTGATGATCACTTCGACGGAGAAAAACAACAACACGTCAGCCACCGCAGCCTCGAGTGGCGCGGATCTCAACGGCTCCGCCGCGCTCGACGCATGCCGCCGAATCCGCACGCGGCTCGACGAGGTCGCCACGCGACATCCCGGCCTCGGCTGGGAGCAACTCGTGAGGGCCGCCTACAACGAGCGCGTGCCTTTGGGCGAGCGCGGCTTCTACGTCACACCGCGCATCAACGACTGGGACTGGGCCACCGGACAAGGACACCCGTTTCTCTATTTCACGATGGCGACGGCATGCTCGGAAGTGCTGATCGATCGCTTTACAGGCGAATTGAAAGTCCTTCGAACGGACCTGCTCATGGATATCGGACGCCCTCTCAACCCGGGCATCGACCGCGGCCAGATCGTTGGGGGGTTCATCCAGGGGCTCGGCTGGGTGACGACGGAAGAGCTTCGCTACACACCAAGCGGAGAGTTGCTCTCGCACTCACCGACGACGTACAAGATTCCGAACATCAACGACCTTCCCGAGGTCTTTCACGCCGACTGGATCGAGAAGGAAAACCCGGTGAACGTCGGCGGCAGCAAGGCCGTCGGCGAGCCGCCGTTGCTGACCGCGATCTCGGTGTGGTGCGCGGTCAAGCATGCGTTGCGTTTCGTGTCGAACGGCGAGGTCCCGAAGCTGCGACTCCCGGCTACGGGCGAGGAGATTTTGATGAGGCTCACCAAGCATTCGAAGCGTGGAGCGGCCGTCGCTTGAGCTACACCGTTTAGGAAGTGGCGCAACATCGTGCGTCGCTGGGTGCACTTCTTCGCAGCGATCGTGTGCGTCGACGCGACGCACCACTAGAACGATCTCGAAACTGCGCGCACTATGCGTTCATGATCCGTGTATCCGCGGACGCGTCCCCAGACGTTAAAAAGCGTGTTACCCTACTTCCATATCGCCATGGAGTGGGTTTCGATTCTTACCTCCGTCGTGTCGTCGACTGGCGTCACTCTCGCCGGCGCATACTGGCTCAGCAAGGCAATCATCTCTCACAGACTGTCTAAAGATCTTGAAAAGCACAAGAATGCTTTGGACAAAGAGCTGCTCGACGCGAAGGCTCGGCTCGACGAAGAGCTGACCATCAAGAAGGCCGAGCTAGATGCTCAACTGGTAATTACCAAAGCTGGCTTGGATGAACACGCGACCGTCGCCCGGGCCAACATAGAGGCGGATCTCAAACGCGAGGTGGAAGACTACTTAGGTGATCGAGCTGCAGAACGGCAGTACCGGCTCGAGGCCAAGAAGCGCTTATACACCGCGGTCGGGCTGCTACGATTCCAGCTTATTACAGCGTCCATCGACTTCGCTAATCGCGTGGGGGGCATCGGTCAAGGAGAGCAACTGTATGCCCTATCGCTCGACGGCTACTTCGGCCGTAGCACGACGTTTCGCTTACTGCGCGTCATAGCCATCGCCGATCTCATCGAACGACAGATAGCACACGCCGACTTCTCCGTCGAGCCGTCGACAGTAGATTTATTGAGGTTCAAGCACGCGGCCTTTCGAGCAATGTCGAGCAGCGCAGTCTCCCTCGATCATCCTGCGAATAATTGGAATGACCAGACCGAACATGTCTACTATGACATGCTGGCGATGATAGCGTCGGCCATCGTCTTGCAGGACGGGGCGCAACAGCGGGTAATGCGCTTTTCTGAGTTTACTGAACTCGTCGAGACCGAGCTTGGACTCTCCAGCATTTACCCGATTCCGCAGCTGATGGAAGGTTTTACGCCGGAGACAAAACCAATTCTGTGGTTGCGGTTTGTGGCACTTGCAGAACTGTGTAACGCCTTTGCCGCGCGCGATCGCATGCAGGTCGGCTTAGCTCCAGAGCCCTACGACGGAGCCGCGTTATTGTTGGCTTGCAAAGACGAGTACGTCTCCTGTAACCATGAACGATACAAAGACATGCTGCGGACGTTGACGACGCCGTTCGCGACTAGTGTTACCGCCGGCTAATTGCAATGCCTACCGTAAACGGTGGCCTGAAAACGCTTGGTTATCTTTCCACCTACCGTAGCCGTCAAACACCAGCGCGACTCAATCGCGGCGCTCGTCGATGTCTCACGCGGTTCAGTTTTCCTTTTTTTCCGTGTGCCTCGCGGTGACACCGGGGACGCCGTCGATGGCCATGAGGCTGAAGAGCTGCTCCCAGCCGGCGACGGCGATCGTCCTGCCGTCTCGCGAAATGCCGAACGATTCGGTGGCGCGCTCCGGGTCGAACGCTGCAAGTTTCCTGCGGGTGGCGCTCGTGTCCTGATCGGCGGCGAAGTCCTGCTGAAAGACGCCGTTGACACCATGCTCATCGACGTAGAGAAAGGCGATCGACTTGCCGTCCGGCAACCAGCGCATACGTCCGAGGATGGCTGTCGTATGCGGAGGCGCCGGCACGGGAATGATGCAGCGCGTCATCGCGCCGTCGGCGATGCGGACAACGCGCACGGTCGCCCTCGTCGTCCGCCCGTCGGCGAGGAAAGCGACGTACTTGCCGTCGGGCGAGACGTCGGGGACAACATCGCGGCCTGCGACGACTGACGAGGCGCCGCTCCCGTCCGGATGGACTCTCCAGATGCCGAGGTGTTTCTGGTTGAACGAGTTGTAAAGGATCCACTGGCCGTCGGCAGTGGCGGTGGGATTCTCCGCATCGACTCCGTCATGCGAGACCTGGTGCGCCTCGCTGCCGTCGGCGTTCGCCATCCAGATCTCGAGGTTGCCGGTTCGACCGGAACTCCAGACGATCTTCTTGCCGTCGGGTGTGAAGCCCGGATCCCAGTCTTCGGCAGCATCGTCGGTGATCTTCCGGACGGATCCGCCGGCGAGGTTCATCTGCCAGAGATCGAGGTTGCCGCTCCGGTTGGAAGAGAAGAGGATCGACTGGCCGTCCGGCGAGTAGACCGGCTGGCGATCGCTGCTGTTGCCTCGAGTCAGCCAGCGCTCGACCGGCGACGTCGAAGGCGCATTCGTCCCGGGACCGCTGGCACCCGAGAGAGCGATTTCCCGCAGGTTGTCGCGCGGCGAACGGACATCGAGAATGATGCGTCCATCGCCCAGAACGTCTGCCACCGTTCCGTTGTGCGAGCTCCATCCGATTACTTGCGTCGTGTCGCTGGCCACGTCGTGACGAATGATCTGCGCGGTCGAGCCGACGACGGCTTCCACGGATGCGGCACGAACGTAGATGAGGGCCCGGCTATCCGCGGTCCAGACCGGGACCGAGATCTCGCCTGACTTCGGCGGCGTCGCGAGCGTTCGCCCAACCTTCGTATCCGGATTGAGGACGACGATGGTCTGGGCGACGCGGCCGGAGGCGCCGATGAGCGCGATTTGTTGCTGATCCGGCGACCAGCGCGGCTGCGAAAGCGCGACGATGTCGGATCGAAACAATTCATGAGCGCCGGTACCGTTGGCGTTCGCCGCAAGAATGACGCTCGTCACGCGACCGGTGGCATCGACGTCATTCCTGCTGAACGCCAGCTGTTTGCCGTCGGGCGAAAGCTCGCCGGTCGTCGCGCCATCGAGAATGCGCCGCGCTTCACCGCCCACCACCGGAATGCGGAAGAGCGATGAGGTGCCGTCGGGCAGGAAGTGGACATAGAGCACCGAAGCGCCATCGGGAGAGAAGCGTGGAAAATCATCCGAACCTTCACTGAGCGCAACTTCGCTCCCGCCCTCGATCTGTTTGAGCCAGATACGCTGCCTGCCGTCCCGGCGCGAGCTGAAGGCGACGAGCTTCCCGTCGGGCGACACCGCCGGCGAGAAATCGTTGCCCGAATAAGTGAGGTATTGCTCGGAGGTGATCGTGGGCGGCGCGGGACGGCGCAGCCACGAAGTCAGCAGTGCGCCGATGAGAAGTGCAACGAGAGCAGTTGCCGCCAGGAGCGGCCAGCGGCGGCGGGAGGGGACCAACTCCACCTTCGCGTTCTCTTCCCGGACGGGCGCCACTCCCGCCTCGGACAAATGATCGCGCAGATGTTGAAGGTCGCGCGCCAGGTCGAGGGTCGACGCGTATCGTTCCTCTGCATCCTTGGCCAGACACCGCTCGACTACCCAGCGTAAAAGCGCTGGAACGTGTGGCGCGGCCTGCGAGAGCGCAACCGGCTCGTCGCGGATGACCATGAACATCGTCTCGACCGCACTCGCTCCTTCGAACGCGCGCGTGGCGGTGAGCATCTCGTACAGGATCGCGCCGAACGAAAACTGGTCCGAGCGATAGTCGACATTCTCCGCACGGGCCTGCTCGGGCGACATGTAGCCGAACGTGCCGACGATGGTGCCCGGGTCGGTTTTCCGCTGGCTGCTTCCGGCCTCGCCGGACGCACCACTTCGCGCCAGGCCGAAGTCGAGAATCTTTACGCCCCCTTCGCGCGTCAGCATGATGTTTTCGGGCTTCAGATCGCGATGGACGAGGCCGCGCTTGTGCGCTGCTGCCAGACCGTCGGCGATCTGTGAGGCGATCTGCAGCGTCTTGCGGATCGGGAGCGGGCCTCCCGCCATCGCGTCGCGCAACGTCTGGCCATCGATGTACTCCATGGCGATAAATGCGCCGCTTTCGTGCTGGCCGATTTCGTAGATCGTGATGATGTTGGGATGGTTCAGCGAGGAGGCAGTGCGGGCCTCCTGCTTCAGCCGCGCCAGATGCTCCTCGTCGCCGGCGAGATGCTGCGGCAGCAACTTGATGGCGATGGCTCGGTCGAGCTCGTCGTCGTGCGCCAGGAAGACGACCCCCATTCCTCCTTCGCCCAGCTTGCGGATGGTCTTGTACGGCCCAATGTTCTCTTCCACAGGTGCCGCGGTCATGGGAGTCCCTTGTTACGGATCGTAGCGAAAGCGGTTTCCGGCATTGCAACATAGCTGCAAGTGTTCGAGGAGCGCTTCCGAACTTACATCGAACGTCTCGCTTCGCTCAGCCACGGAACGCGGCAGGGTAGGGAAACGCTGCCTACGGACACTCCTGTTCAGGGAGAGAAACATGCATCCAATCCATCGTGCGATTGCGGTTGTTGCCACGGTTAGTGTCCTGTTTGCATGCGGCGGGTCGGAACAACGCGAGGGCACGAAGTCTTCGACGCAATCTTCAACGCCGGGACGCTCGAAGATTCACGCCGTCGCCTCGGCTACCTGCGACAACCCGCCCATGCCGCCCGACACGCAATTTCCCGCCGGCTTCGACTATCCGCAGACTGCCAAGAGTCTTTCGGCGTGGGTCGGAACCCGCCAAGGCGACCGTCAACGCCTCCACGCCTACTGCATCTTTGCCGGCTTGAATCAGCCCACCGGTGGCTCGGGCGTGCCGGTGTGGCGCAGCTGGCAGACAGCAACGCAGGCGTTTCCGTGGGAGTACAACCCCTGGCAGAACCCGCAAGGTGGGAACGCGGCGGCGCCTTCTGAGTCGCGGCCGGTCACGATCAATCAGGCGCGCAGCAGGGCTCAAGGCACGACCGGCGCGATTCTGAATCCGATCCCGCTTTATCCCGTCAACGCCGCTGTGGCGTCGAAATACCCGCAGTGCCTCCAGCCGCTCCTGAACAACAACGGCCAGAAGATGCCCGGCAAATACGCGCTGCTCGACGGAAAAATCTTTCAGAGCAACGGCGACATCATGATCGCAGCGGTCAGCTACAACACTGCCGCCATCAAGAACATCAACGTCCAACAGCTGTACGACGCGGCCGTGCTCAGCGGACAGCTCCCGTCGGCGACGAACGGACCGTCGACCGGCATTCAACCGATGCCGTCGACCTCGATCGTTCTGAAGGTAATGCTCTGGCCCGTCGCGGGCGGCGGACCGACATGGACCTCCGTCACCGCGCTACCGGTCTGGGACTGGGACCAGAACAAGCCGGGCTCCTCGTCGGACAACCAGTACGCCGGTTATGAGATGCAGAAGTTCTGGAAGCGCGCCGCCGCCATCTCGAGCGGTCCTGTCTCCGGTCCCGCGCGCACACAGCGCGTGCAGTTCCTCTACGGCGTTCTCGACCCGAACGGCAACCCGCTCAACTCCAATACCTACGATGGCCAGGTCGTCGGCCTCGATCGTTTCTACAGCAAGAAGTACTCGCAGACCGACCTCAACGCGCTGTCGCCCTGCGACCGCGCCATCCTCGATGCGTCGGCGTACTGGACCTACAATCGCGCGTTCGCGCAGGGCGACTCCCTGGCCCTCGTGGCCATGCACATGATCACGAAGGAGCAGTCGAACTGGACGTTCCAATCGGCGTGGTGGCACCCCGACGCGCAGGCCTGCGCCAACAACTACCGTTTCTGCAGCAGCCGCCCCATCTCCGTTCCGGGCGGCGATACAACGTGGCAGAACTACATGATCACCTCGACCTACGGGATGCTGCAGCAGAGCGGGAATCAGAACTTCTACGCGCCGCCGGGCACGCTCCAGCCGCCGCAGGTTTGGCCGGTCGCCTACAACCCGTACATCGAGCTGGCGGCGTCGCATCCGATCACCACGAACTGCATGAACTGCCATCACCGCGCGGCATGGCCGCCCGACACCAAGTCGAAGCCGGTGGGCAGCTATCCGCAGTCCGCCTATCTCCAGGCCAGTCCCGCGAATCCGAACGCGCTCGAAGCATTCGTCACCAGCAGCCCGATCTTCAACGGTCAGCTGACCGTCGACTCGATGTGGGCCGTCTCCGATCGTGCCGGATGGGGAGCAGGAGCGACTGCAGCGAAGAAGTAAGGACTCCACCAGCCTCCACCTTGATCGCGTGGCGCAATCTGCGCTCTCGACGACGCGTGCATTCGGACTTACCCTCTCTCCTCGCAATGACCCTGCGCCGCCTGCGTTTGCTGACCTTCGTCACGCCCGTCGTGATCGTTCTTACGCTGGAGGTTCTGCGGATCTCGACCATCGGTATGACTTCGTTTCGCACGCGATTGATTCTCGACGGCATCGTCGCGGTCGCGTTCATCGCCTTCGGCTCGGTGATGGTCCGGGCGATCAGCCAGGCCAGCAAACGGCAGCGTCGACAGAACGCGGGAGCTGCTCGCACTTCACGGCGCGGGAGTCGACGTCACCGCGGAGCTTTCACTCGACGCCGTTCTGAATATAAGGTGGTGGATCGGGCGCGAGCCCTCGTCGGAGCGCGCTACGGCGCGCTGTCCGTCGTCAACCACGATGGCTCGATCCAGACCTTTTTCACGTCCGGAGTCACACCCGAACAGCGCGCGAAAATCGGTCCATAACCGGGCGGAAGTCGTCGGCTACGCGCTGCGCAAGAAGATCAGCGGGACGGAGGGCGCGCGGTAACCCCAGTACCGTGTAGCCACCGGCAAGGGACCCATCCGCAGATTACGCAGATGCACGCAGACAAAAAACCTAAATCTGCGGACATCTGCGTAGTCTGCGGATACACCCCCCTTCGATAGAATCGCGAACAAGTGTTCGTTCCCAAATCGGTCGTCTGTTTCCGGGAAGGCTATACACGTGAGACGCTGACGCGCGATGTCATCGCCGGCATCGTCGTCGGAATCGTGGCGCTGCCGCTCGCGCTGGCGTTCGCGATCGCGTCGGGTGTGCCACCCGAGCGCGGGCTCTACACCGCCATCATCGCCGGCTTCCTCATCTCCGCCCTCGGCGGGAGCCGCGTGCAGATCGGCGGGCCAACCGGCGCGTTCGTGGTCATCGTCTACGGAATCGTCGCGAAGTACGGCTACGACGGCCTCGTGCTCTGCACCATCCTCGCCGGCATCATCCTCATCGTGATGGGGCTGACGCGCATGGGCGCGCTGATCAAATTCATCCCCTACCCCGTCATCACCGGCTTCACCTCGGGTATCGCCGTCATCATTTTCTCCAGCCAGGTGAAGGATTTCCTCGGCTTGAAGATGGGCGCCGTGCCGCCGGACTTCGTCGAGAAGTGGACCGCCTATGCGGGACACATCGGCGGCGCCGGCTGGAGCACGGTCGGCGTCGCGGTGGGCACGCTCGTCGTGCTCGTCGTCTGGCCGAAGATCTCGCGGATGGTTCCCGCGCCGTTCGTGGCGATGATCCTGGCCACGCTGGCCGTGCATCTCTTCGCGCTGCCCGTCGAGACGATCGGCTCGCGTTTTGGCGGTGTGCCGTCGTCGCTGCCCGCGCCGCATCTGCCGAACATCCCGTGGAACAACCTGCGCGAGCTGATCTCGCCGTCGATCACCATCGCGCTGCTGGCGGCGATCGAGTCGCTCCTCTCCGCCGTCGTCGCGGACGGCATGATCGGAACGCGCCACAAGTCGAACATGGAGTTGGTCGCGCAGGGCGTGGCGAACATCGTCTCGCCGATCTTCGGCGGCATCCCCGCGACCGGCGCGATCGCGCGCACGGCCACGAACATCCGCAGCGGCGGCCGCACACCGCTCGCCGGAATCGTCCACGCCCTCACGCTGATGCTGATCCTGGTCTTCGCAGGACAGTGGGCGGCGAAGGTGCCGCTGGCGTCGCTCGCGGCGATCCTCGTGGTCGTCGCGTACCACATGAGCGAGTGGCGCTCGTTCGCGGGACTGCTGCGCGCGCCGAAGAGCGACATCTTCGTGTTGATCGTCACGTTCGCCCTGACGGTGTTCGTCGATCTGAGCGTGGCGGTACAGGTCGGCGTCGTGGCGTCATCGCTGTTGTTCATGAGGCGGATGGCCGAGGTGACGAATATCGAAGGGGTGAGCGGAGAGCTGAGCGATGCGAGCGCAATCGACGACCCCGAGTCGATCACGCTCGGCGGCCGCACGATTCCGAAGGGTGTCGAGATCTACGAAGTCAACGGCCCGTTTTTCTTCGGCGCGGCGGACAAGATCCGCGAAGTCATCGGCGAGATCGAAAAGCCGCCGCGGGCGTTGATCCTGCGCATGCGCAACGTCCCCGCCATCGACGCCACCGGCATCCACGCCCTCGAGCAGCTCGCGCTGAAGTGCAAATCGCAGGGAACGATGCTCATCCTCGCCGAAGTGCGCGAGCAACCGCTCTCCGTGCTCGTGCGCGCAAGGCGATCCGACCTCTTCGCGAACCGCGTGACGACGCTCGATGAGGCCCTCGACCGCGCTGGGGCCGTGGAGGGATGACGCGATACGCGATCCGCCGCGCGGCCCTCGCGCGGCCGAACACGCGCTGAATTGCTGGCGCGCACCGTGACTCATCCGCGGCGCGCCCGCGCACAGGCGTGCGCACACCGTGTTCCGCCGCATACGCGGTGCGTTGCGGTCTGCGCACAATGTGTTCGCCGCCGAGCGCGCTGCGCTCCGCCTCGAACGCACTGTGTTACCGCAACGCGCACGCTGTGTTTCGGCCGATGCACAGTGTGTTTCGCCCCGTGCACGCCGTGTTTTCGCGCGTGCACGCTGTGTTTTCGCATGTGCACGCTGTGTTTCGCCCTGAAGATTGCGCCGCAGCCTTAAGAATCGCAGCCGCGGCAACTTTGCGAAAGCACAGACAAGAGTGTCTGTGCCACATCAGCTCTCGCCTGCACCCACATTTGGCCAAAAACTCCAAGGTCAATGTGGCCTCACGGGAACCTCGCCGACCTCACAGCGATGCTCCTACCGGCACAGCCGGTGTGGCACAGACACTCTTGTCTGTGCTGGTGGAATCTCGCGAGAACTGACACATATACGAATCGTCAAAAAATGAGACTTGACTGCGCGGTCGACTCTCCCCATATTGCTCCTTCGTTGAGCTGCTAGCGGCTCTTCGAAATGGGAGCCGGCGCTCGTGAGAGCCCCTCGCTCCCGGCGGCCAAGGGGTGAGAAGGTGCGCTGGATAGTGCGGTTCTCATCCCTGCGGGAGTCGAGCGTTGCTCCTCCTGCCGTGGGCTCCCGAAGTGTGCGCACTTCGGGAAAACATCAACCGGATGAGCGGCGCGTGGCCGTCTCCTCCAGCCGGTGGCCGCCTGTACTCGTGCACAGGGTGCTCGTCGGTTTCCTCCGGCCTCAACCCACAGTCTAAAGGAGGACCAAACGATGTCTACCAATCAGGAAGTCGCAAATACGGCCGCCGCCGCGGACATCCCGCAGACGGCACCCACACTCACACCGGAAGCAGTCGTGGAAGGGTTGCGCGCAATGCGTGCGCAGATCGGCGAAGTAACGCCGTTGACGCCCGCGCAACGCGCAACGCTACGCAGCCGCACACGGACCTCCAATCCGATTCTGCAGGCCTCAGTCAACGTCATCGGCGCGCTCGACAACGTGTCGCAAGCGGTCGGACAACCGGCCGACGACGTGCGTCAGATGATCGACGAGGCAAACCGCTGGACGGCAGCGGAGGACGAGTTCCGGACGATGCTCAGCGGCATCGCCGGGGCGAATCTCATCCGCCGCCAGCGCATCGCGCTGATCGCCTCGCAGGCATTTTCGATCGGCGCGCAGCTGGCGCGCGATCCGGCCCACGCCGTCCTCGTGCCTCACGTGCAGGAGATCCGCCGTCTGAAGAGCTTCAAGCGCCGCAAGAAAGCGGCGCAGGCTCCCGGCACGCCGCCGTCTCCGCCTGTGACACCGCCGCCGGCCGTATAAACCTAATGTGATGGGCGGGAGGGAGACCGGGCGCGTGCAAGCGCGCCCGGTCGTTTCCTCCGGCCCGTCGAGAGAACAGAAATGAGACCAAGTCACCGCGAAATCATCAGCTACGAAACCGGCTGGCGCCTCGAATCGCTGCTCCGCCGCTTTGCCGCCGAAACGTGCCTGTACCCGCGGCTCGCCCCAGGTCTAAGCCACGCCGAAGTCCGCCGCACCATCAATCGCCTCCGCGCCGGCGCGATCCACAGCACCAACCGGGCATCCCCTCGCACGTCCTGGCGGACATCCTCGAAGGCGCAATCGCGCAGGACCAGCTCATCCGGGATGTAGTAGCCGACATGCACAGCCTGAGGGCACTGGAGGAGAGATTGGGAAGAAGGGCGAGGTGAGCCCCAATCACGCCAGACCGCTGGCCGTCCCGCGGAGTCGTTCGTACCGCAGAAGGACGACCCCGTTCCCAAACGCTCGCGTCTCGACGAGGCGGAGCGAAACCTTCTCCTTTGAAGGAGTGAAAAGGCGGTTCCCCTCTCCGATCTGAATCGGATGGACGTAGATCCGATATTCATCAATCAGATCCTGCCGCATGAAGGCCGCTCCGAGTTCGCCTCCCCCGACGATGAGATCCCCTTTGGCGGGGAGCTTGAGCGCCTCGACCTCCTCCCGCACGACGTCGCGCGCGATCGTGGTGTTCCATCCAGCCGAGGTGAGCGTCTTCGAATAGACCACCTTGGGCATCTCCCGCCAGATCCGGGCGAACTCCTTCACGAAAGGAGTGGCCGCGGGATCGGCGTCGGCCGTCGGCCAGTATCCGGCCATGAGCTCATAGGTAACCCGTCCGCTCAGAAACGCTCCCATCGTTCTGAGTTCCTCGAGGATGTGGGCGTGGAGCTCGTCATCGACCATGTTCCAGTCGATCTCCTTCTCCGGTCCTTCGAAGAAGCCGTCCAAAGAAACCTGGACGAAGAGGATCACCTTTCTCATCGCGAGTTCCCGCTCATCGCCGCTTCATTCCGCGCAGCCTCCCGGTAAATCTCCCACGGCTCCGCCGGAGTCAGGATTCCGCAGAAAGGATCGCTCTGACGCAAGCGTCTCCCTTCCTCAGAATCATCAAGCAAAATGCTCCGGATCTCAGGCCAGGGACGCTGCAAGATGATCATCCATTCCTTAGCCGGGACGTTCCCCTGCTCGACCCATCGCGCACAAACCTTCCGCGCATGCGCAAGTCCCTCACGCCCCGCATCGCCGTCGATCTTCGCCACGATGCGGCGAGCCATCGTGAGGCCGCGACGGTCGATGCCCGCGTGCGTCTTCACGATTTCGGATTCTATAGAACGAATGCGCGTTGCATCACGAAGCGGTCCAACTACGTAGCAGTCCCAGCTCACGGACGACCCGCTTCAATCAGGAATATCTCGTCGTAGGTTCCTCGCGTGTTCCCTGGAATCGACGGCATACTCTTCGAGTCCAGCAGCAGCAAAACCACGTTCCGCTGCCTCAAAGTGCGCGATGGCGCGCCCTCGGTTCTCGCCTCCGTCGTTATCGGGCATCTTTGTGTAAGCTACCCCGACATCGTGCTGCGTCTCGGCCCACTGCCTTGGGAACTCGCTCTCGGTGTAAACGCGCAGTGCGATCTCGTAGCAGACGATGGCATGTCTCAGGTTGTCCTCTTGATCTGCTGCAAGTTGTGAGTAGGCGCTCCCGAGGTTGTGCTGCGCCTGGGCAAACTCCGTTGGGAAGTCACGCTCGGTGAAAACCCGCAGCCCGGCCTCTATGCTGACGATCGCCACTCTCAGGTTCTTCTGGCGGTCTCCTGTCAGAAGTTCCATGTAGGCTCGACCAATGTCGTGCTGCGTCCGCGCCCACTCTTTCGGAGACACGCTCTCCGTAAAGACCTGTAGCGCGGCCTCAAAGCAGTCGATTGCGCGCTTCAAGTTCTTGCCTCGATACCCCGTCGGTAAAGCCGCGTAGCAGGTCCCAAGTTCACGCTGCGTTGTCGCCCAAAACTCAGGGAAGTCGCTCTCGGTGAAGACGCGCAGCGCGGTTTTGTGAAAGCCGATTGCGGATCGCAGATTGTCGGCTTGATTCCCCGAGGGCAGACTCTTGTAACAGAGTCCAAGTGCGTTCTGTGTACCGGCCCAAACTTTCGGGAGCTCTTGCTCGGTCATGACGCGCAGGGCAGCCTTAAAGTAGCCAATGGCTCGTCTCAGGTTGTTGTCTCTATCTCCTGTCGGTAATCCTAAATAGATCATCCCCAAGCTGTGCTGTGCTGTCCACCATTCACTAGGCGATTCGTTCTCAGTGACGACGCGCAACACCGCCTCGAAGCAGACAGCGCCCTCTCTCAGATCCTGGCCAAGATCTCCTGTTGGCAGGTCCAAATAGGCACTCCCCAGGTTGTGCTGAACCGCCGCCCACTCCCGCGGGAACTCGCGCTCGGTGAGGATGCGCAGTGCAGCTTGGAAGGAGGTAATCGCGTGTCGTAGGTTCTCGCGTAGATCTCCCGTCGTCAGTTCCGAGTAGGCGCTCCCAAGACTGTGCTGAGCGGCGGCCCACTTCCTCTGTAGTTCACGCTCGGTACGGACGCGCAGCACGGCCTCAAAGCAATCGATGGCGCGCTTCAAGTTCTCCAGTCGATCTCCGGTCGCCAATACCGAGTACGCGGTCCCTAGGTTGTGTTTCGTCTTCGCCCACTCCGCCGGGAACTCAGCCTCTGTCCAGACCCGCAACGCGGCTTCGTAAAAGTTGATGGCATGTTTCACGTTCTCGGCTCGATCTCCTGTCGGCAATAGCCAATAAATAGCACCTAGGTTGTTTTGCGTCGCTGCCCACTCCACTGGAAACTCGCTTTCTGTGAAGACACGCAGCGCAGCTTCGAAGCAATCAATGGTCTGTCTAAGGTTCTCCCGTCGATCTCCCTTCGCCCGTACCCAGTAGGCGAGCCCGAGGATCAGCTGAGCCGCCGCCCACTTCATTTGGACCTCGCGCTCAGTGCGGACACGCAACACGCCCTCGAAGCAATCGATGGCTCGCCTCAGGTTCTCTATTCGATCGCCTGTCGCCAATTCCGAGTAGGCATTCCCTAGATTGTCCTGTGCCATCATCCACTTCACCGGGAACTCACGCTCGGTCCAGACCCGCAACGCAGCTTCGTAGAATTCGATCGCGACTCTCACGTTTTGGCCTCGGTCTCCTGTCGGCAGTTGCCAATAAACAGCACCGAGGTTGTGCTGCGTCTTTGCCCAATCCACGGGAAACTCGTGTTCGGTGCGGACTCGCAAGGCAGCCTCGTAGAAGTCGATGGCTCGTCTTAGGTTTTCAACTCGATCCCCCGTAGGCAGCGTGAAGTAGGCGTTACCGAGGTTGTACTGTGTCCTAGCCCACTTAACCGGGGACTCGCGCTCGGTACGAACTCGCAGCGCAGCTTCGTAAAAGTCGATAGCGCGTTTCAGATTCTCGCTTCGGTCTCCAGTTGGCAACTCCGCGTAGACATTCCCAAGATTGTTCTGCGTATTCGCCCAATCCTCCGACGAGTCGCGTTCGGTGAACACGTGCAGCGAGGCCTCATAGAAACCTATAGCGCGCCTCAGATTCTCTGCGCGGTCACCAGTTGGCAGCTGCCAAAAAACGTTTCCGAGATCGTACTGAGTCCATGCCCAGTCCTTCGGAAACTCATCCTCAGTGAGCACGCGCAGCGCGGACTCGTAGCAAGCCATACCGCGAAGCAGGTTCTCTGCTACATCACCCGTCCGCATTTTCTCGTAGGCGTTCCCGAGGTTTCTCTGCGTCCTCGCCCAATCCACCGGGAACTCTCGTTCCGTGAAGACGCGCAGCGCGAGGTCAAAGCTCTCGATGGCGCGCCTTAGGTTCTCCGCTCGGTCCCCCGTCGAGATGTCCGCGTAACAGGCTCCGCGGTTGTTCTGTACATTTGCCCAAAACTCCGGGGACTCTCGTTCGGTGAAGATGCGCAGCACACTCTCGTAGCATTCAACGGCCCGGGTGAGGTTCTCCGCTCGATCCCCCGTCGGCAGTGCTGCCCACGCATCCCCAAGCTGGCGCCGAGTCATCGCCCAACCCACTGGGAACTCGCGTTCGGTCTTCACGCGCAGCGCTGCCTCGAATTTATCGATGGCCCGCCTAAGGTTCTCCCCTCGATTCCCCGGCGGAAGTGCAGCGTACGCGACTCCGAGGTGAGCCTGTGTTATCGCCCAATCCAGGGGATTTCCACTCTCAGTCTGGACCCGCAGAGCAGCTTCGTAGAAGTCGATGGCTCGTCTTAAGTTTTCCGCTCGATCCCCGGTCCGCAAGTGCGCAAAGGCAGAACCGAGAGACCCCTGCGTTCTAGCCCAATCCACAGGGAACTCGCTCTCGGTTCTGAAGCGCAATGCAGCTTCGCAGAAGTCGATGGCACGCCTCAGGTTCTCATCGCGTTCCCCCGGCAATTTGAGGTAGGCGCTCCCGAGGTTGTGCTGTGTCCCAGCCCAATCTCGTGGAAACTTCTCTTCCGTCCAGACGGTGAGCGCGGCCGAGTAGAAGGTGATCGCACGCCTAATGTTTTCCTCTTGATCCCCTATAGGTAATTGCGCATATGTCGAGTAGGCGTTCCCAAGATTACCTTGCGTTGTCGCCCAATCGTTTGCCGATTCTCGGATATCCAGCTTGCTTGCGAGCAGAGTGTTGAGCACTACAATCTCACCGATCTGATATCGCTGAAGCAGGTAGTAGGTGAACGCAATCACTCCGATCCTGAACAAGGCAGGTTCAAAAGCTGCTGCCCAATGCACAGCCTGACGTACATTCGCGATCTCCGCTGAAATCCAGTCTCGCGCAACCGTTTGCTGTTTCCCTCCCGTCTTTTTGAGGTCACTATCAGCACGCGCAAGTCGATTGATGTACCACTCTGCGTGAGCGGCCAAAAGCACAACTTCCGTCCCCAACAGGTCGATAGCGAACTCGCGCGTCGTTGCGAGCATTGAGTAGCGACCACGGTAACGATCGACGCGAAGCAGTGCTGAATCGATGAGCCCGCCCAGGGCGTCGACAGATGCCGAGCACACCGCTTCCGCCGCCTCCTGGTCGAATCCACCGGCGAAGACAGAAAGTCTCGGCAGCAAGGCCTTCTCCCGTTCCGACAGGTGATCGAATGTCCATTCAAGGCACGCTTGGCGGCTGCTATGCCGGTCGGGTCTTGACGCGTCGCGACGCGCTTCGATCGACATCTGTTTCGCTCGCAGCCCCTCGGCGATATTGCCTAGTGGTTGCAGTGCCGCTCTCGCGGCCACGATCTCGATGAGGTATGGGAGGCCGTCCGTGAACCGGAGTACATCGCGCACGGCCTCACTGTTCTCCGGATCCCAATTGGCGTCACGGAGCCTCGCCAGTTCAACGAATAGGCGGTAGCTCTCCAACCCCTCCAGTGGCCCGTCAATGAGCATTGGATCGAGGGCGATTACCTTTTCTCCTGTTACACCGAGAACCAACTGGCTTGTCGTTAGGACACGCACACCCTTTGTGCGCGCAAGGAGGGCGACTTCGGCGGCTTCAGACATGACTGTCTCGAAGTTGTCAAGGATGAGCAGTCGATTGCCTCTGGCGAGAAACCGTCGCAGCGCCGCGAAGTCTGGGGCGTCGATCTCGGTGGTGCCGACGGCATTACGAATCGCTGTGAGCAATTCGTTAGGTTGGTTGCCGAGGAATTCGAGTGGAATGAAAACGGTCTCGCAAGCTAACTCGCTTTGAAGGGCGCGAATCGTTTCGACGGCGAGGCGTGTCTTGCCAACGCCTCCCATTCCGTGCAAGGTAACGAGCTTTTGGCTGCTAAGCGCCTGCCTGAGTTCCTCCATCTTTTCATCGCGGCTAATCCAGGGCGTGAGCCACGGATAAGTCGGCCCGTCGGGAGTCGGTGGCGGCGGTGGTCGGTTGTCGCTCCTTGGATCGAATTTGGTCAGTAGATGGATCGCGAATATGGCAGCGTTCCGAGCAGCAATCTGCTGCCATCCGGCTTTGTCCGCCTTCGACTTGTTGTCGAGGAGGTCGCTGATACCGCGAACGATAATGAACTCAGTTCGGCTCGCGTGCGCCGCCTCCAGAAAGCCCACACCTTCCATTTCGATGGCGAGCGCGTCGTTGTAGTGTGTGGCTAAGAACTTTCGGAGCGGGGCGTTGCTACTCGCCAGGACCTTTTCACCTGCAGCGATCGGGCCGATGAGTAACTCAGGCTCACCGAATGGACCAGCAAGAAGAACGTTCTTCCAATCGCTCGATCGAAGCTCGGCTTTGGCGCGTTGAAGCAACGCGTCCGAAACCGGGCCGCCTCGTGGTCGCGCTTTGAAAGTTTTTTCCGCTTTACCGGACTCGTAACCGTAGATCCGGTCGGCGATGACCACGTCACCGATCTTCGCATCCTTGAGTCGTCCGGCGATTCCTACAAAGATCACTACCTCGGGCTGGAGGTGTGAAATCGCCCCTTGCGTTTCAAGCGCAGCAGAAATATTACCGGCTCCAGCTTCGACGATCGTTACGTCCCATTCTTGACCGCTGCCTGTCAGGTTGCCCCTCTCATAAATGGAGTGCTTAGTTGTTTCCTCGCGCACGTCGGTAAGGTGGGCTCTCACCGCCTCAAACTCGACTCGAAGCGCAGATACTATCAGTGCCCTGTTTGGGGTTTTCGACACGACAGGCGATTCTACCCTTCCGTTCACACTGCGGCGGAGCTACGCGGGGATTGCGTCATTAGCTACTACCCTGTGATTAATGAACTGCTTCCGGTGAACTTCCAAGCCAGACGGTGAACACTAGTCAGCGAACCTATGTCCAGGCGCGAGACCGCGTTTGGACACTCGGGGATGTTCTCAGCTACTCAATTCGGCAAGAGTGACGACAAATCTCCTTTGTCGAAGACTGACATTAGCGTAGTTACCTTGCAGTCGAGAGCGTGTGCAAGCCGGAGTACGGTTTCGACATTCGGAACGCGCGAGCCGTTCTCGATGGTACTGATCCGGCTCTGAGGGACGCCGCATAAAGCGGCGAACTCTACCTGCGTCAATCCACGCTTTTTTCGCAGCTCGCGCACACGCTCGCCGAGCAGTCCTCCTATCGTTGGAGCTACTGCCATTGGCGCGCCTTCGTCTTGACGAATCGAGTCTCACGATATATCATATTCACAATATCGAAGGAGCGCCAAACCATGCTCGAAGCCGACATCATCACCCGCATTCGTCACATCTTCCTACACCCACGGCCGCATGTCAGCATTTCGCAGGCGACGGCGCTCCTCGGGTGGTCGCGGACGCGGATGTCCGAGGCGATTGAGGAGGGAGAGGTCGAGCTGTGGACGACGCCGGTCGGAAAGTGGTTTCCGCGGGCGGAGATGATGGCGAAGGCGCTCGAGATCTGGCCGCTGCATGTGATCGAAGAGGCGCTTGGGGACGATGCGGACGGCGTCCTGCCGCAGGCGATCCGGTGCGCGGAGCTGCGCGTCCGGCTGCCACGGCATCACATCGATATGTTGGAGTATCGGGCGGACCAGCAGGAGACAACCGTCAGTGGCGTGCTCGCGCGCGAGCTGGATGGCATCGCCAGCGCGCATATCGAGGAGTTGTCGGCGGCGCTGCCGGGATTCGCTGAAGCGATGGCGTGGCCGGCCGGCTGATGAAAAGCTTCATCCGCAGATTACGCAGAGAGAACGCAGATGGAGGACGATAAGATGGAGCCGAGGTCGAATGCGATGACGATCGACGTCGACGCGGTCTACGAAAACGGTGTTCTGAAGCTCAAAGAGTCGGTGGACTTGCCGGAGAACGCCGAGGTCCACGTGACGATTCAAACCGATGCCGAGGCGCAGACTCGGCTCGGCCGCCGCCTGCGCGAGCTTCGGGCGGAGATCACCAAGTCGGGAATCGCTCCTCTGGGTTGGGACGAGATCGAAACCGAAGTGGCCCTTCGGCGCGGCGGGTGGCGAGAAGGCTCGTGAACTTCGTGTTCGGCGATGGTCATTGGGTTAGGCGACGACCAGGGAGCGGCCGGTCAATTCGGTGAAGAAGCCCGCGAGCTCTTCGTTGGAGAAGTCGTCCCAGCCGCGGCAGGAGTCGTGTTCTTTCTGCTGCACGTCGCACGCGAGCGGAAGTTCGTCGACGATCTGCCGGGCGAGCTGCCAGCGGTTGGCGAGGTCTTCGAGCTCTTCGCGCGACATGCCGGGGCGGCGCTTGTCGAGCCAGGAGTAGCAGCGGCGCAGGCCGCCGCCGCTGTTGCGATGGAATCCCTCGCAGAAGATGCCGCGCTCCGATGCGACTTTGCAGATGGAGTTGTCCTCGTCGGTGAGCTTCACCAGCTCGGAGCGGAGAAGCGCGACCATTTCGGTCCGCGGAATGGCTTCCTGTTTCGGCAGTATGCGGGACATCGGGAACCTCCATCGACAGGATCATCCCGCGGGGGAATCGACGCCGTGGGGGTGCTCACACGAGGGTGTGTCGCGTGTCACACGAGCGAGGTTTGAGATGGAGCGCTGGCGTCCTCGCCGGCTGGCCCGGCTGCGTCTCGCTGCCGAACCGCCCGACCCCCAAATTACGCGGGTGACCCAACCCCGGCGCAAGCCTCCCATTCGGCGGCGAGGACGCGCGCCGAGCCAGCCGGCGAGGACGCCAGCGCTCCTGTCATGCGCGTCGAATACGCAACTTCGTTATCGGGCGGCTGTGGCGCGGCTTTGCTGGTGCGCCGGAGCCGCACATCCAGTCAGGCGCACGTCGCTGACCAGCGCCGGTTCCGCGGGGAGTGTGATGCGCGTCGTGCCGCTGCCGGCGTTGAGCGTGACGTTGCCGGCCGGAAGATCGCGGATGACGAAGTGGCCATTGGCGTCGGTGGTGGCGGTGCGGCCGAGCGACGCGATGCTGACGACGACCGAGTGGCCGCAGGCGCTCACGGCGCCGCTGATGGTGCGCATGGCCCGAACGGAAATCGCCGCGTTCGTGCTGGCGCCGCGCGTCAGGAGAAGCTGCAGCGGCGCGACGTTGGACGCGGCATAGCCGGGCGGCAGCGACTGCGCGTCGGCGGTCAGTACCCACGGGCCGGGGACGGTGATGAACTCGAACGCTCCGACGGAATCGCTCACGGCCGAGAGCACCTTCTGGCCGCGCGTCAGTGTGAGATTCACGCCCTGCACCGGCGCACCGGCATCGTTGCGCACGCGCCCCGCCACACGCGCCGGAGTATGCGCGATGCCGACACGCACGCGGTCGCCGGCGGCTGCGTCGACGCGCGATGCGGTAGTGAAGTAGCTGTCGGGCGATTGCAGGTGCACCGTGACCTGGTGCGGCTTGGAGTTGACGCTGTTGAAGTTGAAGTTGCCGCCGTCGTCGGTGCGCGTCGTGGTCATGGCGTCGAGCTGCACGGTGACGCCGGCAAGACCATCGCCGGTGCCGGTCATCTCATCGTCGGCGAAGACGACGCCGCGGATCGAGCCGCCGCCGAAGGACGGCAGGCCGTCGAAAGAATGGCGTATCGCCAAATCGACGAACGGCGTGCGCTCGTGGTTGAGCAACAGCATCCCGGCAGTGAGGTCGAATGCCGAGGCGTCGCCGAGGCGGCGGGTGAACGTGAGTGCGGCGGTCGAGAGAGTCGTCGTCGAAGACACCGACTCGATCCGATTCTGGAGCAGGCGAAGCCGCAGCGATTGACGTTCGCCGAGGAGCGCGAGGTCGAGTCCTGCCAGCGTGCGGCGCGGCGCGATATTCACCGTGGCGCTGCTGATCACGCCGGCGCCGATGAGGTCGGAGTGATCGCGGAGGATCCGGGCGATGTCTTCCGGATTGGCGGCGGAGAGGCCGAGTTGCTGGAGGAGAAGCTCGATGTCGGGCCGGTCGCGGAAGATGAGTGCGAGCGTGGGCGCGTTCGTCTCGGAATCGACGAAGGCATTGGCGCTGAAGCGGCCGGCGGCGCCGTGCGCGCTGAGGCGGTAGCCACGCGCGCGGCCGTTGAGCGTCTGCTCGCCGATACGCGCCATCGCCGTGGCGCTGAAGTTGCGGCGATCGTAGGTCACGCCGATGGGGATGGTCATGCTGCGCACCGAGGCGGCAGCAGGAACGATCGCGTCGAAGGCGCCGTAATTCGCGCCGCCGAACACCGACAATTTCTCCGTCGCCTTCACCCGTACCTCGGCCGAGGCCGTCTGCGCGCGTTGTTCGTAGTTCTCGAGAATGGCGTGATCGATCGAGCCGCTGGCGGAAGCGGAAACCCGTGGCGTGAATGTGGCCGACCACGCCGCGCTCGATGTGAGGCCGCGATGGTCGTAGGGCGAGGCGGTGATAAAGCCGCGCGGCTGCCACGCTCCGGTGAGCGCCAGCTTCTGCTTCTGGCTGTTGGCGAAAAGCGAGAACGCGGCCGCTGTGCCGCGGCCCTGCGCGATCTCGCCGCTGGCCTGCAGCGCATCGCCGCGTTCGTAGCGCGCCAGCAGCGAGACGATGCCTTGACGCTGCGTGACGATCGCCGCCGGCTGGAGCGTCACGGTGGGCGAAAGTTTCCATGCGTACGATGCCGCGGCCACGAACTGCCGCCGGAGCGGGAGCACGAGGCCGTCGTAAAAGGCCGGCGCGGTAACGCCGGCGTGGACTTCGATGCCGCGCGATTCGACATGGACGCCGCGCACGATCTGCTGCCCGATGACGAGCGGCGCGATCTGCACGGCTTCGTCCAGCAGCGTCACCCGAGTCTTCGGCGTCGTGACCGAATAGGAAGCGGCGGCGATGGCGGTCGCGCCGCGGGCGTTGCCGGCTACGCCGCCGTGAACGATGGTGGCCTGCAGACGCTGTTCGCGTTCCGCACCTCCGGCTCTGGCCTGGACTGTGGTCTGGATCTCGCCGCTGCTGCTCGAGTAGCGGGTTCCGATGCTGCCGCCCGAGCGGCTCGCGGCGGCGTTCCGTTCGGCGATCTGTTTCGCGCGCTGCATGCGCACGACGATGTTGATGGTTTGCACGCTCGTGCCGCTGACGACGACGAGCTGGGTGACTCCGAAGGAGCGCGCCTGGAGCGTGACCGCGCCGTTGCGCACGATCGCTTCCGCAACGCCCGGCTCCAGCGTATAGGCCGCCGTTGCGCCGGACTTTACGACGAGGCGCGATTCGCCGACGTCGACGATGAGCGGCTCATCTGCGTGCATCGTCGAGGCGGCGACTCCGAGGAGCAGCGCCACGAGGAGCGGTTTCACCGGATCTCCATGTCTGTCGAGCGGACCAGCGTCTGTCCCTCGTAGCCGAGGGTGAGCATGACGCGGTAGCGACCTGGCGCGAGATCGCCCGGGTAGTCGCTGCGCAGTTCCATCGTTTCGCCCGGCAGCAGCCGCTTCGGTTCGATGACGCTCTTGCCGGCCAATGCTCCTCGGCTGTCGAGGATGGCCACGACGCCGCGCGCCACGAGCGGTTCGCGTCCGCTGTTGGTACAGATTTCTGCGAACGATGCCGTGGCCGTTGCGGTCGGCGGTGTCACGCGCATCGCGTCCGCGGTCAGGCTGACGTCGCCGGAGAGCGCGAACGTCATCAGCGATCCGAGCGAGGCCAGCATCGGCACGCCGTTCCGGATCAACCTGTTCCTGCCGTGAAAAAAGAGCACGACCGCGCGGCCGTTCGTTTCCTGCGGAATGGTGAGCGTTACCGTGACGAAGCCGGTCTCGCCCGGACGGACGGTGAGGGAGCGCGGTAAGATCACCGCGGTTGCAGCGATGCTGCCGGCGCTCTGTCCGGCCGATGAGTACTGGCGCCGGCCGTCGCGCACGATGACGTCCTGCACGACGATGTCGCAGACGAACGGCTGCGACGTGCCGTTGGTCATCGCGACGCGCTGCGTCGTGCTCTGGCCGTACGTTCCGCGCAGGGTGACGACGGCGGGACTGAGCGTGAGCGCGCCGTCATGCGTGGCGCCCCTGGCGATACCTGTCAGGAACAGCATCGCAACGAGCATCTTCGTGACGTTTCTCATCGGTTGTTTTCCTCGATGGCGGCTTCCCAGCGGATGGACGTGAACAGCGCGCCCTGTTCCGCCGATACTGGGACGGTGATCTCGATGCGGTGTGTGGTGGCCGTACCGGCCGGCACGATGGCGATGGTGGCCGGCGCGATGTGAAGCTCCACGCCGTCGACCCGCAGCGTGCAGCGCGGGTCTTCAATCTCGATCGATGCGCGCAGAGTGACCAGGCCGCTGGTCAATCCGTCGCGGCGATCGACGCGCACGGCGACGGTGCGCGTCACGATCGTTACTCCCTTCGCCGAGCGGCTCGAAAAATCGTGCGCGATGAATCCGGCGTCGAGCGTGCCGCCGGCGGCGGCGACGAAGGTGATCGTCAGCGCGTCCGGCGCAGGCAGAACGAAGGCTCGCCGCCGCGCTGCAACTGCCGGAGCAGTCACGAGCGCGACGACGAGGAAGGCAGGAAGGAAGTGGCGGGCCATGTCGGCAGGAAGAGTCGGCGGGCTAGTTTGAAGAGGCGGTGAAATTGATGGCGTTGTCGATGGCGGCCGCGGATGCGGAGTCGGCCACGACGATGTCCCACGAGTACGAGCCGGTGGAGGCGTAGGTGCCGGTGGAGGTGAGCGTCGTGGCCGCGGAATCGCTCAACGTCGAGCCGTTCAACTTCCAGGCAACGCCGCTGGCCGGCGCGCTTCCGAGCTGCGCGGTGAGGGTGTAGTCGGTGCTGGTGAGGTTGGCCTTGACGACCTGGACGCCGATGGTGGATGAGAGTGTCCAGTTCGAGGCGCCGCGCGCCAGCGTGAAGCCGGTCGGAGCCGAGCCGTACTTGCTGATGCTGCCGAGGTCTGAGGTGGCCGCCGCGGTGCCGGTGCCGCTGGTCGTACCGCCGGCGGATTCGACGGTGATGCTGATGGAGCTTTCCACGGTACCGGTGACGGTCAGAGTGGCGCTGCTGGTTGCGGCCGAAGCCGTGCCTGCAACGGTGAGAACTGCGAGTGCTGCGATGATGAGAACGATATGTTTCATTTCTCGCCCCTCCTTTTGAGGCGTCGCACGTGTAGTCGCGCCAGGAGGCAGAGAAATACAACTCTCGAAAAAAAATGAATCACACGGCCGTGTGATGGCAGTCATGGGATGCTTCCTCGCGCGCGCCTCTGACAGCCTCCGTCCGGGATCGGTCGCGCCCCTTCACCTGATCACGCCGGGTGGTGATGATTGTCACCTGAGCTGATCTTCTCAGGCACCCGAGCATCACCAGCACAGACAAGAGTGTCTGTGCCACACCGGCTCTGCCGGTAAAAGGCACTGAGCAATAACGGCAGGATTGTGTGGCACAGACACTCCTGTCTGTGCTTGGGCAAGGTGCAGTGATTGGCCCTGCTAACCGAGGAGCCCCTACCTCTCCATGTTCGCCCTCCTACGCCGGGGTGGGGCGCGCGTCACGCTTCGGAGTCGGAGACGCTGGAGCCCGGAACGGTCGAATTACTGATGCGCGCGGCATCTACCTCATCCACTCCGAACCCGTTCCGCGTCCTCCGCCTCTTCGCGTTCTCCGCGTGATCATCCATTCAAATCGTTCAACTCCGTCCGCGCGGCGGCGACGTGGAGCGAGTTGAGAAAGGCGAGGACGTCGATCACTTCCTGCGCGATCGCGCCGGGGACTGGGCGAGCCAGCAGGCGCGGCGGCGAGCATGCCGATCATGCTCAGGGTCGTGCCTCCGACCGCAGTGCGGCGTGACAGCGGCGCACGTACGCCATTAACGGGGCGCGGTTGACGCGCCGAGGGTATCTGGCTGATCCGATCCGCTGTGGTCGATGACGATCTGGATCGACTCGGCACCGCGGAGGCTAAAGGTTGCTCCGACGGTGATCACGCACGAGCCGCCGTGGGGCTGCAGAGTCATCCCTTCGCATTTCTCGGCTGATACCTTGAAGTTGCGGCCGCCACCAACGATACGAACCGAGTAGATCTTGATCGCCTCGGCGCTCGGGTTGGTGATGGTGATCCGTTGCGACGGCGTTACGCCGACAAGGAAGTGGAGCTGGCGCGGCTTGATATCGAGGTGTACAGGCAGATGAACAGGAGGGCGCGACTCGAACCCTGCACCGCTGATTGAGGCGTGCGCGACCACGTGTCCCTCGCTCGCGAGCTTGATTTCCCCTTGCGACTGACCATCGTTAGGGACGAAAGCGACGAGCACGTCGCAATCTCCGCCGGGTGGAAGAGCGCCTTCGCAGCGGTTCGAGGCGATGCTGAACGATTGCCCCGCAAGCGTCACATTATCGATCGACACCGGCGACGATCCGCTGTTGGTAAATCGCACGCGCTGCGGCGCAACTTTTTCGCCGATTCGCTGCCGCCCGAAGTCGAGCGGGGAAAGCTCGACCGGCGGCACGGGACGCGCCGTGTAGCGGGATGGTGAGCGTTCCGCCGTTAGTGGCCACCGTCACGATACCGGTATGTTCGCCGGCACGCGGAGGCGAGAACACTACGGCGACACTGCACGACGCGCCGCGCTCCAGCGTGCCGCCACTGCAGCCGTTCGTCACACGGAACGCGGCGCCACTCGACGCCACGTGTCGGATGGCGAGGGGTTGCTCACCCGCGTTGCGTACCACCAGGAGTTCCGCGGCCGAGGAACCGCCAGCTGTCAATGCTTCGAAGCGCAGCGATTGCGGTACCGCCACCGCGCGGGCGTCGGCGAGTGGTATTGGCAGGGAAGAAGGCTGGAGCGCCTGTGGGGTAAGTGCGGACGCGGGCTGAAGCGAAACGGGAATGGTCATAACGCCCTGCTGCGGGATGGTTTGCGTCACAACCGGAAGCTGAGGAGACTTTTTCTCGACCGGCCGCGCGACAATGCCGGCGATGATCAGTGCGCCGATCGCCACGATAACTCCGCCGCCGCGGCGTTCGCGGCGCTTCGTCTCGTCGACGAAATCGCGAAGATCGATTGTGATGGTGCGCATCAGCGTCCCGGCGGCAGACCTTCCACGGCTACGCTGGCGTCCTTGTCGCCGATGTAGATCTTGATCGGCGGGATCTCCTGATCCGGTTTTGAGTTTCCTCCGCCCGATCCGCCGCCGAGCAGCTGGCTGAGCTTATCGGCACCACCGACCAGGATCATCCAAGTCAGCAGGATGTCGACCGCGCTTTCAGTCTTGACGTTCAAAACCGCCAGAATTCGGATACCCGTCAACCAGACGACGACGATCCCCAGAAACGCGGACATCCCGAAGAGCGTGAGTTTCCTCTTTTTCTCAGGAGACGTCAGCGCATCCCCGTCCATCAAGAAATCGACTGTGGCGACCACGCGCTCGATGGCGAAGGAAGCGAGCAGCACGATCGCGATCAAGCGGCCGGTGTTATCCATTGCGGACTCCTTCTTTCCTGGATAGTGCGCGCGATGTCCGCAACGTTTCAAAGGGTGCACATGGTTTTCGGCAGGGGCGAGACCGAGTACCGCGTCCTTGTGCGGCGCTTCCGCGGCAGCGCGGCGCGGACGGTGAGCACGGGAACGCGGGCGAAGCGGACCCGCCGTTCCGTCGTCGTGCCGATGATGGTCTCGTCGCGAAAACGTTTGTGCTGCGCGCCGATGACGATGATCCGCGCCGAGGTCTTCCGCGCAATCGAGCACGCGTTCGGCGGCACCGCCGCGGAGGACGATCTGGCGAAAGGTGCACCGATTTTGAATGGCCGGGTCGATCCAGGATGCTGCTCACGTCTGCCGGATATAGGCGGCGACGCCCGCGCTACGGGCGCCAGCGCAGATACACGCCGTAGCGCGCGGCGTCGAAGCCGGCGAAGGAAGATGACGTCTCGCTGTATTTGTCGCGATCCCATTCGAGAGCAAGGCCGGTGTGGCCTTTGAAATCCCACGTGGCGCGGACGCGGTGGCGGTTGATGTTGAACGGCAGCGTGCCGCTGTTTACGAAACGCGAAAGGCTGGCGTCGATCGAGAAGGGACCTTTGAGATAGCTGACGCCGCCTTCGCGCGCTTTGCCGTTTTCCGTCTGGATCGATTCGCCGATGGTGAAGTTCTGCGGGAGGCGGAAGCTGACGTTGCTGTCGGCGCGGAACTGCGAGAGCGAGGCGCGGAAATGCAGCGCGTCGATCGGAGAGACTTCGACGTCGCCGGTGT
>JAXDIO010000316.1:0-24774 GCA_034663965.1 Thermoanaerobaculia bacterium | reverse complement strand
GCCGCACCGACACGTTCCTGCAGAACGTGACCGTCGTCTCCGACTCGTCGCTCATCCGCATCATCGAGCCGCTGACGACGCAGGCCACGGTGCCGGTGAGCCCGGAGATCGGCCCGGTCGCGCCGGTCATCACGACCGAGACGGCGACGGAGACGGCGCCCGCAAAACCAAAAGGCAAAGGCGACTAACGATCGATGAGGACCCTCTTCGGCACCGACGGCATCCGCGGCAAAGCGCACCAGTACCCGTTCGATGGCCCGACGATGTTCGCGCTCGGCGAGGCGCTCGCGCACAGGCTGAAGGCCGCGGGGGTCGGGAGTCGGGAGTCGGGAGTCGGAGACCAAAGCGATCAGCCTCGCCGACACCCAACACCCGACCCCCGACACCCGTCGATCCTGCTCGGAATGGACACGCGCGAGTCCGGCCCCGAGATCGCCCGCGCGCTCACCGCCGGCATCGAGCATGGCGGCGGTCAGGCCATCTTCATCGGCATCATTCCAACTCCTGCCGTCGCCTACCTCTGCCGCACCTCGGACGCTGCTGCCGGCATCTCCATCTCCGCCTCGCACAATCCGTTCGAAGACAACGGCGTGAAGATTTTCGGGCATGACGGGATGAAGATTCCGGACGCGGTCGAGGAGCAGATCGAGGATGAGTTGCGCGCGATTCGCCGCGAGACCGTCACGATTCCGGAGATCGCCATCGAAGACAACGCCGAGCTGATCGAGCGCTACGAACGATTCCTCGACGACGGCGTCGCGCCCGACGCGTTGCGCGGACGCAAGATCGTGCTCGACACCGGCAACGGAGCGGCGTTTCGCATCGCCTCGGAAGTTTTTCGGCGTGCGGGCGCCGAGGTTGTTGTGATCAATGACCAGCCGGACGGTCGCAATATCAATGATGGATGCGGGGCGATGCATCCCGAGGGATTGGCGAAGGTTGTCGTCGAACAAAAGGCGGATTTCGGAGTTGCGTTCGACGGCGACGCCGACCGCGCCATCTTCGCCGACGACGCCGGCAAGATTCGCGACGGCGACGAGATCATCTACCTCTGGGCGCAGCGGCTGAACCGCAACGGCGCGCTCAAAGGCGGTTGCGTCGTGACGACGGTCATGTCCAACTTCGGATTCGAGCAGCAGTTGCGCGACGACGGCATCGAGCTTTGCCGCGCCAACGTCGGCGACAAATACGTGCTGGAGATGATGATCGAGCGCGGCGCCAGCATCGGCGGCGAGCAGTCCGGCCACATCATCGACCTGACCGTGCACACCACCGGCGACGGCATCCACACGGCGCTCGTCTTCGGAGAACTCTTGGCGCAGGGAGGAACGCCGTTCTCGCAACTACGCACGTTCACGCCGATGCCGCAGCTTCTCCTCAATCAACCGGTCGCGTCGAAACCGCCGCTGGAATCGCTGCCGAAGTATCAGGCCGCGCTCGCGGAAGCGCAATCGCAGCTTGAGGGCAAGGGACGGATTCTGGTGCGCTACTCGGGCACGGAGAACAAAGTGCGCGTGATGGTCGAAGGGCCGGACAAAACTCTGATCACGCGGATCGCCGAAACGCTGCGCGATGTGCTGAAGGACGAAATCTCCTGACCGAACCGCTCCTCCACGACACAGTGATCGCAGTGGCCGCACTCGCTGCCGGCGCGATCAACTCGATCGCCGGCGGAGGAACACTAGTCTCGTTTCCTGCGCTGGTCTGGATCGGCGTCAATCCGGTCATGGCCAATGCCACGAACAGTTTCGCGCTCTGGCCCGGCTCATTCGCGGCGATGGTTGGCTTCCGGCGCGACCTGGCCAAAGTCCGCCGCTGGCTGCTGCTGCTGACGATTCCCGCACTGGCGGGCGGCGGCGCGGGCGCGGTGCTGCTGATGCACACGTCGACGAAGACGTTCACGCGCCTCGTGCCGTTCCTGATCCTCGGGGCCACACTCCTCCTCGCCGCTCAGGAAGTGATCACGCGCCGCCTCGGCACCGTCGCCCGCGCGCACGAAAACCCGAGCGCAGGCTGGGTGACATTCGTCTTCCTCTTCCAGTTCCTGGTCGGAATCTACGGCGGCTACTTCGGCGGCGGCATCGGGATCCTGATGCTGGCCGCCCTCGGCCTGATCGGACTGACCGACCTGCACGAAATGAACGGCCTCAAGAATCTGCTAGCGATCTGCATCAACGGCGTCGCCGCCATCTACTTCGCCATCGGCGGCGCCGTGCTCTGGCGCGACGGCGCAATCATGGCCGTCGCCGCCATCATCGGCGGCTACCTCGGCGCCCGCGTCGCCCACCGCCTCGGCCGCACGTTCGTGCGAAGGGCGGTGGTAGTGATCGGGCTGGCGATGGGGATCGCGATGTTTTTCAAGAGGTGAGGACAGAGTCAGGTAGGTGGCGGCGCGTCCTTGAGCCATTCCTCGACTTGATTTAGATGATCGTTGAAAGTCAACTCATCAATAGTCAGATGAACGTTGTTACAGAGAGTCGGCAGTTCCATGACGAAGGCGATATATCGCTTGGCGATCGCGGCGCCCCCTGGGATACGAACTGAATTCGGTGTCACGCTACTCAACCAGTCGCGCACCACGCGGATTGTGGTGACTTCATCCCCTGAATGAGCGGCGATATCCTGGCCGGCGATGTCGGAGATGAACTTCTGATAGCGGTACCGCTCAACGTCGAGTATCAAACATGATTTGAGCTTTTGTTGTGCGCGGCCGAAACGTTTTGCGCCGAGGAACAGGCCTAATTCAAGCGGCATGTTGAAGCGAGGCAGATTCGTGTCGCAATCAGCTTCTGTTCTCGAAATATCGTGAATGCCGAGCCTGCAGTCGCGGATAATGTTGGCGATTTTATCAATCCGCACCTCACTCCCATCGGATACCTCAAGCGCACATCGCGTGATGTAGCCGCAGTCTTGAATCGCAAACACGATCGCGTTCAGCAGATACCGATACTCCCCGTCAAGAGGACAATTGACGAAGACGTTGCGCTCATACTCCGACGATGGCATCGGTTACTTGCCGATCGCTCTAGCGGCTTTCTTCAGGTTTCCTTCGCCGCGAACGAGCCGTTCCATTTCCGGGGTGCGCGCAGCGGCGACCGCCCGTACCGCGGCTCGAATGTCCTTGCGGGACACGCTGCCGACGCGCTTCGTGGTGACGATCGTCCTCAGTTTTGGCTTCATGGTTCAAAAGTGTACCTCGGAGAACAGACAGTGTCCGGCCGATCACTCCCCGCTGTCTCTCTTCTTGCAAGGAAGCAGAACGATGAAACGTACTGCTGTTGCTCTGTCACTCTTGTTTTTCGCCGCTTGCGCGTCCGCCCCTCCCGCACACCCGCCCGCGACGACGATCGTCGTCCCGCCTCCGCCGCCCGCCCCCGTTCGTTCCGCGAATGCGCTTACGGCGGTCAACTCCGTCGCGAAGACGATCGCTGAGCCGCGAATCCGCGTCGGGCTGGTGAATGACCAGACCACCGTCACCTTTCCGCGGCTCAACGGCGGCTACTACATCGTCACCGACGCTACCTCCGCCACGATCCGGCGCGGCTTCACGCTGACCGCGCCCGTCAGCGACGCGGCGGCGCACTACGCTGTGCAGGTCAGCACGGTTTCCGACCTTGCCAGCGCCAACGCGCTCGCGGAAAAACTTCGAGCCGATACGCGGCAGCGCGTCGATGTTCTGCCCGACACCGCCGGGACTGCGTATCGCATCATCGCCGGTGACTTCGTCACGTCAAACGCCGCGCAGCCGTTGCGCGATCAGCTCACGCAGAGCGGCTACGGCACGAACTTGCTCATCGTCAAACGGCCGACCGACCAGGCGTTCGAGAAGAAACACCAACTCGTCGATGACGAAGGAGAGCGCACCGTGCTCGATGGCGAGTCGGTGCTCATCATTCCCGCCACCGCAGACACGCTAACGATCGCCGACAAGCCCTACCGCACCGCCGCGCGCGTTTTCATCAATCCGCGCGGAACGTACAACGTCATCAATGAGCTGAACATGGAGGACTACCTGCGCGGTGTCGTTCCCGCGGAGATGGGGCCCAGGATTTACGACGAGGTCGAAGCGCTCAAGGCGCAGGCCATCGCCGCGCGCACCTACGCGGTCCGCAACCTCGGGCAGTTCAAAGCCGAGGGTTACGACATCTGCGCCGGTCCCGCCTGTCAGGCCTACAACGGATTCTCCGGCGAGGACCCGCTCACCGACCGCGCCGTGCGCGAGACGGCCGGACTCGTGGCCACGTACAACGGCCAGCCGATCGATGCGCTCTACACGGCTACGTGCGGCGGCGAGACGTCCGACGTCGGCACGATGTTCCCGGGCCGCAACGAGCCGTATCTCAAGCGCGTCCGCTGCGTGGAGGACGAAGTGCTGACCATCGCCGGCCGCGCCGACAGCGGTCTGCTCACCGAACAGCAGGTGAATGCGCGCCTTTTCTCGGCGATCGCAGGCTTGCCGGACAGCGGCACTTCATGGAGCGCACGCGACGTCGACCAGGCTGTCACCGCGGCGATGGCGAAGCTGCGATTTACTCCCCTCGCCACTGCCACTCCAGCATCCTCGCGTCGTGGCGATGTGCTGACCTACCTCGCCTCGGTGCTCGGATTCGACCGCTACTCCACCGTCGTGACGATGCCCGCGGACCGCAACTACTACTTCCCGCAGACGGCAGCGAAGGAGTCGCTGCCGTATCGCGCCGCCGCCTTCCTCATCAAGTTCGCGTTTCTGCCGGCCGAAGGAATCGATCGCATCGACATGAACGCCGCGATGCCTCGCGAGGAGCTTTACGGACTCCTCGGCTCGTGGATCCGCAAGCACAACGTGATCAGCGATGCCACCGGCAAGATCCTCACTGTGACAGGACGCGATGTCACGCTGAAGATCGACGGGAAGCCGGCGCATTTCACACTGCCGGTGAACCTTCCGGTCTTCCGAAAAATCGGCGACCGTTATCAGGAGTACGCAATCGCGCCGGTGACCCTCGGCGACCGCGCCACGATCACCTCGGACGTCAGCAAGACTCCGGTGGCGCTGGTGATCAACGCCTACCTCGACGGCGCGTCGTTCGACCGCAGCTCGAACTTCGCGAGTTGGACGCGCAGTTTCCGCGCGGACGAGCTGGTGACGTCGATCGACAAACGCAATCCGATCCGCCAGCTTCAGGGCATCCGTCCGCTCACCGTCGACGCCTCGCAACGCATCGCGGAGATGGAAGTGACCGCCGAGAATGGCCGCACGTTCATCCTGCGTGGCCTTCCCATTCGCTGGTCGCTCAACGTGCCGGACAATCTGTTCGTCTACGAAAAAACGCGGGACGCCGACGGCATCGATCGCTACACGTTCTACGGCAAGGGATGGGGCCACGGCGTCGGTTTCTGCCAGGTCGGCGCGTACGGTATGGCCACCGCCGGCTGGACCGCGCAACAGATCCTGACGCACTACTACACGGGGATTCAGATCACACCGATGAAGTAAAAACGTAGCGCCGTCGGCTCGACGGCGCGTGACGCGAGCCGCTGGCGGTACAGCCGCCGAGCCGGCGGCGCTACGTGTCAAGGTTCGCTACCCAACACCAGCACCGCCAACGCAACCGCAGCGCGTCGATCCAGCGAAGTCGTGAGATTCAGATCGAGCACATCCGCGTGGCCGTCGGAACCGGGGCGGCGGATGATCCATCCCGCTTCCTCGCCGTTCCAGGTGATGCGGACATTCGCCTGATACGCCGGCGCGAACTTGCCGAAGAGTTTGCGGACGAGCGCGCGGCCGAGGGATTCTTCGATCGCTTCGCCGCGCGCGAGGAAATCGTTTGCGTCGAGGATCTCCCAGCGATTGCGGCCGAAGCGCGAGAAGAACGATTTCGCGATGCGCGCCACCGGCTTGCCATCGCCGGTGCCGATCGCGTAGGTCACGCTCGGAAAATTCACGCTCGACTGCTGCGCGATCGTGATCGCCGGCGCCGCGCCTTCGAAAATCGTCACGTGCGTGGCAGGGATAAGGATGATGATCATCGCGGAAAACGCGGCGCTCAGCATCAGCGCCGCGATGGCCGGCAGCGGCCGGCCCTCGATCAGCAGAAAAACCACGCCGGCCGCTCCGGCTGCGAGCACCACCGCAGACATCAACGCCGCAATGACGCCGACGATGCTGGCGAAGCTGCGGTACGACATCAGCGCGTTGCCGTCGTCGCCGCGGATGTACGCCGTCTCCCCTGCCGGGATGCCGGTCATGAACTGGAAGCGCGATCGATCGAGAGCGCCGGACGGTGCAGGAGGAGTGGGAGCAGGTGCTGGTGCGGGCGAGGAAGCAGGCAGCGGCGGCAGGTCCGGCATCGGCTCGGTGGGCGGATCGGGGATCGCCACCGTGCCGCCGTCGTCATCCGCTACTCCGCTTTTTTTTTTAATTCGGCAGACGAGATCTGTTCGTGCGGCTGCGTGGAGAGGTTGAACCGCTCCAGCGTCGACGTCGGCATCGACTCCATCTGGGCGAAGACATCCGGCTCCGCTGGCGCGGGAACCGGCAGCGGCTGCTCGAACGGCTCGGCCGCGGCGACACCGTCATTCTCCGTCGGCAGCTCCTCGGAAAATCGTCCGTACATGTTGCCCATGCGCACTTTGGCCGAGTGCGTCAGCGGCGCGACGCGGATGCGCTTGCCGTTGATGTATGTCCCATTGGCGCTGGTCAGATCGTGCACGACGAAGAAGCCGCGCTCGAAGACGATCTCCGCGTGATGCCGCGAAACTTTCGGATCGCGCAGGATGATGTCGTTACCGGGATCGCGTCCGACCGTGAACGGCCGATGCGTCTGCAAGCGGTAGCTCTTCTCCGTACCGTCGAGCCCGACGAAAAAGAGTTTGGCCATGGATTGCTGGATTGTAGCTGATGTGCCGGAGTGAGCTGTGACCGCGGCTACACCGCCGGCCGCTGAATCTCCGTCACCAGTTCGTCGATGGACACCGGTTTCGTCAGCCAGCAACGGATGCGCGGGTCGAGTTCCTCGGGCGCAGGCTGTCCGCTGATGACGATCACCGGCACGCTGCGGTTGCCGTTTTCGCTCAGTTTGCTGAGGACTTCGCCGCCGTCCATCAACGGCATCAGCCAGTCGAGCAGCACGACATCCGGCTTCTCCGACGAAATCCTCTCCACCGCCTCGGCGCCGTTCGCGGCGAGCTTGACCTCGTAGCCGCGCTGATTCAAACCGATCGCGTACAACCTCCGAACGTCGGAGTTGTCTTCGACGATCAACACTTTCGCCCGAGAGGCCACGCGCCGTCGTTGGTGCAGGTTTCGTGCGCATGTAGAATCCGGACATGCGTGCCGGTTGGAATGAATACTTCATGGGAATCGCGCAGCAGGCGGCCACGCGCTCGACCTGTCAGCGCAAACACGTTGGCGCGGTGATCGTGCGCGACCGCACCGTCCTTTCCACCGGCTACAACGGTTCCTTGCGCGGCTTGCCGCATTGCGAGGATGCCGGCTGCGTGATGGAGGACGGCCACTGCGTCACGACTGTGCATGCAGAGGCCAATGCGATTCTGCAGGCGGCAAAGAATGGGATCGCGATCGATGGCGGCGAGCTTTACACCACCGCCTCGCCGTGCTGGAACTGCTTCAAGCTGATCGCGAACGCCGGCATCCGCCGCATCTTCTACGGCGAGTTTTATCGCGACGAGCGTTCGCGCGAAGTGGCGAAGGAGATCGGCATGGAGCTGATCGACATCGGCATGCCGGCCGCAGCCGCGTCGTGATCCCGGATGCTCATCCTCGCCGCTGACACGTCGCTCCCCATCCTTTCCGTTGCCCTGGTGCTCGACGATGCGCTCCTCGGCGCGGTCGCGTTGGAAGGACGATCGTCGCGCAACGAAAAGCTGCTTCCTGCCATCGATTGGCTGCTGACCGAAGCCGCGATCGAGCGAAGGTCGATCGACCTCTTCGCCATCACGCGCGGTCCTGGCTCGTTCACCGGCGTCCGCATCGGCCTCGCGACGATGCAAGGTCTTGCGCTCGCCCTCGGCAAACCGGTTTGCGCGATGTCAACGCACGAAGCGATCGCGCCGGCGAACGGACGCGCGTCGATCGTCGATGATGCCGGTCGCGGTGAGTTCTACGTTTCTGTGTTCGAGAACGCTCGCGAAGTCATCGCGCCGCATCTGGCGAAGCGCGAGGAGGCCGATGCGCTCGATCACGTCATCCGCGTCGCTGACGTGATGCAACGCGACAACGTCGCCCTCGCCTGCGCCCGCCGCGCGCGCGAAATCGAACTGCGCGGCGGCGGCGAACGGTATCGCGACATCACGCCGATCTACGTCCGGCTCGCGGAAGCCGAGGTCAAACTCCAGCAGAAATGAGCGTCGAGGGGCTGATCATCGAGCGGGCGGTGAGCGCCGACCTCCGCGAAGTCCACGCGCTCGAAGTGCGCTGCTTCCCATCCCCTTGGCGGCGCGAGTTCTTCGAGAGCGAGATCACGAACGACGGCCGCTACAACCTCGTGGCGCGGCGCGATGGCGTGGTGGTTGGCTACCTCTTCGCAACATGGTTCGCCGATGAGATGCACATCAACAAGATCGCCGTCGATGCGAGCCTACGCCGCCACGGCATCGCGCTGGCGATGATGCAACGCTGTCTCGGATTCGCGGCCGAACACGCTGTCACGTCGATCTGGCTGGAAGTGCGCAGTTCCAACGACGAAGCGCAGAAGTTCTACGCCTTCCTCGGCTTCGAAGCGGAGTACATCCGCAACGGCTACTACCCGGACGGCGAAGCAGCGGTCGTGATGATGAAAGACGTGTGAAAGAAAGAGCGAAGGGTGAAGAGTGAAAGCGGCCACCTTTCACCCTTCACTCTTCACTCTTCACCCTTGTCTTTTCACGATCCACCGTACGCGATAGCGCGGCGCGGGTCGCAACTTCTGAACGATGGCGTCAGCGACTTCGATCGCGCCGACCACGGCTGACGTGCGGCGAGGCATTGCCGCGATGATCGCCGCTTCGCTGGCGGGATCGTTGCCGGCGTCCGGGCGTGTTGCGAATGCGAGCGGATCGGGAGTGACCCAGCGTCCTTCCAGCGACGCCACGGCTTCGAGTAGCGACGGCGGCTCGGCGACGAGCTCGCGATCTTTGCCAACCGCGAATCCTTCGACAATGAGCGGCTCGCCGGGAACGTGAACGACGATCCGCGCGGGCAGCGGGTTGTAGACGAGGTCCGCGTCCGCTTCGAGTTGCTCGGTGTCGTCGTCCTCGGTCAGCGCATTCAGCGCGGTCCGCAGCACGATCACAAGGTCACGCTCCTCAGTGCTGAGCAGCGGCTGCTGGGGATCATCTTCATCGCGAAACAGCGCGGCGAAAATCTCCTTCGCGCGCGGCGGATTCTCGTTCATGTAGTCGTACATCGTTCGCACTGCGGCGAAGTAGCGGACGGCGCGCTCCGAGTACGCGCGCAGCTTTTTCTCCGCATCGTCCCGCTGCGGCCGCGAGGCGCGCGTCGAGGTGCCGGGATAAATCGCCAACTCTGCCCAGCCGTCGCCGCGCGTGACGACCGCCGACACGGCGACGTCGAAAAAGATCTTCTGCAGGTCCGCGGTGTCGATGCGCGCGCTCCGCTCGGCGCGAATCAGCTCACCTTTCGCGCGGTCGAGGATGACGCGGTACGACTCCGGATTCGCGTTCGCGAAACGCAGGCTCCATTCGTCGCGGCCAGCGAGGATGTCTTCCCGAAGATGGTCGTCGCGCGCGCGGTCTTTCGAATCCTTCGTCGTCGGAATCGAGGTCGCCGCGGCGACCGTGACGCGTTCGCCGCTATCGTCGAACGTCAGCGTCAAGTCGTGATGCACGATCGTGCCGCACGACGCCGCGAACGCGAAGACGAGCGCAGTGAAGAGAATCCGTTTCATGCTTCCTCGCGGATTGCAGCGATCGGATCGAGCTGCGAGGCCATTCGCGCCGGATACCACGTGGCGATGACCGAGAGAATGATCGCGACGATGTTCACGCCGAGGACGTCGGTCGGATCGATCGTCAGCGGCAGATACGCGAGCGGATAGATGCCGGACGGCAGCGGCACGAGGTGGTAGTGGTTGACCGCCCACGACACGCTGAGGCCGAAGACGTTGCCGAGGATCGTGCCGGAGAGGCCGATGAGCAGGCCGACTTCGAGGAAGATGACGAGGATCGTCCGCTCGGTTGCGCCGAGTGTACGGAGAACGCCGACCGAGGGACGCTTTTCGAGGATGAGCATCGAGAGCGAAGAAATGAGATTCAGCGCGGCCACGAAAATGATCAGCGAGATCGTCACGAACATGACGATCTTTTCCAGCCGCAGTGCGAGGAACAACGGCCGGTTGATCTCTTTCCACGTCTTGACCTGCACGCCTGGAAACTGTTTCGCGAGCTGCCCCTGAATCTCCTCGGCACGATCCTCAGGGCCGTACATTTCGATCGAGGTCGGCCTGCCGCCGGTGCCGAAGAGGCTTTCCGTTTCGCCGAGGTTGAGATACCCGTCCGGCGCCTGCTCGTCATTCGTGATCGGAGAAATGCTGGCGATCCGATACTTGCGCCACACCGGCATCGGACCAAACGGCGTGAGTCGCGTACGCGGCGCAACGACGGTGATCATCTCGCCTTTGTCGAGCGAGAGCGCCGCGGCAAAGTCCCGCGTGACCATGATGTCGGTATCCGATTTGAGTTGCCCCGCCGCGGAGCGCAAGCGCATCGGACGTCCGCGCCGCTCCCGATCGTTCGCGCCCCATCCGATGCCGCTGACGAGCGGACGAACAGAACTCATGCCGAGTTGGAGGCCCGCGGCGTCGATGGCGTCAGCGTCGGCGATCGTCGGCGAGCCGGCCGGCTCAATCAGCAGCTGCGGACTCGATGCGATCAGTCGCCGCTTGATCTGTCCCTGCAATCCGGCCATGAGCGCGAGCGAGATCAGCAGCGTGGCCACGCCGACGGCGAGACCGAGCATGGAGATCGAGGAGAGAAACGCCGTATGCCTCCGCTTGCGAGCGGACCAGAGATAGCGGCGGGCGATACGGGTTTCGATCATGGAAGAGGGTGTCGGGTGTCGGGTGTCGGGTGTCGGAGAGGCCAAAGGCGTTCTCCCACTCCCCACTCCCGACTCCCTACTCCCGAATTGGACGCATCAACGGGAAAAGGATCACGTCACGGATCGACGGCGAGTCGGTGAGGATCATCGTCAGCCGGTCGATGCCGATGCCTTCGCCGGCCGTCGGCGGCATGCCGTATTCGAGCGCGCGGACGTAGTCTTCATCCATCTGCATGGCCTCGTCATCGCCGCGCTCGCGCTCACCGAGCTGCTGCCGGAATCGCCGGTCCTGCTCGTCGGCGTCGTTGAGCTCGGAGAAGGCGTTGGCAACTTCCATCCCGCCGACGTATAGCTCGAACCGCTCGACGTAATCGGGATCATCGTGCCGTTGCTTCGACAGCGGCGAAACCTCGGTCGGAAAATCGGTGATGAACGTCGGATTGATCAGGGCATGCTCCGCCACGGCTTCGAACAGCTCCGCGAGCAGCTTGCCGCTGTTCATCGACGCGATCTTCTGGTGCGGCGTATCGGAAGGACCGTGCGTGCCGTCCGCCTTCGGATGGAAAGCCTTCGATCGCGCGACGACCAGGCTCTCGAGTTTGCCGCGGTCATCAAGCTCGCGGATGTCGATGCCGCCAAACTCGGCGATGGCCTGTTTCATCGTGAAACGCTTGAACGGCCGCGCGAAACTGATCTCGTTGCCGCGGAACTGGACCCGATCCGTTCCCAGAACCTCCTGCGCCAGCCCGCTGAACAACTCCTCGGTGCGCGCGATGAGGTCGTTGTAGTCGGCGTAAGCCTCATAAAACTCGAGCATCGTGAACTCGGGGTTGTGCTGCGTTGAGATTCCCTCGTTGCGAAAGTTGCGATTGATCTCGTACACGCGCGACAGCCCGCCGACGATGAGTCGCTTGAGATACAACTCCGGCGCGATGCGCATGAAGAGATCGATGTCGAGTGCGTTGTGATGCGTCCGAAACGGCCGCGCCGCCGCACCGCTCGCGATCGGCTGCATCATCGGCGTCTCGACCTCGATGAACCCATGTCCGTCGAAGTAGTTGCGGATGTAGCGGACGATCCTCGCTCTAGTCTCGAACGTCGCCTTGACGCTGTCGTTGACGATGAGATCGACATACCGCTGCCGGTACCGCTGCTCGACGTCGGTCAGCCCATGCCACTTGCTCGGCAACGGCCGCAGCGCCTTGACCAGAAATCCGAGGTGCGAAGCCTTGACCGAAAGCTCGTTGGTCTTCGTGCGGAAGACCGTTCCCGCGACTTCCACCCAATCGCCGGCATCAAGGTTCTGATACAGCGCCCACTCCCGCTCCGGCAACGTGTCCGTCCGGCAATACACCTGAATCCGCGCCGTCTTCTCGGAGAGGACGAGAAACGCGGCCTTGCCAAACGCGCGAATCCCCATGATCCGCCCGGCGATCTTCACGCTCGCCTTCGCCGCCTCCAACTCCTCGCCGGACTTGTCGCCGTACTCCGCCACAACCTCAGCAATCGTCGTATCGACATCCGCCGTCGTCGGATACGCATCAAACCCAAGCGCCGCAATGCGCTCGAGCTTCTCGCGCCGGACGCGGATCAGTTCAGACTCGGAGACTTCAGGTTGCTGCGACTCATCGGACATGCGGGCGACATCATAGTCAGGACCCGTCGTAGAATCGACGGACGATGAGCGCCGATTGGCAGGACTACGTGACCGTCGATCCGAAGATCTGCCATGGACAAGCATGCGTGACCGGAACCCGCATCCCTGTTTCCGTCGTGCTGGACAACCTCGCCGCCGGAGTCTCGGAGCAGGAAGTTCTGACCAGCTACCCTCGTCTATCGCGCGAAGCGATTCACGCCTGCATCGCGTACGCAGCCGATCTCGCACGACGGCATCCCCAGAATGAAAAGGACGATCCAGTCGTCTCCGAAGTCCGTGCTGTCCGGCGGGACCTCGCGTCACGCTTTGGGAGCGACATCAACGCTCTATCGGATTTCCTCGCGCAACGAGAGCGACAGCACGAAGGACACCTTGTCAACTACGCGCCAAACCAGAGACGGCGACCAATCGGACTTGCCGCCGGAGAGTTCGTAACGCCGGACGACTTCAACGATCCGTTGCCTGACGAAATCCTGGATGCGTTCGAAGGCAAGTGACGGAAGACATCGCTACTTCCGCGTCAACTCCACACCCGTGGCGATGAACGACACCTCGTCCGCCGTTCCGTCTTCGTTGCGCGTCAGCGTGGCGCCTTCGCCCGCCAGGTGATCGGCTTCGGCCTTCGAGAGTGTGTGGATCTTCGTCACGCCCTCGGCGCGCGCGGCCATCCCTTTCGCGGTGAGGGGGATGAAGAATTTCTCGTCCTGGAACGTCACGCGGACGGTCTTCTTTCCTTCGGCCGGCGCGAGCTCCATCCAGCATCCCTGGGCCGTGCACGATTTCTCGATCACGCCCTCGACGACGACGGGATCCTTCGTGTACGCGCGAGGCGACGCGAGAACCGTCGCCAGCGCGACCGGCTTCGAGGACGAGACGGGCGCACCGCGCTTGACGACATCGGCGGCGAAGATCGTTGTGGCGGCGAACAGGAGGACGGCAGCGACTCGGATTGCTTTCATCCGCGCAGGATACCAAGCCGCAGTTCGCCAACGTCACGGAAGTGGTGCGGACTGCCGGCGAGGCCGTGTCAACTCCCACACCGCGATGAATCGCAGGCGGTTTGGGTACGGCGGGTCGGGGCGGAAGGATCGTGGTGGCTCGCCGAGGTCGTAGGCGAGGAGGGCGGCTTCCTCCCTGAACCAAGTGGCGTCGATGCCTTCGGAGCGGGATTGCTGAAGGAGGCGCGAGGCGTTGGCGAAGTCCTTCTGCGACCAGGCGTCGCGCGCGTTGATCAGCGTCAAGACCGGTTGGGTGATCTCGATGTCGGGAGCGACCGCGGACGTACCGAAGGTCGCCGTGATGCGCTCGCGGGCGGCGAACATGTGGAGGATCGTGTAGTCGTTGGAGCCGGGCTCGGCGAGGGCGGCGGCGAGACGAAACCGGCGCGCAAGGCCTTCGGCGTCGCCGCGGCGGCCGGCCACGTACGCACCGAATGCGTACGACTCCAACTCGCTCTGGGTCAGGCCGGCATCGTGCGCGCTGGCGGCGGCCAGATCGAGCGTCGTCTGCGCTTGATCGAGATCATTCATGCCGATGCGCGCGATACCGGCGAGCATGCGCGCATCGATCGCTACCGGGCCGAAGTTCGCGATGGTCGCGCTTTCGGCGGCGGAGTCGAAGAGGCGCGCTGCTTCGGCCGCGTGGCCGCTGCTCCACGCGATTCTGGCCTGGGTAAAGGCGAGCAACGTGGGCAGTTTGGTGAGCTTGCTACGGGAGAGATCGCGCGTTGCGCCGGCGATGTCGCCGAGCGAGGCGCGGTCGGCCAGCACGTTGCTGAGACGGCGGTCATCGGGTGCACTGACATCGATCTGCGTCAACTGAGCCAGTGCAGCTTTTGATTCGCGGCGGCTGAGGTGCAAGTGAGCGAGGGCCAGACGCAATCTCCAGGCGCGCGGCCGGAGCTCCAACAGCGACGATGCGAGCGCCATCTCCGTCGATGCGCCGTTCACCGGCTGCAGATAGCGGCAGAGGAGAGCTTCGTAGGGTGACGTCGCGTTCGGAAGGCGCCGTTTCGTTTCCGCCGACCACCGCGCGCCGCTCTTGCGGTCGCCGCTGTAGTACGAGAACGACGCCAGAAAGGCCACCGGCAGCGGTGGATTGGGGTCGCGGCGTACGGCCTCCGTCAGCAATTGAATTGCTTCGGAGCGATTCCCCGCGCCGTCGGCGTGCAATGCCAGCGCGGTCAGGCGACGGGTCTCGCTGTCGCCGGTAATGTCGGAACGGCGCAGGTCGTAGCCGTTGTCGATGACTTCATCGCCGCGTGCGATGAACACCGATACGACTGCCGCCAAGCCGAGGATGACGACCAGGAGCACGATCAACAGCGGCGAAAACCGGCGCCGTGCAAGACGTCGCACTGGCGCGGATGTCTTCAACCCGTGAAGTGCGTCCGCGACTTCGCCTCCATTCTGAAATCGCCACAGCGGGTTCTTTTCCAGGCATCGTTCGACCACGGATCGCATGTGCGGCGGCAACGGTTTCGCGGCATCACGCGTGACCGGCTCGTCGCGGAGGATCGACGCGATCACCTCCATGTTGCTGTCGCGCTTGAACGGCATTTGTCCCTGCAGCATCTCGAAGAGGACGCAGCCGAAGGAGAAGACGTCGGTGGCCGGCGTGAGCGGCTTCGCGGCCAGCTGCTCGGGTGAGGTGTAGCCGATCGTGCCCATCAGCAATCCCGGCTCAGTCAGCGCGGCGGTTTGCACGATCGAGTCGGCCGTGTTTGCAGACTGCTGCATGCTCGCCAGGCCGAAGTCGAGGATCTTCACGCCGCCGGCCGAGGTGAGGAAGACATTCTCCGGCTTCAGATCGCGATGGATGATGCCCTTCGCGTGCGCGGCTGCCAGTCCGTCGGCGATCGCAATGGCGATCCGCAGCGTTTCATCGCCCGGCAACGGCGCAGCAAGCTTCGCACGCAACGTTTCGCCTTCGAGCAGCTCAGTCACGACGAACTGCGTGTCGCCCTCGGAGCCGACGTCGAAGACCGCCACGATGTTCGGATGGGAAAGTGCCGCGATCGCGCGGGCTTCTCTCCGAAAACGTCCCAGCGATGCGGGATCGCCGGCGAGATGCGATGAGAGAACTTTGATGGCAACGTCGCGGCCGAGGCGCGTATCCGAGGCGCGATAGACCTCGCCCATTCCGCCGCGGCCGATCAGCTCTTCGATTTCGTACGGCCCGAGGCGCGCGCCGCGCGGGAGCGTCATAGCGGGAAGTATGCGCGGCTTTGACCGCACGCCGTTACAGCGGCGGCTTGGCCGGCTGCGGTGCCGGCTGCACCGGAGTGCCCGCCGTCGGCGGCGGCGCCTGCATCGACGGATCCGTCAGCGGCGGCGCGGGCGTGACGATGTCTTTCGCCGCCGGTTGCGTCGATGCCGCTTCGAGACCCTGCTGCACGTAGCCGGGCGGTGTCGCCTGGAACGACATGCTTTCGCGCGCGTGCGCCTTCGGATATGCCTTCAGCAGCGCCAGGTCGATCAACTTGCTGTCGAGGATGCGCGGATTCACGCGCACGTCCAGCAGCGAATGATTGATCGTGAGCGCCTTCGCGTAGTAATCGATGGCCGCGTCCTGATGATTGCGTTTCTCTTCCATCAGGCCGAGCTGAAAGAGCGCCGCCGAATGGCCCGGTTTGTAGTGCACCGTGCGCGCAAACGCGAAGTGCGAGCCGCTCCAGTCGCCGCGCGACATGCGCACGAGGCCGAGGTTGTACCAGGCCGGGTAGAAATGAGAATCGGCGTTGACGGCGCGCTCGAACTCCACCTCCGCGTCCTTCGGAAAGCCCTTCTGCAGCAGCATCTGGCCGAGCTGGTTGTGCAGGCTGGCGGAGCGCGGATTGGCCTGCAGCGCATTCACCGTCGCGGTGATCTGCGCGTCCAGCGGCGAGCCGGTGTTCAGGTAGCGCCCGTAGAACGGATTCGCGTACGGGTTCTGATCGTGGTGGTGAGGCATGGAGGCGCAGGAAGCCAGCGCCACGGTTGCGGTAATGAGTAGGAGACGTTTCATCATCATTCCTGGATCGGTTTCGCTTTCAACTTCACTTTGCCGTCGACGACGTCCACACGGAAGGCGACGACGTCCACATGATATTTCTCGCGTACGAGATCGCTCTGCTTCTGGATCATTGATTTCAACTGCTCGATGGTGATGTTCGGCAACCTGCCCAGCTTCAGGTGTTCCTTTTCGATATCGCCGTATAGCCGCTGGATCTCTTCGCCGTTCGTGCCCGGTGCCACCTTTACATACGGATCGAGCTTCGGCGACGTTACGCGCGGCGGTGGTGGAGGCGGCGCGATCGGCGTGGTTGGTTCATTCAATGCCGCCGCCCGGCGCCGGAAATCGAGCGGACCTTCCTCGCGCTCGCGCATCTTGCGGCCCCACATCTCGCGATGCTGGTTGTAGCGGGTGAGGAGTTGCGAGTAGCGGAAGCGGCGGGCGTTGTCGCGCATCTTCTGTTTGCCGAGCTCGTAGATGTAGACCTCGAGCTGCCGCCGCTCGTGCATCGGCGGAAACTTCTGGATGCAGGCGAAGAACTGGTCGTACTTGTTCTTCAGCTTGCGGATGTCTTCTTCGAGCTTGTCCAGCTCGTCGTCCTGTTTGATCACGGCTGTCGGCTCTCGGCTGTCGGGTGTCGGGTGTCGGGAAAAGAGCCGCGTCGCTCCCTGACAGCCGACACCCGAGAGCCGACAGCCCCACTACAATACGCGCCCATGCCTAAATCGAGGCCGTCCTCGGGAGATTCCGCGCTCCGGAGCATCCCGTCGGTGGAGCGGCTCCTGTCCGGCGACACGTTCGCACTCTCGATTCGCGAGTTCGGACGGGACGCTGTGAAGGATGCGGTGGTCGCCTATCTCGAGACGTTGCGCAGTGAACGGCGACGCTTTGATGCGGATGTCGCAGGCGATGAAGTGCTCAACGCACTCACCGCCGCGACGGCATCGACACTGCGCCGCGTCATCAACGGCACCGGCATCATCATCCACACGAACCTCGGCCGCTCGCCGATCGATGAGTCGATCTGGTCGCGCGCCGCGGCGATCACGACTGGCTACTCGAATCTCGAATACGACCTCGACGACGGCAGCCGAGGACGGCGCGACGAGCATCTGACGCAACTCTGCCGGACCCTTTTCGGATGCGAAGCAGCGATCCTGACCAACAACAACGCCGCGGGAACGCTCCTGCTCCTGGCAGCCGTCGCCGGAGGCCGCGAAGTCATCGTTTCGCGCGGTGAGCTCGTCGAAATCGGAGGCTCGTTCCGCGTTCCCGATGTCATCCAGCAAGGCGGCGCGCGCCTCCGCGAGGTCGGGACGACGAACCGCACCCGCGCCGCCGACTACGACGCCGCCATCTCCGACTCCTCGGCGGCGATGCTGCGCGTGCATCGCTCCAACTTCGAGATCGTCGGCTTCACCGAGTCGCCATCGATCGAAGATCTCGTCGCGATCAGTAAGAAACGCGGCATCCCGCTGCTGTACGACGAAGGGAGCGGACGCGTCGTCGATCTGGCGCCGTACGGCTTCACTTCCGCGCCAACGATCCGCGAACTGATCGCGCTCGGCGTCGACGCCGTCAGCTGCTCGACCGATAAACTGATCGGCGCCACGCAAGGCGGACTCATTCTCGGCGGCGAGGAGATCATCAACCGCTGCCGCAAGCATCCGCTGATGCGCGCGCTGCGAGCGGGCAAGGAGTCCTACGCCATCATCGCCGAGACCCTGCGCGCCTTCGCCACCGGCCGACACGAGACCGAGATTCCGATCTACCGCATGTTGGCCACGCCGCTCGAAGAACTGCGCGAACGCGCCGCGGAAATGATCGCCGGAACTTCCTGCCGCGTCATCGAAAGCGCCTGCGCCCTCGGCGGCGGCACGACGCCAACGGAAACGATTCCGTCACTCGCCATCGAAGTGGCTGGCCATGCCAGCGACATCGCCACGTGCTTCCTGCAGCACAATCCGCCCATCGCCGGGCGGATCGTCGACGACCACTTCACGATTGAGGTGCGGACGTTGAGTAACGAAGATCGACGAGAAGTTGCCAGGATAATCGCGGTTTACAACTCATAGACGAACGATTGCTTTTCCGATTCTCGCCGTTACTTTCGACGAGAATCGTAAGAAAATGTGGCGATGGAACTGCCGGGAACCTTGATGGGAGTCCTGATCGCCGCGTTCGCGGTGCTGAAAGCCAATCGGGGTTACGGTTGGCGTGATGGCGGACGGACGGTCGTCCATCCGGCGCCTCCGAAAGGTAAGCCGAACGTGGCGACACCCGAACCCCCGCCCACGCCACGATTCAAGTAGCCGACGGTAACGGCAGCATCCTCTCAATCTGCCCCCGCGATTGCTCGAGTAGCGTGTCCTTCGCGCGGACGCTCACGCCGGCGGTTTCGATCGGCGTTCCGACGCGGATCGTTACGACGCCGGGCGTGATCCGTTTTGCGCCGACGCGGAGGACTTCGTAGGTTCCGTCGATCGCCAGCGGCAGGATCGGCAGCTCCGATCGGATGGCTAGCAGAAATGCGCCGCGCTGGAATGGGCGCATGGCCACCTCGCGGGAGCGGCCCTCCTCCGGGAAGATCACGATCGTGTTGCCTTTGCGGATGCGCTCCACCGCCAGATCGAACGACTTCACCGCCGTGCGCCGGTTCTTGCGGTCGATCGGGATGAAGCCGGCGCGTGCGAGCGCCCAGCCGAAGATCGGGATGCTGAAGAGGCTCTTCTTGGCCATGAACCGGATCGGCTGCGGGATCGCCGCGAAGATGCACGGGATGTCGAAATACGAATGGTGATTGGCGATCAGGATGTACCGCTTCGCGCGATCGATCGTCTCCATCCCCTCGCCGCGAATCTCGATGCCCGCACCCCACAACACGACCCGTGCCCAGAATCGGATCACCGGATCGATCAACGGCGACGCCGACGACAGCATGGCAATGAGCAGCACCGTCGTCGCGCACGGAATGGTCACCACGACGGCCACGATGATGGCCCAGATCGTTCGGAGCATGAGGGCGCATCTTATGACGGGGTGTGGGGAGTCGGGTGTGGGGAGTGGGAGAAGGCGCCGCGTTTCATCTCCCACACCCAACGCCCTACTCCCCACACGCCGGTGCTACAATCCGCCTCCTCCAAAATGATCCCGCCTGAGTCTTTCCAAACAATCCATCAAAGGAGAAAGACGTGTCCGATAGCATGACCGCGACGGCGGTTCTCGATGAGCCTGTGACCGCCGCCGCCTCGACCGTCAACGACTGCACGATCCACGTCGCTACCGTCAACGGCTCCGGCTCCCAATCATCGAACAACGTCCTGATGCGCTCGATCTTTCAGATGGGCGTGCCGGTCAGCGGCAAGAACATGTTCCCCTCGAACATCGCCGGCCTGCCGACGTGGTTCACCATCCGCGCGAACAAAGACGGCTGGATCGCGCGCAAAAAAGAAGTCGACATCATGATTTGCATGAACGTCGCGACGGCGCGCGAAGACGTCATGGCCCTGCAGCCCGGCGCCGTCTGCATTTACGACGCGCCGCTGAACTGCAAAGGGATGCGCGATGACGTGACGTTCTTCGAAGTCCCGTTCGCGAAACTGGCGGGCGAGCTGTCGCAGGACTCGCGCCTTCGCAAGCTGCTCACGAACATGATCTACGTCGGCATCGTGGCCGAGCGGCTCGGCATCGAGCGCGACGAGATCGTCAACGCCATCACCAAGCAGTTCAAAGGCAAACAGAAAGCGATCGAGCCCAACGTCGCCGCGATCGACAAAGGCATCGGCTACGCGCGCGAAAATCTGCCGGCGCAGCATCGCTGGCGCATCGAACGGATGAACGCCACGGCCGGCAAAATCATCATCGACGGCAATGCTGCCGCCGCCATCGGCGCCATGTTCGGCGGCGTCACCGTCGTCACCTGGTATCCGATTACTCCCTCGTCGTCGCTGTGCGAATCGCTCATCGACTACATGAAAGAGCACCGCATCGGGCCGGACGGCAAAGCAACGTTCGCGATCGTGCAGGCCGAGGATGAGTTGGCGGCGATGGGGATGGTGTTGGGCGCGGGATGGGCGGGCGCTCGCTCGCTTACATCGACCTCGGGACCTGGCATCTCGCTCATGGCCGAATTCGCGGGGCTCGGCTACTTCGCCGAACTGCCGGGCGTGATTTGGGACATCCAGCGCGTTGGACCTTCCACCGGCCTGCCCACGCGAACCGCGCAGGGCGACATCTTCCAAGTGCATTATCTTTCTCACGGCGACACGCAACATATTGCACTGATCCCGTGCTCAGTTTCTGAATGCTTCGACTTCGCCGGCGAGGCGCTCGATCTTGCGGAGATGTTTCAGACTCCGATCTTCGTCCTTTCCGACCTCGACCTCGGCATGAACAACCACATGTCCGATCCGTTCACCTATCCGACGAAACCGTATCGCCGCGGCAAAGTGCTCAACGCGGAACAACTCGAAGAACTCGGCGGCAAATGGGGACGCTATCTCGACGTCGATGGCGACGGCATCCCCTACCGCACGCTGCCCGGCACCGATCACTTGATGGCGTCGTACTTTACCCGCGGCTCGGGTCACGATACCCACGCCCGCTACTCCGAAAAGCCGTCGGATTACAAAGCGACCGTCGACCGGCTGGCGAAGAAGTTCCAGACCGCCAAGCAGTTCGTGCCGCAGCCGGTCATCGATCGCCGCCCGAACGCGACCATCGGTTTCATCGCCTATGGCACTACCGACGTCGCGCTCGAAGAGGCGCGGTATCAACTCCGCAACGAGCACGGAGTCGAGACCAGCTACCTCCGTCTTCGCGCGCTTCCTTTCACCGACGATGTCAAAGCATTCGTCGAAGAACACGAACGCGTCTACGTCGTCGAGCAAAATCGCGACGGACAGATGGGCGACCTGCTTCGCCTCGAAGTGGGCGATATCCAGCACAAGCTGCGCAAAATACTGCACTACACGGGTTTGCCCTGCGACGCGCGATCGATTACCGATTCGCTGCTGCAGATGGAAAAAGACGGCACGCGCGTCATCAAAATCGGCCTCGGCGCCGACGCAGTCACGCAGACGATCGGAGAGGACTAAGCCATGGCTGAAAGCGTTCTCAAACTCCCCAACGAAGCCGCCGCGCCGAAAGAAAACCGCATCGGCCTCAAAGCGCTCGATTACCAGGGCGGCAAATCGACGCTCTGCGCCGGCTGCGGCCACGACGCCGTCAGCAACCAGATCGTCCGCGCCTTCTACGAGATGAACGTGAAGCCGGAGAAGGTCGCCAAGTTCTCCGGCATCGGCTGCTCATCGAAAACCCCCGCCTACTTTCTCGGCCGCGCGCACGGATTCAACAGCGTTCACGGACGCATGCCCGCGGTCGCGACGGGCGCGATGCTCGCCAATCAAACGCTCATCAGCATCGGCGTTTCCGGTGACGGCGACACCGCCTCGATCGGCCTCGGCCAGTTCATGCACCTCGTGCGCCGCAACATCCCGATGATCTACATCATCGAAAACAACGGCGTGTACGGCCTGACGAAGGGCCAGTTCTCCGCAACCGCCGACGAAGGCTCGAAGCTGAAAACCGGTGTGATCAACGATCTTCCGCCGATGGATCTCTGCGCCCTGGCTGTGGAGCTCGGATGCGGCTTCGTCGCGCGCGGCTACGCCGGCGATCCGAAACAGATGGTGAACATCCTCAAAGCCGCCATCGCCCACGACGGACTCGCGGTCATCGACGTCATCTCCCCCTGCGTCACCTTTAACAACCACGACGGCTCGACTAAGGGCTACGCGTATTCGAAGGAACACGACGAGCTGCTCCACCAGATCGGTTTCGTGCAGTCGTACGAACAGATCGAAATCGACTACGAGCCGGGGACGATGCGCGAAGTCACGCTGCACGACGGCTCGCGCCTGCTCCTGAAAAAACTGGAAGAGGACTACGACCCATCGAACGCCGTCCAGGCCCTGCAGCGCTCGCACAGAGCGATCGACGACGGCGCCATGCTCACGGGCCTCATCTACCTGCGCCCCGAGAAAAAGAGTTTCCTGACGCTGCTCAACATGACCGACAAACCTCTCTGTTCGCTCACCGAAGCGGAAACGCGCCCACCGAAGGAAGCGCTCGACCAGATCATGCGCGAGCTGATGTAGCGCCGTTTACGGCGCCGATCTTGCTCAGCAATACGGCATGAGCGAAGACGAAAAAGGCGCTACCGAAGAAGATACGCAGAAAATCGAAGTGATCCGCGGCGCGGAAGTCCTCGGCTACGAGGGCGCCGGCCGCGAAGAGCACAGCGGCGAAAACTCCCCGAAGCGCGCCGACGATCCCCGCGATGAACTGGCGGACAACAAGCCGGAAGATATTCGGTAGGCCGCTACTTTTTTCGAATCGCGGCCAACCGGCTCTTCGCCTCGGGATGATCCGCGGCGATCTTCAGTACGTCCTCATAGCAACTCTGGGCTCGCGAGATCAGCCCCTCGGTGCGATAGAGGTCGCCGAGGGAGATCAGGACGTCGACGGAGTTCGGATCGAGCGACAGTGCGCGCTGAAAACTCTCCGCGGCGTCGCGGCGCCATTTCGGATTGCGCTCCTGACACGCGCCCAGAAGGTGCCAGGCTTCCGCGTGATCGGGAGCGTAGTTGACGGTTTGTTTGAGCAGCACGATCGCACCGTAGTAATCGCCGGTCGCACTCAGCTCGCGCGCCCGCTGAAAATTCTGATTCGCGATCGAGCGCTGCGCGGCGCGCCGCTGCAACTCATCGCCGCCGCCGCGTCCCGTACGCTGATCGAGCAGCTTGTCGTATGCCGAACGCCGCACCGGATTCTCCAGAACCGCGGACGCCTCATTGATCCGCTTGTTGATCGCGGCCAGCGCGTCCTTCACCACCGGCGGATATGTGGACGGGTTGTATTGATGCTTCTTCTGATCCGCCGCGGCGACGATCGCACCTCGTGCAGCGGCGCGCGGGATTTCGAGAAGCTGGTAGTGATCGAGCGACGACAGTTGCCTCGAAAACCCGACCGCGCGTAGCGAACGCTGATCATTCGAGCCGATGGCCGCGAGCAACTCCAGATCGCGATGCATGTCGCTATCGTCGATCGCGGCGATGGGGCGCGAGCTCACGGTGACGACCGAGAACAGGCCGAGCGTCATCATTGCGATGACTACGCGCGCCGCCGTAACCGAGTCACTCGTGAACTGTTTCAGAAACGTCTCGATCGTCTGCGGCTCGTGCAACGCCTCGGCGATCGTCCGTTCGGCATCGGTCAGCGGAATCGCATCCAGGGACACCGCGGCGGTGTGGTCCGGTTCGATCGTCCGTTTCAGATCTCCGAGGGAGCGTCGGAGCACGAGACCGTTGGTGATGGCGCGGATGCCGTCGAGCACTACCGCCGGCATCGACTGCAGAAACACACGTTTGTCCGGCTCGATCGCCTCGACGTCGGTGAACGCGGCGGTCCCTTCGTCGAGCGAGAACAACGGGATGAACAGCGACGTCATCCACTCGCGAAGCAGCGTCTGACGCGCGGACATGTCGAGAAGGCCGGACTCGTGGAACCGCGCCGCGGCTTCGAGCGCATCGGCCGCGGCGAGCGGCAGCGCGCGATCCCCCGTGATCGCACCGCGGCGCACGAGGAAATCGGCCAGCGAATCCTCCGGTGCCGTCGACGTGATCAGCGCCAGCTCGCCCTGCGCGAAGTAAAGATTCCGCCGCAGCGGCGCATGCACGATCGTCAGCGAGCCGGTTCTCCGCTGCTGCAGGATTTCTCCCGCGATCACCGCGAACGGTGTGATCTCGATCCGCTCCAGACTCACGCCCGATCCCTATGTCCTTTCTCCGGTTTTAACACAATGTGGCATGAAACGGGCTGCAACAGAACCCGTCTTACTGAGTGTGCGCCCCCTTGAAAAGACTCAGAATGCAGCGCCTGCCAACCGTGTTCCGTTCTGCCGAGTGATGACCATGAGACTGATGACGAAGTACGCATTTCTGCTGCTGGCGCTCCTCGCGCTCAGCGTTTCCGCCGGGGCGCAACAGACTTCGGACGATCCCTACGAATTCATCCTTGCCAAGCT
>JAXDIO010000314.1:0-3617 GCA_034663965.1 Thermoanaerobaculia bacterium | reverse complement strand
TGGAGGCGGGGGGAGTTGAACCCCCGTCCGAGAGCAGTGAAGCCTGGCTACTACATGCTTAGCTCTCCTTTTAAGTCTCGTCCGCGTTCTGCCCGGAGAGCGGGGAACGAATGTGGACCAGCCTCTGTGGTTTTCGACGCCGGCGCCGAGACGGTGCGCTGACGCTTAGCTCACATTGATGACATCCGGACCCGACGGCGTGAGCAACCATCGGGCGGACGCTCACGGGTTTTTAGGCCGCGAGGGCGAGTTCGCTGTTGTTCGCAGCTACTCAGTTTTGATCAGATTTACGAGTTAATCAGCTCGGCATGCAACCATGACCCCGACATGTCCCCGTCGAAGCCGGTACGCCCCCAAATTGTCAACGATCGAGCGCTTCAAAACGCCGTGGCGCATGGCAGCATTCCTGTATGACTTCCGCCGATTTTCAACGTAAGATCGATCTGATCGTCCGCCGCGCGCTCGATGAGGACCTGCCCGACATCACTAGCGAGGCTATCTTCGAGCCCGGTGACCGAGGGTCGGCGCGATTTCTGATGAAGGCGCCTGGGGTTCTGGCGGGACTGGCGTTTGCGGAGCGGACGTTCGCGGCGATCGATCATTCGGCAGCGTTCGTCGCGAAGCGCAAGGACGGCGATATGGTCGCGGCGGGCGATATCGTCGCCGAAGTCAGCGGGAGTGTTGTTGCGTTGCTGGCGGGGGAGAGGACGGCGCTCAACCTCATGCAACGCGCCTCCGGGATTGCCACAGCCACGCGGCGTTACGTCGATGCCGTGCGCGGCACGAAGGCCGGCATTTACGACACGCGTAAGACCGCGCCAGGGTTGCGCGCTCTCGACAAATACGCGGTTCGCTGCGGCGGTGGGCAGAACCATCGCATCGGGCTGTACGACATGTTCCTGATCAAGAACAATCACGTCGATCGGGCGGGGTCGATCACGGCGGCGGTAGAGCGCATTCGTTCGAAGGCGATGCCGCAGTCCGTCATGGTCGAGGTGCGCAATCGCGCAGAGCTGGACGAAGCGCTGGCGCTGCGGCCCGACTTCATTCTCCTCGACAACATGACGACCGCCGAGATGCGCGCGATCGTCGAACACGTCGCGGGCGCGGTGCCGCTCGAGGCATCCGGTGGCATCACCATCGACAATGTCCGCGAGATCGCTGAGACGGGCGTCGATCGCATCTCCATCGGCGCGCTCACGCACTCCGTCGTGGCGCTCGACATCTCCATGCGCATCGGGTGACGCCGCCGGTCGTGTCCGCCCCGCTGGCACTACGTTTGCGGCAGGCCATCGTCAATGTCCGATCCTCAGGCCTTCCAGGTTGCTGTCGTCGATGACGATCCGGCCATCCGCCGGCTCGTGCGGCTGCTGCTCAAGCGCAGCGGGTACGAGAGCATCGAGTTCGGGATGGGGGAGGAGGCGCGCGAGCAGCTCCCAAAGGTCGCGTGGGACCTGGCAATCCTCGATCGCCGTCTGCCCGACATGGATGGCGTCGATCTTTGCCACCAGCTCAAGTCCGATCCCGACCTGCGCAATCGCTACATCATCATGCTCACCGGCGAGGACGACCAGGAGGACAAGATCCAGGGCCTCGACCTCGGCGCGGACGACTACATCACCAAGCCGTTCCAGTATCCGGAGCTGATGGCGCGCATACGCGCGGCGAAGCGGATCGTCGACCTGCAGAAAGAGCTGCTCGAAACGAATCGCCGGCTCGAGCTGCTCTCGATCACCGACGGACTTACGAAGCTCTACAACCATCGACATTTGCAGGACGAGCTGGCGCGCGCGTTCGAGGAGTCGGTGCGCTATCAGCGGCCGCTCTCGTTCGTCATCGTCGATCTTGATTTCTTCAAGAAGGTCAACGACACGTACGGCCACGCCATCGGCGACGAAGTGCTCAAGTCCATTTCATCGATCTTTCAGAAATCGATCCGCACAACCGACCTCGCGGCGCGCTACGGCGGCGAAGAGTTCGCGCTCATGCTGCCGGAGACGATGCTCGAAGACGCGCTCAACTTCGCCGAGCAGATTCGCGCAAGTATCGAAGCGGCGCCGGTTCAGACGAACGCCGGTGCGATTCCGGCTACGGTCAGCATCGGCGTCGCCACCGTGCCGCACGCGCGCATCCATTCGGCGAAGGAGCTGATCGTGGCCGCGGACAAGGCGCTGTATCGCGCGAAGAAGAACGGACGCAATCAGGTGCAGGCGGCGGAGCCGGCGCGCGCTGTTCGCGCGAAGGGAACGGACGCGGCGTAATCGCTACGGGGGACACGGAAAGAAGGGAGGTCTATCCGCGTTGAGCGTCGCCGTGAGTGGCCCGAGGACCATGCCGTTGTCGTAGGTGGCTGTGAATGTGAGAACGTCGCCGTTTACGCGTCCGCTGACGATCGCATGCGGTAAGGGCGGAGCAGGCGGCGGTCCGATCATCGATTGCATAGCCGCGTCCGAGATGAAATGGCCTCTCGAGTCGAGAATCGGCCGCTTCATGTAACCAGTGATGCATCCACTCGATGTGAAGACGGCACTGTCAGCCGCGACGACGATTTCAACGTCCGCACCTACCCACCGGCCGAGCTTCATCGGCGTCGCCGTCGGTTCCGTAGGCAAACGCCCGCATGAGAGGAGAGCGGTGCAGAAAATGATTGCGACCGCGGAGCGACGCATGACGTGTCGCCTACCCCGCCACCGTTACCGCGAACTCGCGCATCCGCTTGTCCACTTCCGCGCGCAGGTTGAACGCGTGCTGCTGGATGCGGTCGTCGATGCCGGGACGCGTTCCTTCCGCCGACAGCGACTCCACGGCGGACTCCAGCTCCGCGGCGTCGGTTGAAATGCGCTGGAAACCGTAGCTCCCTCCGGAGCCTTTCAGCTGATGTGCAAGGTACGTCAATCGTTCCAATGCTTCCCGCGTCTGTTCGCCGTCCAGCTTCGCCTGAATCTCGCGCACCTTCTCATCCGCCTCGGCGAGAAACTCGCGCTTCAGATCATCCAGTTCCAGATCCACCATCATGTCGGGCCTCAGCGGCTTTGCATGCGCGATGCCGCGCCCGCTCCACCATATGATTCCGGCGATGGAGATCGCAGTGCTCGATGTGCCGAGGGCGGAGTTTTCGATCGAAGAGCCGTGGGCGATTCCGAATCCTTGCGTTCCGATCGTGCTGACGCGAGCGACGGACGGCGGTGCGCCGCGGCTGGCAACGACCGTGGCCGCGTACTACGACGATGACATCCTCACCGTCGTCTTTGATGCCGAGGACGACGAAATCGTGGCCACATTCCTCGATCACGACCAGCCTCTGTGGGAGGAGGACGTCGTCGAAATCTTCCTCGCTCCCGAAGGCCTGACCCCGTACTTTGAGATCGAGGTCAACCCGCTCGGAACCACGTTCGACGCACGCATCGACTCGTCCGACGGCGTCCGCGCCACGATGAAGACCGACCTGGCGTGGACTTGCGATGGCCTCTTCGCGGCGCTTCGCCGGGACGACGGAACGCGCCTCCGGACCGTCATCCGCATCCCGTTCGACGCGCTCAAAAAACATCCGAACGCCGGCGACGAATGGCGCGTCAACTTCTTCCGCATTGACCGCAGCGCTACGCATGGCGACGACT
>JAXDIO010000275.1:0-3022 GCA_034663965.1 Thermoanaerobaculia bacterium | reverse complement strand
TCCTGGCCCGCCTCGGCATCGTGACGCCGCACTTCCTGCTGCAGAAATCGAAGTACGCGATCGTGCTGTCGTTCATCATCGCCGCGATCGTGACGCCGACACCGGACATGGTGACGCAGTCGTTTCTCGCCGTCCCGATGATCGCGCTCTACTTCCTGGGCGTCGGCGTCGCGTTCATGTTCGGCAAACGTCACGACGCCTAGCAGCTTCTGCTACGCTTACCGCTCATGGAAATCCCATCGAAGGTTTCAATCTTCAGCCGCTCGCTGGAGCTGAAAGGCAAGCCAGGCACGTTGATCGCGATCAATGACACCGGCTTCTACGAGATCGTGATGGATTTCCAGGGACGCAACCACGTCGTCCTCTTTCCGATCGCCGAGACCGCCATCATCTTCAACGACGCGCTGCCGTCGATCGGTGCGGATTTCGAAGTGGAGAGGTAGTTCGGTGTGGCACAGACACTCCTGTCTGTGCTCTAGCAAGGTGCAGCGGCTGACGTTTTGAAGCCTCCCAAGCATCACCAGCACAGACAAGAGTGTCTGTGCCACACAAAAAAAGGGACAGCATTGCGCCGTCCCTTTTTACTTTGCTGCGGATCGATTTACTGCTTCTTGGGTAGCGGCGTCGTCTTCGCGCCCGCCTTCGGAGCGACCGGGGTTGCCGGCGGCGCTTCGGACGGCGGCGGTGGCGCAAAGTACGCGTCGTTGAATGTCGGATGCGCGTTTTCTTTCATCGCATCGAGCGCGGCGTGCAACTTGGTCTGCTTGAGGTTCTTCTCGAGGGTTGGGCGAACCTGTTCGAGCGGCGTGTTCTCGTGCCCTTCGACTTTGATGATGTGGTAGCCGAACTGCGTCTTCACGACCGGAGTCACATCACCGACCTTCGCGCTGAAGGCGGCCTGCTCGAACTCGGGGACCATCTGGCCGTGTCCGAATGAGCCGAGGTCACCGCCGCGGGCGCCGGAACCGGTGTCGTCGGACTCTTTCTTCGCCAGCTCTTCGAAGTTCGCGCCGGCCACGATCTGCTTGCGAAGATCTTCCGCTTTCGCCTTGGCCTGCTCGTCTGTGAGCTCTTTGCCAGGCTGCGCGGCAGCGCTGCCTTTCGGCGCGATCAGGATGTGGCGGGCCTTGACCTGCTCGTAGTCCTTCGCGCCATCGGCGTACGCCTTTTGAATTTCGGCGTCGCTGACGGTGATGCCGCTGTCGATCTTCTTCAGCTCGGCGGTCGCGACGAGGTTCTCGCGCATCAGGTTGAGCTGGTTGAGGACGTCGGGATCGTTCTGCAGGCCGGCCTTGGCGCCTTCGCTGGCGAGCAGGCGCATGCGCAGGAAGTCGTCCGCAAACTGCTTGCGGCCGGCGGGCTGCGAGAGCATCCCCTGATACTCGGCGGGAAGCGTTTTCAGCGCCGCTTCGAATTCCGACTTATGCACGATGACGCTTCCCGCAGACATGATCACGGGATCGGCGTCTGTGGCGGCTGTAGCCGTGGCCGTTGGAGCAGCAGCCGGCTTGGCCGGCGTGCTCTGCGCGAACACTGCCGGAGCGGCGAGCGCAAGCGCGATGACAAACGTTGCTTTCTTCACAAGTTCTCCTTGTTCGTTGGACGTGCGTTATTGAACAGCGGTTCGTAACGGGGGGTGCGGAGGCTTGATTCCAGCCGGCACGGCTGGCCGCGCGGCGAACTCAGCGTAACTTTTTCAGCGCCGACTCGATCCGCCGCACGCCTTCCTGCAGCTGTTCCATCGACGTCGCGTAGCTGATGCGGATGTGATGGTCGCTGCCGAATGCGGAACCAGGAATCACCGCCACGCGCGCTTCGTCGAGCAGATAGTTCGTGAGCGTCTGCGAGTCGCGCACGCTGCCGCGGCCGAAGAAGGCGCTGACGTCGGGGAAGATGTAGAACGCGCCGTCGGGATGCGCGCAGCACATCCCGTCGATGCCGTTGATGGCCGGCATCAGCCACGCGCGGCGATCGCGATACGCCTCCCACATCCGGCGCACTTCGTCATCTCCGCCGTTCAGCGCTTCGAGCGCCGCCGCCTGGGAGATCGAGCTCGGATTCGACGTCGAATGGCTCTGGATTTTGCCCGCCGCGGTGATGACATCGCGGTGCGCGATCGCGTATCCGAGGCGCCAGCCGGTCATCGCGAAGGTCTTCGACATCGAGTTAATGCAGACGACTGTCTCCGGATACTCATCGAACCAGCGTCCGGCCGAAACGTGCTTCGCGCCGTCGTAGACGAAGAACTCGTACGTCTCGTCGAACATCAGAAAGACATCGCGCGATGCACACCACTCGACGATGCGATGCAGCTCCTTCTCGGCGATCACGGCGCCAGTCGGATTGCAGGGCGAGTTGATGATCACCCCGCGCGTGCGCTCGGTGGCCGCGGCTTCGATGCCGGCGAAGGTCGGCCGGAAGTCATTCTGCGGGTCGGTGGGCGCGAAAACGGGAGTGCCGCCGGCGAACTGGACCTGATCGGGAAAACTCACCCAGTACGGCGACGGAATGATGACTTCGTCGCCTTCATCCACCAAAGCCAGCGTGACGTTGAACAGCTCCTGTTTCCCGCCTGTGCCGGCGATGACGTTTTCCGCTTTGATCGACGTTCCGTAGCGGTGGTTGTAGCGGGCTGCCAGCGCGTCGCGCAGCGCCTTCGTGCCGTTGCCGGCGGTGTACTTCGTCTGGCCTTCATCGATGGCGCGCTTGCCCGCTGCACAGACCGATGGCGGCGTCGGAAAATCGGGCTCGCCCGGGCCGAGGTCGACGACGTCGACGCCCTGCGCCTTCAACTCCAGCGCGCGGTTCATCACCGCCAGCGTCGGCGACACCTGCATCTCGTTGACGCGTCGCGTCAGGCGGATGCGGGGCTTGGTGATGACGTCGATTCCCATCAGGCGAAGCGCTCTCCGAGCGTCGTGCGCAATGCGCGCCAGGCCGGCGGAGCCTGCCGGCTGATCACCAGCCGGAGCAACTCAACGACGCACCACGCAAGATATACATAAATGATGGGGCCGCGCCA
>JAXDIO010000248.1:0-4196 GCA_034663965.1 Thermoanaerobaculia bacterium | reverse complement strand
GCGGCCTTGTCATTTTCCTGGACGCGCTTCCCCAACTCGCGCTCGCGCTCCGGCGTCAACCGCGGCACCTGCGCGATTTCGTGGAGATACTGATTCAGGAGATCGTACGAGTCGTCTCGCTCTTCGTAACGGGCCATGTTTTTGGAACACGCATTCTACTGCGCCCGAAGGCGTCCCGCTCTCAAGTGTGGGTCACGCCTTCGGATCCCAACCACCTCGGTGCATTGGTCGGAGGAATCGTTCCGATCGGTCAGCGGCTCTTCAAGTCGTCGATCGAGCATGTGAGCCGCGGGTGTTCGGCGTCGCCCAGATCCATCTTGTCCCACGGAATGCGGTGAGGATCCGCGCTCTGGGCGCGGCTGCCGAGATAGCGAAAGAGGCCGATGCCGACGTGCAGGATCGAGAAGCGCTCGAAGAGACCGTAGCGACCGACGAGGTAGTGCGTCACGAGCAACTCGTCGCCATCGCGATCGGCCAGTACTTCCTCGATGCGGCCGACGCGCGCACCGTTGACGTCGACGACGCGACGACCGAGGAGCAACTCCAGCTTTACCTCATTCTTTTTCGTTGTCGTCATGAGCGAATGGCAGCCTCCCGATCAGATGGTCGTCGAGCCAGTGTTCCCAGGCGAACGCGTCGGACTTCGTGCCGTCGATGTCGATGTGGACGTCGATGCCGGTCTTCGTCACCTTCGACCACGGAACGCGAAAGACGGGATTCTTGCGCACTCCGAAGTGGCGCGTCATGAACGAGACGAAGCGTTCCCAGCGCGGGCCGAGGCGGCGCGCCAGGATCAGCGCACCCGATTCGAGGTGCGTTACGCGCGGTTGCTTGCCTTGCGCGACGTGGATGACGATGCCGTCGATCTTGCCGAGGTTCACCTTGTCGCGGTCGACGAGCTGGTTGTCGAGTAGGTCGCGGACGAGAAAGTAGTGCGCCTTCATCATCCGCCTCCCATGATCTCTAGCGGGATGGTGACGATGGCTACGATCGACGCGAGAACGATCGTGACGATGACGACGGTGTTTCCGATCGGACCGTTGGTGTGCTCGTGCACATAGGTTTGGTCGTTGAGCAGGACGACAAACGGCAGAACGATCAGCGGCAAAATCACGGCGGTCAGCGCCATCGCGTACATCGTCAGCTTTAGCGGATCGATGCCGGTCAGAAGAAGCGAGCCGCCGAGGAGCAGCATGATCACGTAGGTCATCGAGAAGCGCGCTTCCTTGTCGGGCTTCTTGTTCTCGCCCCAGTTCCAGCCGAGGGTCTGCGCGACCATGTACGCCGTCGCCAGGCTGACTTCCATCGCAGCGCCGAAGCAACAGACGCCGAGTGTGCCGGCGAAGAGCGGAAGTCCCCAACGGCCGAGCGCTGGAATGAGAATGAGCGCGGCCTGTTCGTAGCGCGCGATTTCGATGCCGCGAGGGGCGAGCACGAGTGCGGCGCAGACAAGAACCGCCACCGACATCACCGCGCCGAATGACATCCCGAGCGCGGCGGTGACCTTGTTCGCGCCGAGGCTGTCTTCGCCCCATTTGTCCTCGATCGCGCCGGAGCCGTAGAAGTGAAACATGTACGGGCTGATAGTGGCGCCGAGAATGCCGACGGCGATGTACCAGTAGTGCGCGGCGTCGTGGCGCGGCGCGGATGGAATGAGGCCGCGCAGCATCGAGTGCGTATCGGGATGCATCTTCACCGCTGCGACGACGAATCCGATCGAAACGAGGCCAAGAATCGACGTCGCGTCTTCGATGAAGTCGAGCGTCCCCGCCCAGATCGCGAGCCAGATCAGCAGGGTGACCGGAATTGCCCAGACGCGCACTTCGATGCCGGTGACGAACTTCAGCGCCAGCGAGACGCCGCCGATCTCCGCGCCGATGACCATGACGTTGACGATGATCTCGGCCACGCGCGGAATGACGGCGAACGGAAATCCGAGACGTTCGCGAACGGCGTCGGCGACGGCGTGCTTGGAGATTGCCGCGAGGCGGCCGGTCATCTCGACGAGGAAGATTAAGCAGATCGTCCCCAATGCAATCGACCACAGCAGGGCGTATTTGAACGACGCGCCAGCCTCCGCAGCAGTCGCGATCGAGCCCACTTCGAGGAAGCCGCCGATCCCGGTGACGATACCGAGCGCGACCTGGAGGACTTTCTTCATCGCGCGAGCTCGCCTCGAACGTTCGCGATCGCGGACTTGTCATCGCGCTCAATGGCTTGCCGGAGCTTCGCAGCGATGCCGATGAGTTCCTCGGCGTGTCTGTTAGTCGTCTTCGAAGACTGACCTTCGAGATCTTCGACGGCTTCGTCGATCGTTTTCAGCGCGAAACCGTTGCGGACTTCGTTTTTCAACCGGGCGTCGGCGACGATCTCCAGCGTGGCCTTCCAGGAAGCGATCGATTTCTGGAGTTTCTCCGCGTCGTCCTGCTTGTTGCAGGCGAGGGCGAGGAGGATGGTCACGGCGACAAGGCTGCGCATCAAGGCACGCTTCGTTGCACGTGGCAGGCCCAACGGTCACGCGGAGGCGCGGAGACGCGGAGCCCAAATGGGAAATAGAGTGGCTTGCCGCTTGCTTATCTCGGGCTCAGGATGAATCCAAATAACCGATTGATTGCTCTCTTGGCGCTGGTCACGATCGCGCTTGTTGTCCCGGCCGCGAATGCGGCAGTCGCGCAGGCGGCGACGTTCGACGAAAAGGTCGACAACGCGGCCGCGATTTTTCTCGGCAAGTGCGTGAAGACCGAGGCCAAGTTCGATCCGACGGGACGGTGGATCGTTACGTACGCGACCTTCAATGTCGAAGACACGATGAAGGGCAACGCGGCGGGGCAGGTCACGGTTGTCACGCCCGGCGGCAGCGTCAACGGCATTCATCAGGAAACGATCGGCGTCCCTGCCTTCCACGAAGGCGACGAGCACGTGATCTTCCTCAAGAACACGCGCCTCGGGCCGACTCCGCTCTACTTCGATCAGGGAACTTACAACGTTGCGTCCGGCGAGCACGGCGAGAAGATGATCGTACCGATGCCGTCGAACGTGATGCACATCGACACGCAGCGCGCCATGGCCGTCGTCGCTCCGACCGACGAGCCGCGCACGCTCGATTCCTTCAAACACGCCGTGTCCGACTCGATGAAGGGCACGCCGCAGCGCGTGCAGATGAGCGCGCTGCAAGCGAAGGCGAAGCCGCAGAAGTCGATCTGGTCTACGGTGGCCGAGAACAAGCTGCTCGTCATGCTCGCACTGGCCGGCATCGCCCTCGCCGCCTGGCAGCTAATGCGCAAGTAAGCGGCCCTGATGGTCAAATCTGCACCGCGTTCCGGCGTGCGCCGCGCGCTCGATCAGGATCAGCTCGTCCTCTTCTATCAGCCGATCCACGAGCTGGAGTCGCGGCGGATTGTCAGTGCCGAGGCGCTGCTAAGGTCGCGACGGGAAACGGGCGAGATCCGCAGCGCGATACCGCTCACGCAAGCGGCAGAAGAAGGGCCGGACCTCTTCCGCCTCGACTCCTGGACGATGCACCGCGCGTACGCCGACGCCGCGGTCTGGCAAAAGGACGGCGGCCCGGACGTGCACCTCAACGTGAACCTCTCGCCGCGTGAGTTTCAGGAGGGGAACTTCCTTCAACGGCTGCACAAACTCGTGACTGGCTACGGCAACGATCTGCAGAAAATCAACCTCGAGATCACGGAAGTGAGTTACATCGAGCATCCGAAACAGACCAAGCACGTGCTCGATGAGATGAAAGAACTCGGCGTGCAGCTTTGGCTCGACGACTTCGGCACCGGGCACTCCTCGGTCGAGCATCTGCTCCGATTTCCGCTCGACGGCTTGAAGGTTCCGGCGACGTTCGTCGCGCCGCTGGCGTCCGACCAGCGCGCAAGGGCGATCACGAAATGGATGATCGATCTTGCGCACGAGTTGGACATGAAAGTGATCGCGGAAGGAATCGAACATCGCGATCAGCTCGAATTTCTGCGCGACATGGGCTGCGACTACATCCAGGGCTTCCTCTTCAGCAAGCCGATGCCGCTCGATGAGTTTCAGGCGGTCTTGCGCAGCGGCTCTTCGGGGCAGTAGAAATCGCGCCGCCGGTCGAGATCGCGCATCACGTTTTTCTTGAACTGATCGGCGCCGCCGTTGCGCATCATCTCGTCGATGTACGCAGCGATGTCGACGATCTCCAGCCGCAGCCG
>JAXDIO010000223.1:0-8320 GCA_034663965.1 Thermoanaerobaculia bacterium | reverse complement strand
CACCGTTTTGTCCCTTTCGCGCCCCTGTTTTCTTCGTCGAAACCATCGTAGCGACTGGGCTTACAGAACGGTGCTTCTTTTCTTCTGCGCTTTTCACGACAGACACTCTTGTCTGTGCTTTGGCAAGATGCATTGTCTGATCCTGTCAACCAATGACTGAGACCATCACACTCGACGGCAACTCCCTCACGATCGAGCAACTCGTGCGCATCGCGCGCGAGGGCGCGCGCGTCGAGATCGATCCGTCCACCAACGAACGCGTCGCCGTCAGCGAACAGCTCATCGCGCAGGTCGTCGAAAACTATCGCCGCGCGTGGGAAGCAGGCGAACCGGCAGCGACGGAGTACGGCGTCACTACCGGCTTCGGCGAATTCAAGGACAAACCGATCGCTCCCGCCGATCTCGAACAACTCCAGCGCAACCTGCTGCTGTCGCACTCCGTCGGCGTCGGCGAGAACTGCGATCCCGACGATCTGTCGAACTACTTTTCCGCGGACGTCGTCCGCGCCGTGCTGGCCACGCGCCTCAATTCGTTTCTGCAGGGACACTCCGGCGTCCGACGCAAGCTCGTCGACATCGTGCAGGCCATGCTCAATCGCGGTGTGATTCCGCTCGTCCCGCTGCGCGGCTCCGTCGGCGCGAGCGGCGATCTCTGTCCGCTCTCCCACACCTTCGCCACACTCCTCGGCGCGGGACGTTTCTACATCGCCGGCACGAAGGATCTTCGCGATGCGTCGGAGCTTCCCGCGGTTCTCGGCTTCACCGCCGACGAGGTCAAACCGACATTCAAAGAAGGCCTGGCCCTTGTCAACGGAGTCAACTTCTCCGCATCGATGCTCGCCTTCGGGGTCGCCGACGCCGAGCGCCTCGCGGATCTCGCCGACGCCGCGGCCGCACTCACGCTCGAAGCGATGTGCGGCTGCACGCGCGCGCTCGATCCGAAAGTTCACGAAGCGCGCGGCCATGCCGGACAGATCGCCAGCGCTGCGCGGATGCGCGAACTGATCGACGGCAGCAAACTCGTCGAGCGCGCCGGCGCCGTGCAGGATCCGTATTCGCTGCGCTGCGCGCCGCAGGTCCACGGCGCCTCGCGCGCCGCCATTCGCTACGCGCGCGACGTCGCCGAGCGCGAGATCAACGCCGCGACCGACAATCCGCTGTTCTTCGACGGCGAGCCGTTTGACGTCCGTTTCCGCGGCAACTGGCCGGACGGCTATCGCGGGGACCAGCGCCTCGCCTACTCCGCCGGCAATTTTCACGGCCAGCCAATCGCCCTCGCCGCCGATTTTCTCAGCATCGCCCTCGCCGAGCTCGCGAACATCTCCGAACGCCGCACACAAATGCTCCTCGACAGCGATCACAATCGCGGCCTGCCGGCGAACCTGACCACGCGTCCCGGCGTGAACTCGGGACTGATGATCACGCAGTACACCGCCGCGTCGCTCGTCTCCGAGAACAAAGTCCTCGCGCATCCCGCTTCGGTCGATTCGATCCCCACCGGCGCAAACGCGGAGGATCACGTGTCGATGTCAACGCACGCCGCGCGAAAAATGCGCACGATCCTCGGCAACGTCCAGAGCGTCATCGCCATCGAGCTGATCGTCGCCGCGCAAGCGATCGAATGGCGCGTCGCGATGATGCGCGGCGTCGCCGAGGCCCATACGCTTGCGGAGGCCGAAACGCAGGCGAAGGCCTTCGAAGCCGCAGTCGCCGCACGCGCATCCGAAATCGCCCAATTCCTCGGCACCGGAACCGCGGAGCTTTACCTCCGCATCCGCGACCTCGTCGATCCACTCTTCGCCGACCGGCCGCTCAGCGAAGCCATTCGCCGCGTGCGGCTCGGCATCTGCCAATAGCCATGCGCGATCTCGACCTCGGCGATGGCAGCGTCGTTCCCGCGAACCTGCTCCGCGCCGCCACTTCGCGCGCCGGCGGTCCGGGCGGGCAGAACGTGAACAAGGTCGAGACGCGCGTCACGATCGAAGTGGATGTCGACGCGCTTCCGCTACCCGACGACCGCAAAGCGCGCATCCGCGAGCGTCTGGCCGGACGCATCAACAAAGCCGGCGTGTTGCGCGTGACCTCACAAGTGGAGCGCAGTCAGGTCGGCAATCGCGATCGGGCACTCGCACGGATGGAGGAGCTGCTGTCCGACGCGATCGCCGAACAAGCGAAGCGCCGGCCGACGCGGATCTCGAAATCGCAAAAGCAGCGGCGCCTCGAAGAAAAGAAGCGCCGCGCGCAGACGAAAAAGCTGCGGACGACGTTGGATTAGGCTGCTGCGCTACGTCGGTGTTCGCATCCATTCCAACATCACGAACCCGAAGAGTCCGGCCACGAGCAGCAGATAGAGAATCCCCACAATTGCCGCCGCGCGCCTCGCGCGCGGAACCGACCAATCGAAGAGTAGTCCGGCGGCACTGTCCGGCGCGATCATCGCTGCGATCGCAAGGAGACAAGTGAGGCCGATCGGCTCGAGAACCATAAGCGAGAAGAGTAAGGCCAGCCAGTGATGTACCTCGCGGGCGAGATAGAAACCTCCGTAGAGGCCACCCAGCCCACCGACAGCGAGATACCCCACGAGCATGAGTCGAAAGCATCCACGCGAGGCTTGCAACTCCGCTGCGAACGATCGTTTGCGATCTTCCATCGTGATGCCCGCGGCTCAGCACTCTTATTTACTTCGTCGCCGGCGCCTCCCCTTTCACAGCAGCCCAAGACGCCAGTGCCGCATTGGCCGCGGGCTTGAGTTGCGCCCAGCTTGCGCGGGCGTCGGCGGTCGGCGCGACGTCGGCGCTGTCGATGGCGCCGGCAAGTTTGCCCAGCGCCTGATTGATGAATCGCAGGGACGATTCGGGGGGCGGTGGAGCGGTGAACTCGTCGACGGTGATCGTGCCGGAGATTTCCGTCGCGCGGTGCTTCAACGCCTCGGCGATGTCGGTCCGTTTGACGAATGCGCCGGCTTCGACGAGTGCCGCGGAAATTGATGCGCGCGTCTGTTCGACTTCGCGCGCCAGTGCGAATTGTTCAGCGTAAGCAGTCGCGGGAAGATTCACGCGTGGATCGGGAACGACGGTCAGCGCCTGCGTGAACTTCTGGCCGTTCACCGTCAGCACGACTTTGTAATTTCCCGGCGGCGCCCAGATGCCGTCCGCGAACGGACCGCTGCCGCCACCGCCGCGGCGTCCGCCGACGCCGGCGGGCGCGGGATAGTGAAGCGGCCAGACGAAACGGTGCATGCCCGGCGTCGCGGCGATCGTCGACGGCGTCGTGAACCATTCGGGAGCTGTGCCGAGGCGCTTGAGGTCCATCGCTGGCGGAACGTCGGTGCTGCTGTAGCGGCGGACGAGCGCATCGTTCGCATCGAGGATCTCAATCGTTACCGGCGTTGTCGCGGTGCTGCGAATCACGTAGTCGATGTAGGCGCCGAAGGGCGGATTCGGCGCCATCGGCTCATCCTTCGGCATGGGCGAGCCAGTGAAGCCGGCGGGGCGTTCGCGGACCGCGACGGCAGGCTTGAAAAGAAAATCGCCGGCGGGAACGTCCTGCCGCAGCGGCGTCACGTTGTCGATGGCCCAGAAGGCGCGGCCATGCGTGGCGATGACCACGTCGTCGCCGTGGACGTCGATGTCGCGCACCGAGGTTGTGGGGAGGTTGAGCTGGAGCGGCTGCCAGTGATCGCCGTCGTCGAGCGACACGTACACGCCGCGCTCGGTGCCGGCGTAGAGCATGCCGCGTCGGACAGGATCTTCCCGGACGACATTCACCGTCTCGTTGATCCCGTTCGACGAAAGCTGCCACGACTTTCCGCCGTCGTGCGTGCGGTAGACGTACGCCTTCGTATCTTCGATCCGATGACGATCGACGGCAGCGTAGACAGTCTCGCCGTCGAAATGCGAGGCGTCGATGATGCCCACCTTCGACCAGGCCGTGAGCGCCGGCGGCGTGACGTTCTGCCAATGCGCGCCTTCGTCGTGCGTGCGCCAGATCTGGCCGTCGTCCGTGCCGGCCCAGATGTCGTGATCGATCATGCGCGAGGGCGCGATCGCGTAGATCACGCCCTGCCGCGGCCCGGGTTGCGCTTTGTCGGCCGCGGTGATCGGATCGAGATTCGACGGAACATCAGGATTCTCGCGCGTCAGATCGGGACTGATCACCGTCCAGTGCTTTCCGCCGTCGTCGGTGCGGAACATCCGCTGATTCGAAAAATAGAGCACGCGCGGATCGCGCGGCGAAAACACCAGTGGCAGCGTCCAGGTGCGGCGGTCGTTGCCCGGATACGCAATCGTCGGATCGATCGACTGCGTCTGTTGCGTGCGCGTGTCGAGGCGATCGACGCGGCCGCCGTAAATAATGTCCGGGTCATTCGGGTCGGGCGCGAGGTTGTCGCTCTCGCCTCCCGCGGTGGTCTCGCGAAACTCCATCAGCGTCACACCGTCGATCGTGCCGGTGCGGCTCGGAATGCGCGCCGCGCCGGAGTCCTGCTGCGCGCCGTAAACCCAGTAGGGAAAGCGGTTATCGGTGATGACGTGGTAGAACTGGCCGGTCGGCTGATTGAACCAGCTGCTCCACGTTCGGCCGCCGTTGAGCGAGATGACGGTGCCCTGATCGACGCCGAGGATGCGGCGCTCCGGATGATCGGGATCGATCCAGAGCTGGTGATAGTCGTCGCCGCCCGGCGCGCCTTTCGCCGGCGCGAAGTTCTTGCCGCCGTCGGTGGAGCGATAAACGTTGACGTTGATCGAGTAGACGGTGTCGGCGTCCTTCGGCTCGACGGCAACTTCGCCGAAGTACCAGCCGCGCGACCAGATGCGCGCGTCGCTGCTGCTGCGCGTCCAGTTCGCGCCGCCGTCATCGCTGCGATACATGCCGCCGTCCCCGACGGCATCGACGATCGCGTAAACGCGCTTCGGATTCGACGGCGCGACGGCGACGCCGATGCGTCCCGCCTTCGCGGGAAAGCCGTGGCCGGTGATCTCGGTCCAGTGATCGCCGCCGTCCGTCGATTTGAACAGGCCGCTGCCCGGCCCGTTCGACGGCGGATAAACGCTCCATGGCGTACGCCGCGTCTGCCAGAGCGACGCGTAGAGAACGTTCGCATTGCCAGGCTCGAACGTGATGTCGATTGCGCCGGTGTCGTTGTCGTTGTTGCGCGAAAGGATGCGTTGCCACGTCGCGCCGCCATCTTTCGAACGGAAGACACCGCGCTCCGCATTCGGACCGTAGGGATGCCCGAGCGCCGCGACATAAACAATGTCCGGATTCGTAGGATGGACGACGATGCGTCCGATCTGCTGCGAGTCGGTCAATCCGATGTGCGACCACGTCTTGCCACCGTCGGACGACTTGTACATCCCGTTGCCCTGCGCGATGTCGGAGCGCATGTCGGCCTCGCCGCTGCCAACGTAGATCACGCGCGGATTCGACGGCGCCACCGCGATCGCGCCGATCGATCCGATCGGCTGATCGTCAAAGATCGGCGTCCACGTGCGGCCCGCGTCTTTCGTTTCCCACACGCCGCCGTTCACGCTGCCGAAGTAGAAATGCGCCGCCTCGCCGGGAACGCCGGTCACCGCGAGCACGCGTCCCGCGCGAAACGGCCCGAGGAGCCGCCAGTGGAGATCTTTGAAGAGTGTTGGATCGACGGCGGCGAAGGCGCTCGTGCAGGTGAGAAGAACAAGGACGCGCAAAATTCGCATGGGCGCGAATGATAGCCGCTTGTCATCCTGCGCTTCGGCGGCTCAGGATGACAAAACCGTCACCGACCCCAGAGGCGACTTCCGTTATAACGTCGCCATGAAACTGCGATCCGCCTTCGCCGCCATCCTTTTGCTCATGCCGTTCGCCGCGTTTGCCGACGATCCACCGCCAACAAACCCCTTCTTCGAGAAGAGCCCGCTCCCCTTCGAGGCGCCGCCGTTCGATCGGATCAAGGACAGCGATTACCAGCCCGCCATTGAAGAAGGGATGAAACGCGAGTTGGCGGAGATCCAGGCCATCGCCAACAATCCCGAGGCGCCGACGTTCGCGAACACCATCGAGGCGATGGAGAAAACGGGCGATCTGCTGCGGCGCGTGCAGCGCGTGTTCGGCGGGATGACGCAGTCGAACACCAATCCGACGCTGCAGAAGATTCAGTCGGCGGTCGCGCCGAAAGCGGCCGCGCATCGCGACGCCATCAACCTCGATCCGAAACTCTTCGCGCGCATCAAGGCGATCTACGACAGCCGCAACAAATCCGGCCTCGATGCCGAGCAGAAGTTTTTGGTCGAGCGTTACTACAAGAACTTTGTCCGCTCCGGCGCGCAGCTGAACGACGCCGACAAGACCGCATTGCGCGCGCTGAATCAGGAGCAGTCGAAGCTGACCACGCAGTTCCGCGATCGCGTCCTCGCCGAAACGAACGCCTCTGCCATCGTCATCGACGACAAGTCGCTGCTCGACGGTCTGCCGGAATCCGACATCGCCGCGGCCGCGGAACGCGCCAAAGGCCGCAGCATGGAAGGCAAGTGGTTGCTCACGCTGCAGAACACCACGCAGCAGCCGCCGCAGACGTACCTGAAAAATCGCGACCTGCGCAAGCGCCTGTTCGAGGCGTCGATCGCGCGCGGCAATCACGGCGGCGACAACGACACCAAGGCGATCATCACGCGCCTCGCGCAACTCCGCGCCCAGCGCGCCAAGCTCCTCGGCTACCCGACCTACGCCGACTACAACCTCGACGACGAGATGTCGAAGACGCCGGCGAACGCGATCAAACTGTTGACCGACATGGTCCCGGCCGCAACGTCAAAAGCGCGCGCCGAGGCCGCGAGGATGCAGAAGCTGATCGATGCGCAGAACGGCGGCTTCACGCTGCAGCCGTACGACTGGCAGTTCTACGCCGAGCAGGTGCGCAAGAACGAATTCGATCTCGACGAAGGTCAGGTCCGGCCGTATTTCGAGATCGACAACGTCCTGCAGAACGGCGTCTTCTTCGCGGCCACGAAGCTCTACGGCATCACGTTCAAAGAGCGGCACGACATCCCCGTCTACCAATCGGATGTGCGCGTCTTCGACGTCATCGATTCCGACGGCAAGCCGCTGGCGCTTTTCTACTTCGATCCATTCTCGCGTTCGAATAAAGCAGGCGGCGCGTGGACCAGCAGCTTCGTCGGCCAGAGCAAGCTCCTCGGCACGAAGCCGGTGGTGACGAACACGGAGAACTTCACGAAGCCCGCCGCCGGCCAGCCCGCGTTGCTGACGTTCACCGAAGTCACGACGATGTTCCACGAGTTCGGCCACGCGTTGCACGGGATGTTCTCGAACGTGAAGTACCCATCGTTCGGCGGCTCGGCCGTGCCGCGCGATTTCGTCGAGTTCCCGTCACAGTTCAACGAGCACTGGGCAATGGAGCCGACCGTCTTCGCGAACTACGCGAAGGACTACAAGAGCGGCACGCCGATGCCGAAAGAGCTGATCGAGAAACTCAAGAAGGCGCGCACGTTCAATCAGGGCTTCGCGACGACCGAGTACCTCGGCGCGGCGCTGCTGGACATGGCCTGGCACACCATCGCCGCCGATGCGCCGCTGCTCGACGCGGCCACGTTCGAGCCGGAGTCACTCAAGCGATACAACGTCGCTCTCGATCAGGTTCCGCCGCGCTACAAGTCGACCTACTTTTCGCACATCTGGGGCGGAGGTTACGCGGCCGGCTACTACGCGTATTTGTGGAGCGAAGTGCTCGACGACGACGCGTACTACTGGTTCAAGGAAAACGGCGGTATGACCCGCGCGAACGGCGACAAGTTCCGCAAGATGATTCTCTCGCGCGGCGGCACCGAGGATCCGGCGGCGATGTATCGCGCGTTCCGAGGACGCGATCCGAAGGTCGAGCCGTTGCTGGAGGAGCGCGGACTTACGGGCAAGTAAGTACAATCGCCCGCCCTCATGCTCGACGACATCTCACGAATCGGCTCTGAATTTGACGCTTCGCTCGGCGCCGCGAACACCGCCTCGGCGCTCGACGAGCTGCGCGTCCATTACTTCGGCCGCAAGGGCGGTCTGATTCCAGCGCTCTTCTCACGTCTCAAAGAAGTCCCGAAGGAGCAGAAGAAGGATGCGGGCGACGCGCTCAACAAGCTGCGCGACCGTCTCGAATCGGAGCTGAAGGAAAAGCAGGAACGCGTGGCCGCGGAAGAGGCGAAGCGGAAGGAGTCGCGCGACATCATCGACGTCACGCTCCCGGCCCGCCTCCCCAACCTCGGCCATCTCCATCCGGTCACGATCATCCGCCGCGAGATGGAGACGATCTTCAGCGAGATGGGCTACTCGCTCGATC
>JAXDIO010000173.1:0-5105 GCA_034663965.1 Thermoanaerobaculia bacterium | reverse complement strand
CCTCTCAGTAACCTTGTTCGAGAAACTCGATCTGGCTGAAGCACTTACGCCAACGCTCTCCCATGAAAAACTACCGATCATTGATAACCAACTCATTCTGCTCAACTTTTGACCGGACAGTAGTGATTCAACATTGAACATTCAACATTCAACATTTCGCTTCTCCTCATTCGCTTCTCCTTCAAAAACAAGGGCGAGCGGATTGCCCGCTCGCCCGTTGGTTACAGCGACAGAGTGATTATCCGAGGGCGATGACGAGGATGAGCGCGGCCAGAGCGCCGATACCGATCCAGATCCACTCCTGGCGCGTCAGGCCGGCAGCCTGCACCTGGTCGATGTTCTGCGCGAGCTGATGGAGGTCCTGCGGCGAGAGCTGGGCCAGACGCTGGTTGACCTGCTCCTTGGTGAAGCCGCGGTCCGTCAGCACCTTGGCAACCTGCTCGTTCGCGGTGACGTCGCGCACGAGCGCCAGGTCGGCGGCGCGCTGGTCGATGCTCTGATCGGCCGCGGTCTTCGACGGGACCGGACCGGCGAACGCGGGAATGGCCGCAAACGCGAGGACAAGGAAAAACGCTACGAATTGAGACGAACGCTTGGACACGACAAGTACCTCCATGTTGTGTGATGCGGTGTTGATCACCGCCTCACGTTTCAGTTAATCACCGGCAGGTTCATGGCCCCACGCCACTGCAACCGGTATCCGACGGCGGACGGAGCAAGACGGGTGCCTAGGTGTTGGGGGTGGGGAGTGGGGTGTCGGGAGTGGGAGCGGCGACCCGGCTTTCGATTCATTCGGATCGTGTCGAGATCGTGAGGTCTCCCACTCCCCACTCCCAACCCCCACTCCCCAAAACGCAATGCTACGATCCCCATCCTCATGCTCCGCTTCGAAGACATCCTCGACAAGGTCGAGAGTTACAAGCCGGACTTTGATGAGGAACTGCTCGATCGCGCCTTCGTTTTCTCGGCGCGCGAGCATCGCGGACAGGTGCGCAGCTCGGGCGAGCCGTACCTCGTGCATCCGCTCAACGTCGCCTACATCCTGGCCGAGATGAGGCTCGACGAAACCTCGATCGCCGTCGGTCTCCTGCACGACGTCCTCGAAGACACGCTGACCACGAAGGAGACGCTGCAGGAAATTTTCGGTGACGACGTGGCCGAATTGGTCGACGGCGTCACCAAGATTTCGCGCTACGCCTACGTCTCGAAGGAAGAGCAGCAGGCCGAGACTTTCCGGAAGATGCTGCTGGCGATGGTCAGCGACCTTCGGGTTGTTTTGGTCAAACTCGCCGACCGCCTCCACAACATGCGCACTCTCGAGTTCCTCGCCGAGGAGCGGCGGCAGTCGATCGCCAAAGAGACGATGGAGATCTACGCCCCCATCGCCAACCGCCTCGGCATGGGACGACTCAAGAGCGAACTGGAAGACCTCTCGTTCCGCCACATGCACCCGCGCGAGTTCGACGAACTGCAGCGCGCCGTCAACGAGAAGCTGGCCATATCCGGCGACATCGTCGAACGCATCAAAGGGACGCTGACCGCCAAGTTGCGCGAAAACGAAATCAACGGCGACGTCTTCGGCCGCGTAAAGTCGATGTACTCGATCTGGACCAAGCTCCGGCGTCAGGAGATCGACGTCGGCCAGGTCTATGACTACCTCGCCTTCCGCATCGTCACCCCGAGCATCAAAGACACCTACGCATGCCTCGGCATCATTCATCAGATGTGGCGTCCGGTCCCCGGCCGGATCAAGGACTACATCGCCATGCCGAAGCCGAACTTCTACCAGTCGCTGCACACGACGGTCGTCGCGGAAAAAGGCCAGCCGTTCGAAGTGCAGATCCGGACCAAGGAGATGGACCTGATCGCCGAGCAAGGCATCGCCGCGCACTGGAAGTACAAGGAAGGGCGCGTCGGCGCGCAGCCGGACGATACGAATCTTCTCTGGCTCCGGCAGCTCATGGAGTGGCAGCACGAGATCACCGATCCGCGCGACTTCATGCACTCGCTGAAGATCGATCTCTACCCGGACGAGGTCTACACCTTCACCCCGAAAGGCGACGTGTTCGCGTTCCCGCGCGGGGCGACGCCGCTCGATTTCGCGTACCGGATTCACACCGACGTCGGCGATCACTGCTCCGGCGCGCGGGTGAACGGCAAGCTCGTGCCGCTGCGCACGATGCTGAAGAACGGCGACATCATCGAAGTGCTCACGAATCCGACGCAGACGCCGTCGCGCGAGTGGCTGAACATGGTGGTGACCTCGCGGGCCCGCCACAAGATCCGCCACTGGCTGAACACGGAACAGAAGCATCGTTCCATCGAGCTCGGACGGAAGCTGATCGACAAAGAGGCCAAGCGCTACAAAGTGCAGTGGCGGAAGCTCGTCTCCGAAAACGCGCTCGACGCCGTGCTCGCCGAGTACGCGCTGCCACGCCTCGACGATCTCTACGCCGATGTCGGCTACGGCAAAGTTTCCGCGCGATCCATTGTGGAGCGTTTCGCGAAAGAGGATCAGCCGCCGGTCGATGAAGGCGTCATCAGCCGCGCCGTCCGGAAGATCTTTCCATTCACCGGCACCTCGCCTGCCATCAAAGTGCGCGGGTTCGATGACCTGATGACGTACCTGGCCGGCTGCTGCAAGCCGCTGCCGGGCGAGCCGATCGTCGGCTACATCACGCGCGGCAAAGGCGTGGCTGTGCATAGCGCGAACTGTCCGAACGTCCGTAATCTGATGTTCAACGCCGACCGCCAGATTGCCGTGGAGTGGGCCGACCAGCGCCAGGCGCAATTCGAGGTCGAGCTGGAGATCGTCATGGAGGACCGTCAGGGCATCCTGGCGCGTGTGGTATCGACCGTCGCCAACATGAAGACGAACATCCGCCAGATGGACAGCCGCGTCAACGACGGCAAGGCCACCGCCGAACTGACGCTGGAGATCGCCGACCTCAAACACATGGAGCGCGTGATCCGCTCGATTGGCGACATCGAAGGGGTCGTCCACGTCGAGCGGAAGTTCAACGTGCGCCACGCCACCGCATGAAAACGCGCGCACTCATGGCCGCGAGCGCCGTCTTCCTCGGCATCACCGGCCTCGCCGCGCTCTTCGCGCCGGACGAGATTCTGCGCGCGGCGAGCATTCCGTCGTCACCGTTCCTGCCTCCGCTCGTCCAACTCTGCGCCGCCCTTCTCCTCGGCTTCGCCATGACGAACTGGATGGTGAAAGGGAGCCGTGTCGGCGGCATCTACAACCGGCCGATCGCCCTCGGCAACCTGATTCATTTCGCAATCGGCGCGATCACGCTCGACCGCTTCGCGCTGCATGGACATGAGGCGTGGCCGATGCTGGTGTTCGCGACGATCTACACGATCTTCGCCGTCGGCTTCGGTCTGGTCGTCTTCGGCGGCGGCGAAGCGTGAGGAGACACGTGACCGTCGATGACGAGACGGCTGGCTATCGCAACTCGTAAGTGATCGTCACGCTGTACGCGATCGTGCTCGTACCGCTCTCGATCGCTGGCGCGGCAGTGACAGTGATGGCTTCCTGCACCGTGTTCAGGCGCATCCAACCATTGACGTTTGACAGGTCGCCCCCCGTCGTCATCGTCGAGATGATCGTCGCACGGCCGAGCGTTGATCCGGTCGCTGCCGCGAGCTTCTCCGCCTGCGCTCGCGCATCTTTCACGGCCCGCTCGATGGCCCGATCGCGCGTTGAGGTTGGGTCGGAGTTGAAGAACGTCACGCCGTTTGCCTCGTTCGCGCCTGCCTCCACCGCCGCCGCAATGAGATCGCTCACTGCCTTCGGATCTTCACGCGTGACCGTAACGCTGTTGGTGACGTTGTATGCGATCTTCTTTTTGCCCGTACTCACGTCATATGCAGAGGCGATCGAAAAATTGGAAGTCTGGATCTCTGTGTCCTTCACGCCTCCCTGCTTCAGCGCGTCCACGACCCGGTGCGTCTTCTCGTTGTTGCCGCGGAACGCCTCACTGACGGAAGGGCTGTTCGTGAACACGCCCACGGTGAATGACACGCGGTCAGGAATGACCTTCGCCGAGCCACTGCCGGTAACTGTGACGCTGTGAACGTCGCATGGCGTTTGGCCGAGCACCGGCTGCCCGAGGCAAGTAGCGAGGACCAGCACGATCGTCATCCGAGTCATCGGGACCCTCCATCTTCTGGCTGCTTGTTGCCGCCCCACGTTTTCGACAACCGGTTCTTCGGCACCTCGGGTACATCGACGCAGTAGTGCGAGATGTCGTTGAACAGCGTCAGGCGCGGCGATGTGACGTCTTTGAAGTCGAGGATGTTCAGCGCGCAAGGACTCTGGTCCAGCCGGTCACGGTACTTGCGCGGGTCGAATCCGATCAGTGAGCTGAGCAGCAGCCGGATCGTGGCCTTGTGCGACACGACCAGGATGCGCTGATCGCGATGCTCCTCGACGATCTTCAGCAGCGCCGGGAGCGCTCGCGCCGTGACTTGCAGTCCGCTCTCTCCCTCGGTCGGCGCGAACGAGTACGGGTCGGTCTCGTACCGCGCGTACTCCTCGGGAAACTCCTTCTCGACCTCGGCACGGGTTTTCCGCTCCCAACGGCCGTGGGCGATTTCGCGCAGGCCGTCGATCGGCGTGACTTCGATCTCATGCGGCGCCGCGATCAGCTGCGCGGTGTCCATCGTCCGCGTCATCGGGCTGGCGAACGCGACATCGAGCGGATCGGCGGCCAGCCGTTTCCCGAGCAGCCGCGCCTGCTCTCGCCCTTCGTCCGAGAGCCTCACATCGATCGCTCCCGCGAAGCGATCCTCGGCGGTGAGCTCGGTCGCGCCGTGGCGGACGAGAAAAAGACGCGTGGTCATGGGAGCCCGGATCGTAGCAGAGGGGAGAAAAAGGAAAGGCTCGCGATCCCTGATCTCGCGAGCCCGTTCTCGATCCGTTAACAGCCACCAGGGGGCATTCGAACCGACTTTGGTTCCGGCGTCCTTTGCCCGTCGCAACCGTTCGCCACGCGTTGACAGCAGCAAAGATGCATCCGCGTGGCAGCCCCGAAACCCATCGCGCTTCGGAACCACCCGACTCGCCGTTGACATCTGCGATGAAGCATCCGGCG
>JAXDIO010000169.1:0-4376 GCA_034663965.1 Thermoanaerobaculia bacterium | reverse complement strand
TGCAGGAGACTCCCGAAGAGCATCAGGAATCGGAGTTCGTGAAGTTCGTGCTCCACGATGCGCAGAAGACGTGGGAGTCGATCGTGCCGCAGCAGACGAACGCGACGTACCGGCACGCCACGCTCGTGCTCTTCCGCGATTCCACGCAGTCGTCGTGCGGCTATGCGCAGGCAGCGTCGGGTCCGTTCTATTGCCCCGAGGATGAGAAGGTCTACATCGATCTCGCGTTTTACGATGAGTTGAAGCAGCGCTTCGGTGCGTCGGGCGACTTTGCCCAGGCGTACGTGCTTGCGCACGAGATCGGGCATCACGTGCAGAAAGTCATCGGCATCGAGGAGAAGGTTCATCAGGCGATGGAAAACGATCCGCAGCGCGCCAAGCTGTACTCGGTGCGGCTGGAGCTGCAAGCGGATTGCTTCGCCGGAATCTGGGCGCACTCGACGCAGGAGCGCAACCTGCTGCAGGCGGGCGACGTCGAGGAAGGGTTGAACGCCGCGGCAGCGGTCGGCGACGACCGGTTGCAGCGCATGGCCGGCCGCCGCGTCAATCCCGACTCGTTTACGCACGGCTCGTCGGCGCAGCGTTCGGAGTGGTTCAAGCGCGGATTTGATGCGGGCCGGATCAGCGACTGCGATACATTCGCCTCCGGAGCGGTGCGATGACGGAATCGAGTGTGCGGCACAACGAAAAAGACGAGCGATTCGAGAGCGATGCAGATGGCGGCGTCGCCTTCGTCGAGTACATCATCGACGGCGACGAGATCACGTTTACGCATACCGAGGTGCCGAAGCAGGCGGAAGGAAAAGGGATTGCGGGAAGGCTCGTGGCCGACGCCATGGCGTATGCGCGCGGCGCGAATCTGCGCGTGATTCCGCAGTGCGCGTACGTCGCCGCGTGGCTGAAACGGCATCACGAGTACGACGACATCCTGCATCCCGAGTATCGCGAGAGCTAACGATCGCGCAGTTTTCTGCTACTCTCTGCAATTGCAGATAACGTGATGGGTGTGTGATGGAACTGCTGCAATTTGCCAGGAGCAGACGGGGAGGGGAGCTGATCGGGATCGTCATCCTGGCGGCCGGCATTTCCCTTTCGCTCGCGCTTCTCACCTACCATCCCGACGATTCCTCCGCGTTCTACACCTCCACGAACAGCGTCGTCGCCAACTGGATCGGCTACTACGGCGCCACGATTGCCTGGCTGTTCGTCGGTTTTTTCGGCTTTGCATCGCTGCTGTTTCCGGGCGCGTTGCTCGTCGCCGGCTGGAATCGGTTGTGCGCGAAAGAGATCGAATATCTCCAGACGAAGGCCATCGGCTTCGTCATCCTGATCATCGCCGCGCCGCCGCTGTGCGATCTCGCATTCGGCAAGGTCTGGCTTCGCGGTGCCCTCATCCCCTCGGGCGGTTACCTCGGGCAGGAGCTCAATCGCGCGGCATCGTCGAACCTCAACGGCATCGGCGCGGCGATCGTGCTCGTCACGACGATGTTGATCGGCCTGCTGCTCGCGACGCGCATCAGCCTCGCGGCGATTTTTGTTGCGCTTCATCGCAAGTTGCTTGGAATCGGGCGAGCCTTCTCGCTGCAGTGGGCGCGCTTCACCGAACGGCGTCGCAAAGAAAAGATGAAGACGGCCATCGTCCGCAAGCACCTCGACGCACCGTCGTTGCGGCTCGTGCCGAACACGGACGACGCGCCGCTGCCGACGGCGGGCCCGATCGTGCGCGAAGTTCGCGGCGCGGGACGCTTTCAGATCCGCAAAGTGACGAAGGCCGATCTGCGCAAGGCCGCCGAGGAGTTGTCGAGGCAGGAGACGCCGGATCCGTTTGCGCTATGGGCGGCTGCGAAAGCCGACACCGTCGAGGCGGCCGAGTTCTCGCGCCCCATTGCTGTCGAGGATGACGGTGAATTCGAAGATCCGCTCTACCTCGACGATCCTCCCGCCATTCGCGCGCCGCGCCCGAAACCGCAGATGCCGCGGCCGGTGCAGCGCAAGCAGAAAGAGACGCCAGCGAAGCGCGAGATGAAGCTCACGCACGATCTTCTTCCGCCAGTCGATCTGCTCACCGCCGGTCCGAAGCAGGACACGATCAACGACGACGTCCACAAACGCTTCCTCGACATCGGCCATCTCATCGAAGAGCGCTGTCGCGAGTTTTCCGTCGATGGCGAAGTGACCGCGTATCACCCCGGTCCGGTGGTGACGACGTTCGAGTTCAAGCCGTCCGCCGGCGTGAAGTACGCGAAGGTCGTCAACCTCGGCGACGATCTCGCGCTCGCGTTGAAGGCCGAATCGATTCGCATCGAGCGCATCAGCGGATCGTCGACGGTCGGCATCGAAGTCCCGAACAAACGCCGCGAACTGATCACGCTGCGCGACATCATCGACACCGACGCCTTCACTCAACAGTCGTCGCTCCTGACGCTGGCCCTCGGCAAAGACATTCACGGCGACGCCATCGTCACCGACCTCGCGCGCATGCCGCATCTGCTCGTCGCCGGCGCCACCGGCGCGGGCAAGTCGGTCGGCCTCAACTCGATGATCGTGTCGCTGCTCTACAAAGCGCTGCCGAAGCAGCTGCGCATGCTGATGATCGATCCGAAGATGGTCGAGCTGAAGATGTACGAAGACATCCCGCACCTGCTCCATCCGATCGTGACCGACCCGAAGCTTGCCTCAGTCGCGCTGATCTGGGCCGTGAACGAGATGGAGAACCGCTACCGCTGTCTGGCCGAGTGCGGCGTGCGCAACATCGATCAGTACAACAGTCTTCTCAAAGACGTGGACAGCTATCGCCGGGCCATGAAGCTGCCGGAAGGTCAGCCGGTGAAGGTGCCGGAGCCGCTGGTCTACATCGTCATCATCATCGACGAGTTCGCCGATCTGATGATGGTGGCCTCGAAGGACGTCGAGGATTCGGTGACGCGCCTGGCGCAGAAAGCCCGCGCGGTCGGCATCCATCTGATCATCGCCACGCAGCGTCCCTCGGTTGATGTCATCACCGGCGTGATCAAGGCGAACTTCCCGTCGCGCATCAGCTACCAGGTGGCGTCGAAAATCGACTCGCGCACGATCCTCGACGCCCAAGGCGCAGAAAAGCTTCTCGGCAACGGCGACATGCTCTTCCTGCCGCCAGGCACTGCCCGCATCCGCCGCATCCACGGCGCGTACGTGTCGGAAAAAGAGATCGTGAAGATCGTCGACTTTGTGAAAGCGAACCAGGGAGAGCCGCAGTTCCTCGAGGAGATCACGAAGATCGACGTGGAGAAGAGCGGCGCCGACGGCATCGAGTACCTCGACGATCCGAAGTACGACGATGCCGTGCGCGTGGTCCTCTCCACCGGCCAGGCCAGCGCCTCCTACCTCCAGCGCCGCCTCAAACTCGGCTACTCCCGCGCCGCGCGCCTGGTCGAGATCATGGAAGCGAACGGCATCCTCGGTCCGTCGCAAGGCTCGAAACCACGCGAGATCCTGGTCCGGGCGGACGACTACCCGCCGGCGAGCGGGCAAAGCATCTGAGGTTTCGTATACTCGGCGCATGTCGCGGATTACGATCGATCCTGAAGTGATGACGGGCCGTCCGTGTATTCGCGGCATTCGGATCACCGTGGCCACGATCGTCGGACTTGCAGCTTCCGGCCACTCCAAGAGTGAGATTCTCGATCTCTATCCGTATCTCGAAGCCGAAGATATAGACGAGGCGCTCGCATACGTCCCGATCGGCGATCACGCCTGAGCTTTTCACGCGAAGACGCGGAGATCGCGGAGGCAGCTGTGTGTTCTCCGCGTCTCCGCGTGAACCGCCTCCCTTTAGACTTACACGATGGCGACTAGAGGACGCGGGCGCCCGAGGCGGGCCGAAGCGGATGCGGAGATTCTGGAGGCCGCTCTGGCGATGCTGCGGGCGGGTGGGTATCGCGAGTTGAGCCTCGATGAGGTGGCGCGGCGGGCGGGGACGGCGAAGTCGTCGATCTACCGGCGATGGCCATCGAAGGCGGCGCTGGCGGCGGAGATCGTGCGGCACGAAGTTCCGGCTCCTGAAGGCGATCTCGCCGCGGCGTTCGAGGCGCTGATGAACGGTGCGTTGGGTGGCGTTGTGGCGTCGCTGATCGGTGAGGCGCAGGAGAGCGCGGAAACGCGCTCCATCGTGCTCGATTTGCTGGCGCCCTATCGCGCTGCCGGCGATGCCGAGCTCGCTCCGACCCTTTTCCGTAGTCTATTAAGCAATTAAATCGTCATAAGACACTTCCAATTACCTTGCGCAAAATATTTCCCATGCGCGGGGTAGCACGCGCCGCGCTTTCGTCACGCTAGGAGAGAGGGCGCCCTCCCGAATAACCGCCCGGCTCGTAGCCGGGTCACTCGCCGGAGGGCTT
>JAXDIO010000091.1:0-3628 GCA_034663965.1 Thermoanaerobaculia bacterium | reverse complement strand
GGCAGCGATATTGCTTTCGTCGTGGTAAAACTCTTCGTTACCGGGCGGGCATGCGTAAACTCCTCATCGTTCTCACGTTTCTCTTCACGGCACTTCCTCTTTGTGCGCAGTGGCGGCGCGCGAATCTTTACGGCGCCGACGTTCGCGCGCTGATCATAGATCCCTCGCACCCCCACACCCTCTACCACGGCACGAGCGGCGGCGAGGTTTACGTCTCCAACGACGGCGCGAAGTCGTGGCAGAACCCGCGCGGCGGCATCCCCTTCCCCGGCTACGTCGTCGACAACCTCGTGCTCGATCGCAAGGGACGGCTCTGGGCCGCGTGCTGGGGCGCGTGGGGCGGCGGCGTCGTTGCGGTTTCCGAGGATGGAGGGAAGAACTGGACGCGTCGCGATGCGGGGCTCGAGGATTTCTCCGTTCGCGCCATCGCCATCGATCCGCATGACGCCGACTACGTCCTCATCGGCGGATTGACCGGCGTCTATCGCTCGACTGATGGCGGCGGATCGTGGGAGCAGATCTCCGATCAGATCAATGTGGAGTCGCTCGCGCTGGACCCGCGCACGCACGACCGCATCTACGTCGGCACGTGGCGGCAGGGAACGCGTTCCGACGACGGCGGCAAAACGTGGAAGCTGATCAACAACGGCATGGTGCTCGACACCGACATGTTTTCGATCACCATCGACCGCTACAACCCCGACAAGGTTTGGGTTTCGACGTGCGGCTGGGTTTACAACACGCCGAACCGCGGCGAGAACTGGACGCGCTACCGCGACGGATTCAACAACCGGCGCATCCACGACATCGAGCTCGACCCGTGCGATCCCGATTCGATCTTCGCCGGTTCCGTAGCCGGGCTGTATCGCAGTCACGACGGCGGAAAGACCTGGTACACCATCAGCGACGAGTCGCTCGTCGTGAACACGATCGCGCTGCATCCGCAGCGTCCCGGCCGCGTCATCCTCGGCGTCGAAGGCGACGGCGTCTACATCTCCAACGACAACGCGAAAACGTTCACGCGCACGTGCGACGGGCTTCGCAATCTGACCATCACTTCCATCGCCGCCGACGCCGCGCAGCCGAAGAACGTCTACGCCGCGGTGGCTTTCGGCGGATCGTCGAGCGGCATCTATCGCTCGATCGATGCCGGCGCGACCTGGAAGAAGCTGCCGACGAACGACCTGCCGCAGATCCTCTCGCTCGTCATCACTGAGGATGCCGAAGTGAAGTTCGTGGCAGGGACGGAAAAGGGATTCTTCTGGAGCGCTGACGGCGAGGTGTGGTCGCAGGCTCCGCCGGCGAGCTATCCGATCCGCGTCGATAAAGTGCTCCGTTTCAACAAAGTCCGCTACTTCGCCGCGACCGCGGAAGGCGTATTCACCAGCCGCGACGCCGGCAAGAGTTGGTATCGCCTCGCAGGCGCCGAAAACCGCGCCGTCGATATCGCCGTCGGCAACCTCGGCGACAAGCGCGCGCTTTTCGCGCTGACGAATGCCGGGCTCCGCGCATTCGACGGCGCGCAGTGGTTGGCCGTCGACGGCGCGACGGCGAAAGGCCGCACGCTGGCCGTGCGCGGCTCCGGCGAGGATCAACTCGTCTTCATCGCCGGCTCGCAAGGCGTCAAGGCCGGCCACGTCGCCGCCGACGGAAAGTGGACCGAGATGGAAGCGCCCGACGCGCAGTTCGCGTCGGTTTTCGGCGGCTCGCGCAGCAACGCCAACTTCGTCTTCCTCACCTCGCGCCAGCAACACCAGATGCTGGTCGCTGAACCGAAAAGCTCCGACTGGCGTTCGTTCCCGCTCCCGTCGTGGAATGCCGAGGTGACGTCGGTCGCCCTCGACCCCTTCGACACCGCCCGCCTCTACGTCGGTACCCTCGGCGAAGGCATCTTCATCTACGAGGGGAAGTCGGCGAAGTACGAGGCGAAGAAGAAGGTGGCGGAAACGGTCGTGGTAACGGGCACTAACTGAATCAAAAGCGTTGAACCACAAAGACACAAAGATCACGAAGAAAACTTTGTGTCCTTTGTGCCTCTGTGGTGATCAGCCTTTTCGTCACTTCACGGCAGGGTCGTAATACCGCACCACCACCATCCCCACGCCCTTCTGCGCCTGCTCTGATTTCGGATCGGCGGAGAGGATGGCCATCACGTTCGGGAGCTTGTGGTCGTAGATGAGAATCTTCTTCGTCCCCTGACGCGGCTTGCCGAGCGATTGGCGGAGAAATGCGCGCTCCTCTTCGAATGCTTTCGGCGCATCCTGCAAAATCGTGAACAGCTCGAAGCGGATCGAGGTCAACCGTTCGCCGGCGAACTGCAGCGTGAGCGATTTGTCGTCGGAGTAATCGACGATGAGCTGACCCGCTGCATCGCCCTTCTTCGTATGCCAGCCGTTCGACTCCAGCGCCTTCACCGCCGCGGCGCGTTTCATCCCGACGGTGAGATGAAACGATTCCGGCCGCATCCAGGAGGTCTTGCTGTTCGACGGAAACGCAGTCGCGAAAAAAATCGCGAGGACCGCGATCATGCTGCGCCCTGCGTCGTCGCCTCGGCTTTCAATTGCGGATCCCAACCAACGACCGCGTTGCCCGTTCCGATCACCGTCCAGTAGCCGTAGACCTCGGCCGGATACGACGGGAAGTCGAGCGCGGACAGCATCCACGCCAGCGATCCGGCTTTCACTTCGCTCACTGCCATGTCCATAAACTCCGGCAGCACCGCGATCAACTCGCGCGTCCGCCCTTTACGCATCAGGTCGAGCACTTTCATGTCCCACAGATAGCCGCTGTGCTCGTATACGTGTTCGCGCGACATGTCCTCGGGGATGTCTGGCTCGGTGGTGAAGTGACGATGCGAGAGCGTGTTCGACGCCAGCAACACCGCGCGTCGTCCGCTCTTCTCAATCGCGCGCTTCGTGGCCTGACCGAGCTTCAGCATCTGCTGCTGCCCCATCTCGTTCGAGAAGTAGTACGGCGAGTTGTTCGACGAGATGCCGACGATCGGGATGTCCCACTCCGGATTCATCATGTGGCAGGAGACGATGGTGCCGTAGTCGACGCGGAAGTTCTGGTTGCGCATCATCTTCGTGATCAACCCGTCGCGCGCCCCCTCCTCGGCGATCAACTCCGCCAGCTCGACGTCGACTTTGATGTCGTAGTTGAAGCGAAAGAGATTCGGGAAAATCGGATCGACCGACAGCCCGTGAAACTCAGGCATGCCGAGGAAGTGATGGCCGATCACGGTCTGCCAGTGGGGCGAGTGGACGAGGAAGACATCCGGCTTCTTCTCCAGAAAATGCTTCCGCGCGCGTTCATAGCCCCAGCGCAAAACCTCCCAGCCGCATTCGGATTTCGGCTCGTTGCGCCAGTGGTTGTCGCCGTAAACGATATGCGGCGGATGAGGAGCGAGGACGCCGCCGATGATGGAGCCGTTTGCCATTGGGGAAATTGTAGCTGGTGTGCATCGAGGGTTGCAGGCGCAGTCACTGCACCTTGCACAAGCACAGACCCGAAACCGGCAGTTGCCTGAGAATGGGGGTCGGGTGCTTAGCCACTCGCATTCAACTGCGGCGCAGCGAGGTAAGTCGCTGAATTCGCACGCAGAAGAAGTGTGGAGAATTGGTGTTTG
>JAXDIO010000088.1:0-4318 GCA_034663965.1 Thermoanaerobaculia bacterium | reverse complement strand
AGAACGCCGGGCCGGGTGCTATATTCCGCGCCGTGCCGGTGCCGTCCGTCGACGATTTGCGGCGCGATCTGCGGGAGCGAGGCTACCTCTCGCACGCCATCGAGCGGTGGTTCGCGCACGACCCATTCACCGCCGGCCGCTCCTCCCGCGCCTTCTGGATCGAGCTCTTCACCGCGGCCGGAAAAGCCGCCCTCCTGATCGCCGCCTTCGCGATCCTCCCCCTCACCGGCATCATGCTGTTTCGCAACCATCCACTCTCCGCGGGCGAGACCTTGCTCATGTCTCTGCTCTATGGAGTGACCGGTTTCGCGTTTTCGTTTCTTCTGCTCGTCGCAATCGCGCTGATTTTGAAATTGCAGCCGGCCATCGTCATCGACACGCCGCGCGCACTGCTGGCGATTTCGTTCGCCGCCGCGTCGCTGCTGGCTGCGCCGGTCGCGATCTGGTGGTATCGGTTTCCGACACCGCCATCGTGGCCGGAGATGCTCACCGGCATCGCGGCGATGGCGGTCTTCTTCTTGATCGCCACGATCGTGATCTCGGCGGCGTTGCTGTCGTTTTCGATTTACGAATTGCAGCGGATCCCGGCCATTCATCAGAAGCCGCGCGGCGGACCGATGACCATTGCCGCAGCGATCCTGATTGCACTTCTTTTCCTGCCGGCCTTCGCCGCGCAGGATCAGCACACCAACGCCGCGCCGCCACTTCAGGTACTAACCGTGCCGACCTCGCGCCGCGTGGCGCTGGTCACTGTCGATGGACTGACCTGGGACATTTACCGCGCCCGCCCCGAACTGGCCAAGGCGCTTCCTTCTGCGTATGCCGTCGCCTCGCTGCGCGGCCGGTCGACGACGGAGCGGTGGGCGTCCCTCGGCACCGGCGTGAAGACGTATCTGCACGGCGTCCGCGCGGTCGAGGGCGTTCGCCTGCGTGGCGGCGGTCATCTGCTGCAGTCGGTGTCGGCGAGCGATGTCGTCCTGCGCGATCTGGCGCAATCGATCGGGATGGCGCGCGGCGAGCCGCTCCCTCCGACGGTGCGCAGGCGCGACTTCGTCTGGGAAATCTTCGCTGCCCGCGGCATCCCAAGTGTGGCGGTGAACTGGTGGACCGCGGCGGATTCTCACGCCGGTGCACTCGACTCCATCGGCCAGACGTCGATTTTCGCGATGCCTGGCGCGAAGATGACCGGCTCCGCCTTTGCGCTGCACGTCGATGCCGCCGCCTCGGAACGTCTTCTGAGTGCGATTGATACAGATCAGGCGCGGTTCGCGACCGTCTATCTCCCCGCACTCGATATCGTGTTGAACCGTCTCGCGATCGATCCATCCGAAAAGTTGATCGCCTCGGTGCGCGTGCTCGATGGCGTCATCGCCACGATCTCTGCGTTGCGCGGGCGTGGATTCGACGTGATCGTCGCAGGTATGCCCGGCGACAACCAGAATGCCGAGGCCGTCGTTGCGTCAACGCTGCCGCTGGCGCAGTCGACGACGCCCTTCGACGTCGCGCCGACGCTCTGCTCGCTGATGGGATTTCCGCCTTCGACCGAGATGTCCGGCAGTACGCTCGCCGGAAACGAACCGCCTCGCATCCCAACTTACGGCGTGCGAACGACGACCGCGTCGCCTGCCAAAATCAATGAGGAGTATTACGAGAACCTGAAGTCTCTAGGGTACATACGATGAGAAAACTTACGTTTGCAGTAACGATCGTTCTGATTTCCACCGCCGCCCTCGCGCAACGCGGATTGCGCTTCGAAGACCTCGTCTCGCTGCACCGCATCGGCGCGCCGCAGATCTCGCCGAACGGTCAATGGCTGGCCTACGACGTCTCCACGCCCGACCTCGCGGCGAACAAGAGCTTCAGCGGCGTCTACCTGCTGCCGTCGATCGGCGGGACTCCGAAGCTGATCAGCGACGGCAAGCACCAGGACAACAGTCCGGTGTGGTCGGCGGACGGCTTGACGATCGCGTACCTCTCGAATCGGGACGGCGGCGCGCATCAGGTCTATCTGTACAACGTCGCGGCGGGAACTTCGAACAAGGTGACCGACCTCGCCGGCGGTGCGGGTGCCGTGAAGTGGATTCCGGACGGCTCGGGTCTCGTCGTCGTTTCCGACATCTATCCCGATTGCGGAGTCGATCCGGCCTGTATCAAGGACAAGACCGCGGCCGAAGGCGCCGCGCCGACGAAAGCGCGCGTGCTGACCAGCCTTCTGTATCGCCATTGGAAAGCGTGGCAGGAGCCGACGCGCAGCCACATTGTCTACGTGCCGTTTCACGACGGCGCGCCGCGCGACCTCACGCCCGGCGCGTTCGATGCGCCGCCGTTTTCGGTCGGTGGCGGCGATGAATTCGACATCTCGCCGGACGGCAAAGAGCTCGTCTTCGCCCGCGACACCGGCGCGCATCCCGAGGTCTCGACGAACGCGGATCTCTTCCTCGTTCCGATTGGTGGCGGCGACGCGAAGCGGATCACGACCCGCGCTGGCGCCGACACGAGTCCAAAGTATTCGCCGGACGGCCGCTGGATCGCGTATCGCTCGCAGGCGCGTGCCGGCTACGAATCGGATCTGTGGGAGCTCTGGCTCTACGATCGTACGAACGGAACGTCGCACCGCATCGCGCCAGCGTTCGACGACTGGGTTGAATCAATCACCTGGTCGCCCGACAGCAAGTCGATCTTTTTCACGGCGCCGAAAACAGGGAAGACGGCGATCTACGAAGTCGGGATCAACAGCGGCGCTTCGCAGCTAATCTCCAACAGCATCTCGGCCGACGCCGTCAATGTCAGCCGCGATGGCAAGACCCTCTACTACGACGGCTCATCGTTCCTGCGGCCGAACGACATCTACGCATTGACGAAGATCGCGGGCGGCGCTCGGTCGGTGAAGGTCACGACGGAGAACGACGCGATTCTCTCGAACATCTCGGCGACGTCGGAGGACCGCTGGTATCCCGGTGCCGAGGGGGCGAAAGTGCAGGGGTTCATCGTCAAGCCGCCGGCGTTTGATGCCTCGAAAAAATATCCGGTCATCGTTCTCATTCACGGCGGACCGCAAGGCGGATGGGGCGACGCGTGGTCGTATCGCTGGAACCCGCTGATGTTCGCGGCGCGCGGCTACGTCGTCTTCATGCCCAATCCGCGCGGCTCGTACGGCTACGGCCAGAAGTTCCTCGAGGAAGTCTCCGGCGACTGGGGCGGCAAGGCCTACGTCGACATCATGAACGGCGTGGACATGCTCGCCTCGATGCCTTACGTCGACGGAACGCGCATCGGCGCTGCCGGCGGTTCCTACGGCGGCTACATGGTCGATTGGATCCTCGGCCACACCGATCGCTTCAAAGCGCTCGTTTCGCACGCCGGCGTCTACGATCTGAAGTCGGAGTATGGAGTGACCGAGGAGCTGTGGTTTCCGGAATGGGAGTTCAAAGGAAATCCGTGGGACAACCCGGAGCTGTATCAGAAGTGGTCGCCCGACAACTTCGTGAAGAACTTCAAGACGCCGACGCTGGTCACGCACGGCGAGCTCGATTTCCGCGTCCCGATCAATCAGGGGCTGGAGCTTTTCACCGCGCTGCAGCGCCGTAAGGTCCCGTCGAAGATGGTCTACTTTCCCGACGAAGGCCACTGGGTGCTCAAGCCGCAGAATTCAAAGCTTTGGTACCAGACGGTCGGCGATTGGTTCGATCAGTGGTTGAAAACGCCGTAAGCGATTTCGACGTATTCCGCGTCGATTGATGGATAAGGAGGAGGACCCATGAAACTTCATCGTCTCGTCATCGCCCTGCTCGTCATCACTGCCATTGCCTCAGGATTCGTAGCCGGACGCGCTACCGCCGACCAGCCGCGCATGCAAGCGGCGATCGGACATCTGAAACTGGCTCGCACGGAACTGGAACACGCCGACCGCGACAAAGGCGGACATCGCGAGGCCGCCCTCAAGTACACGAATGACGCAATCGCGGAATGCGAGCGCGGCGTTCGCTACGACCGCCACCACTAAGCCGCTCAAACAATGAAAACGCCTGCCGTGCGCTGCTGCGCGGCAGGCGTTTTTGCGTCGACGGAAAGCGTGCCGCTTACGTGCGTCCGACGTTTGACGCTGGCGTGTTGCTGCCGGTCCCGCCCGTGTAGCCTTCGCCCGCGCTGACTGCCGGACGCGAAACAGTCGACGTGATACCGACTGCCTCCGCGTACTTCAGGTACGTGTCGATTGAAGCGATGACGACGCGTGCTTCAACCGTGATCAGGTCGATGCCGACGAGCGAGATCCTGACCCATGCATCGACGACGATGCCTTTGTCGAGGATTCGGTCGA
>JAXDIO010000055.1:0-9998 GCA_034663965.1 Thermoanaerobaculia bacterium | reverse complement strand
CGCTGCTGACGGCGGCCGCGACCGCGTTCGTTTTCAGTCTGGTCATGCTCGGACGGCTCCGGGCGTGGCGCGATTTCCTCGTCCGGCGCACGCCCGATGCGGTCATCGCCAATCCCTATCGTTTTCGTTATCTCTCACTTCCCGAATGGCTGCTCTTCGCGTTCGTCATCGGCGGTCTCTCGCCGCTGGCCGGCGGGATGCTGCAGCAGGTCGGTGCGAACATCCTGGTCATCACGCTTTTCCTGTATCTGTTGCAGGGGCTGGCCATGTTCCGGATGTTCGTGGCCGCAACCGGCGCTGGGCCGATGGGCTCACTGTTCGCCTGGATGCTTCTCGGCATTCTCATGCTGACCGGCATCGCGCCGCTGCTGCTGTGCGTCGCAGGGCTGTTCGACTCGTTTTTCGATTTCCGACATTTCAATCGAAAGGATCACTCAGATGAAAGTCATTCTCATTGACGAGATCCGCGGCCTCGGCGGCCGCGGTGACGTCGTCACGGTCAAGGATGGCTACGCGCGCAATTTCCTGATTCCGAAGCAGCTCGCGCGCGAAGCAACCCCCGGCAACCTCAAGTCGATCGAACAGGAGCGCAAGAAGTGGGCTGCGCTCGGCGATCAGGAAAAGGCCGCCGCCCAGAAAGCAGCCGACAGCGTGAAGGGGACGAAGATCGTCATCCACAAGCGTGTTGGCGATCACGGCAATCTCTTCGGCTCGGTGACGTCCAACGACATCGCCGATGCGCTCACGAAGAAGGGCATCGAGGTCGACAAGCGCCGCATCGAGCTGGCGCATCCGATCAAGAGCGTCGGCGTGCATGACGTCGAAGTTCGTCTGCACCGCGAAGTGGCCGCGCACATCCAGGTCGAAGTCGTCCCCGAGGGGAAGGAAGCGACCATCGATGTCGCGCCGGTTGCAGCCGCTGCTCCGGCTCCGGCGCCTGCCGAAGCAGAAGCCGAAGCGTAGTTTTCCGATTCGCGATTTCGAACCGCCGGCTCCTCGCCGGCGGTTTTCTTTTTCCTGCTGATATCCTCACCGCCACATGAGCGACGACCGTTTTGTCGATGCTCCGCCGTCGGGAGCCGAGGGGTGGCGCGACGTCTGGCTCAACGATAGACGGTTTCGTCAGCGCAAGACGGCGTTCGGCTTTCTGCTGCGGCTTTTTCAGCGCATTCTCGATCGCGCCACGCGGGCCGAACGGGACCGGCAACGCGATTTCAATCTTGCGCTGCTCGACCTCGTCAGCGATCTCCGCTCCGACATCGGCCGCGTTCGCGACGATTTGAAACGCGACATCGAGAGGGTGCAGCGCGACGTGCGCGTTGCCGACGAAGCGCTGGCCGAGGAGCTGCGAAAGATCCGCGAGCTGATCCCGATCGCCGCGAAGCGCAACGACTCATTGATCGCGGCGCTCGATCAAAAGATCGAGACCGTGGCCGTGCGCGTGCGCGATGTGACGAATCCGGTTCTCGCGTCGTCTAGCGCCTCGGATTTTCTCTACCGTCGGTTGGAAGATGGTCTGCGTGGTGTCGTGGATGTCGCTGATTACGTGGCGCTGGCTCAGGCCCCGGTGATCGACGTCGGTTGCGGGAGAGGTGAGTTTCTCATTGCCTGCCGCGCCGCCGGCATCGCCGCGCGCGGCTTCGATACGAACGAGCGTTCGGTCGCCGATCTCGTCGCGCGCGGAATTGACGCATCCGTTGCGGGCGTGCCGGGGTGTTTCGCGAATGTCGCGGATGCGTCCATCGGCACCGTCGTGGCGATGCACGTCGTCGAACACCTGCCAGTCGACGCGCTTTTCGCGCTATTTGCGGAATCGTCGCGAGTGCTGCGAAGCGGCGGATTACTCATCATCGAAACGCCGAATGCCGAGTCCCTCGCCGTCAGCGCCTCCGAGTTCTGGCGCGATCCGACCCACCTCGCGCCGCGCCATCCAGCCGCCCTCACGCTCCTCGGACGCGAATACGGTTTCGCGATCGACGAGATTCGCGCAATCCATCCGTTCCCGGACGCGAGCCGCTTCGTAGCGACGAGCGAGGATCTTCGCGGACTCGTCGACGCCCTCAACGAGCGCGTCTTCGGCGGGCAAGACCTGCGGTTGGCGCTGCGTCGAAATTAAAAAAGGCTCTTCACCACAAAGACACAAAGGGCACAAAGAGATCCCTTTGTGCCATTTGTGTCTCTGTGGTTCAAACGGTTTGCGTCCCCACATCGATCACGCTCTCGCTCGGTGGCGGCGGCGGAATTCGATGCGGGATGAATCCCAGCAGCAGTCCCGAGATCAGGCCGCCGATGTGCGCGTAATTGTCGATGTGCGGGATCGAGGCTCCGATGGCCAGGTTGACCACGATCCAGAAGACGAGTTGCGCGATGAGGCTGCGCGTCCACGGCTGGTGGCGGTAGAGCGGGGAGCGGCGGATCGAGAAGATGAACGCGCCGAGGATGCCGAAGACTGCGCCGCTCGCTCCGACCGCTGGTCCGTGGTTGTAGAGCGAACTGGCCAAGCCGGCGATGATGCCGGTCGAGAAGTAGATCAGCGTGAAGCGTTTCGAGCCGAAGAGCACTTCGTACAGCGTTCCGAGCTGATAGAGCGCCCACGAATTGGCGAGCCAGTGCAGCCAGCCGGCGTGCAGGAACATCGACGTGATCAGGCGCCACAACTCGCCGTGCTGCACGAGGCCGGGCACGATCGCGCCGAGATCGATCATTCCCTGGTCGGTGTCGTATGCGTGTGTCAGCACTTCGAATGCGAAGACGATGGCGATGATCACCAGCAGCGCCATCGTCACGGGAGCTTTTCGTTTCATCGGCGAGGCTCCATCATCGACGACACGCGGCGCATCAGCACGTGTGCGAATCGCGGAAAGAGTTCTTTGAGCCGCATGAACGCCATCGCGCCGATCGGCAGGATCCTTCGGTACTTCCCATCTTCGGCGGCATTGGCGATTGCCTTCGCCACGCTCTCCGGCTTGATGGCCAGCACCAGCCGCGATGCGCCCGGCATCTTTCCGCGTTCGGCCTTCACAAAGAACTCCGTTTCGACGGTGCCGGGGCAGACCATGGCCACGCGAACGCCGCGGCCGAGGACCTCGTCGCGGAGCGTTTCGGAGAAGCCGATCATCGCGAACTTCGTTGCACAATAACCGCCCATCCGCGCGTATCCCATGATCCCGGCGATCGAGGCCACGTTGACGATCGTGCCGCGCCGCCGCGCCAGCATCTGCGGCAAAACCGCCTGCGCGCACCAGACCGCGCCGAAGTAGTTCGTCTGCATCATCGACTCGAGGTCATCGGGTTTGGCGGATTCGAATGCATCGAAGATGGCGAAACCGGCGTTGTTGACGAGGACGTCGACGTCGCCCGCGACGTCGATCAAATGCTGGCAGTCGGAGCGCAGCGTGACGTCGGTGACGACGGTGCGGCATTCAACGCCGAGGGCACGGCAGGCGATGGCAACCTCTTCGAGCAGCTCGGCGCGCCGCGCCGCGAGGACTAGATTCGCGCCGCGGCGGGCCAGCTCCAGCGCAGCCGCGCGGCCGATTCCGCTCGATGCTCCCGTGACGACGATGGTCTTGTTTTTCAGCACGTTCGCGCACTCATATCACGTGCTACCCTTCGCGCCGATGTTCCGGCGCCTCCTCCTTCCAGCAGTTCTCCTCGCACTTGCCTGCCACCACGAATCCGACTTGCCGAAGTTGTTTCTTTTACCTGACGCTCAACTGGTCAGCGAGGCAAACAAGCAGGTGCGCATCAGCGAGATGAAAGGCAACGTCGTCGTCTACGACTTCATCTTCACGAACTGCGCGGGGACGTGTCCGATGATGACGGCCACGATGCAGAAGCTGACGAAGAGGATCCCGAAGCAGTCACCGGTGCGCTTCGTTTCGATCAGCGTCGATCCGATCCGCGACACGCCCGAGGTGCTGCGCGGCTACGCGATGTACGCGCGCAACGATCCGCGCTGGCTGTTCCTGACCGGCGACCGCAAGACGATCGTCGATCTGTCGGTGAAAGGATTCAAGCTCGCCGCCGGCGACGCGACCGGGGCGGCGAACGAGTCGGTCCTGCACAGCGTGAAGTTCGCGATCGCTGATAAAAACGGCGTGATCCGCGAGTACTACAGCGCGACGAACGATGATGCGGTGGATCACGTCGCCAGTACCGTCAACGAATTGCTTCGCGAGGATTGAGCCGGCATCGCCGGCCTTACGTCGGAGCGGTGGCGTCCCGGCCGGCTGGCCCTGCGTCTCGCTGCCGACCGGGCAAAACCCTCGAATGTCGCTTGTAACGACACAACCGTTCAAGCCTCCCATTCGGCAGCGAAGACGCAGCCGAGCCAGCCGGCGAGACGCCAGCGCTCCGTTGTGTCAAGCATCGTGTGCGGGTCTGCTACAGTCCCGCGTCGATGCAGATCCTTCCCGCGATCAACGCAACGCTCAACGGCACCAGCGGTGTGCTTCTGCTCATCGCGTACGTTTTCATCCGGCGGCGCAACATCGCGATGCACAAGCGCTTCATGCTGGCCGCGTGCGTAACGTCGCTCGTCTTTCTGGCCTGCTACGTTCTCAATCACATCCTGCGGCACGGCGTCGTCACGCGCTTCACCGCGACCGGGTGGGTGAGACCGCTCTACTTCACGATCCTGATCTCGCACACGATCCTGGCCATCACCATCGTGCCGATGGCCATCCTCTCCGTGCGCAACGGACTGAAGATGCGCGTGGCGCAGCATCGCCGCATCGCCAAGTGGACGTTCCCGCTGTGGATGTACGTCTCCGTGACCGGCGTGATCGTCTACTTTTTTCTTTACCAGTGGTACCCGCCGGCATGAGCGTGCGATATCTTCCGCCGAGGAGATTTCTGTGACGCAGTTGATGGAGACTGACCTCGATCCCGATCCGTTCGTGCAGTTCGAGCGCTGGTTCGGTGCCGCGAAAGCCGCCGGGATCGCCATGCCCGAGGCGATGACATTGGCAACGTCGGGATTGGAGGGCGAGGTCGCGGCGCGCATCGCACTCCTCAAGTCGTTCGACCATCGCGGCTTCGTTTTCTACACGAATTACAACAGCCGCAAGGCGAAGCAGATCCACGACAATCCGCGCGCGGCGCTGGTGTTCTGGTGGCAATCGCTCGAGCAGCAGGTTCGGATCGAAGGGGCGGTGGTGCGGACGACGGAAGAAGAGTCAGACGCGTACTTCGCGACCCGCCCCCGAGGCAGCCAGCTCGGCGCATGGGCCTCGGAACAGAGCCGCGTCCTCGCTGGCCGCGGCGCGCTCGACGCGCGATTCGAGGAGTTGTCGACGACGTACAAAGACGTTCCCATCCCCCGTCCGCCACATTGGGGCGGCTATCGTGTGATCCCGCTGCTCTTCGAGTTCTGGCAGGGCCGCAGCGATCGTCTGCACGACCGTTTCTGGTACCGGCTGCGGAGCGATGTGAAGGATTGGGTGGTGGAGAGGTTGTCACCCTAAAAGCAAATGTTGAATGTTGAATGTTGAATGTTGAATGAATGAAACGCCGAGCGGAGCCCATTCAACATTGAACATTCAACATTCGGGTTTCATCAACTCTTCGATCCGCCGAGCCAATTCATCCCTCGTCGCCGCAAACCGCGCCGCCCCGTTCCCATCGCCCCACGTCGGATCTTCGATCGGCCAGTGCTCGATGCGCTTGGCCCCCGGCCAGAGTGGGCAGTCCTGCGCCGCGGAGTCGCAGACGGTGACGACGATATCGAAGGTTTGATCGAGAAACTGATCCGCTGATTTCGACTGCGCATCGCGAATGTCGATTCCGATCTCCGCGAGCGCCGAAATCGCGAGCGGATGCACCCATCCCGCGGGCCGCGATCCCGCCGAGACGACATCCACCACATCCCCATGAAACGCCCGCATCAGCCCCTCGGCCATCTGACTCCGCGCAGCGTTTCCAGTGCAAAGGAAGAGGATGCGTTTCTTTTCACTCATTCGGTCACCCCGCCTTCATGATCTCAATCACGACCGGCTTCAGTCCGTTGATGATGAACTGAATGCCGATCGCGCCGAGGAGGAGCGACATGATTTTGGTGAAGACGGCGCGGCCGCGGTCGCCGATGATGCGCGAGAGCGGAAGCGCGGACAGCAGCACGAGCCAGGAGACGACGCCCACGGCGACGATGGCTACGATCACAGCCAGCCGCTGTTCGATGTCGGGATAGAGATTGACGAGGACCATGACCGAGGTGATCGCGCCGGGGCCGGAGAGCATCGGCACGGCGATCGGAACGATGGCGATCGAAGACGGATCGATGTCGGCCTTCTCGACGTCGCTGTCCTCGATCCGCTTCTCGCCGCCGATGTTGAATCCGCGGCGATCGTCAGCGATGAGGCTGCGCAGCGCATTCGTCAGGAACAGCACGCCGCCCATGATCTGAAACGCCGGCACGGTGATGCCGAAGAAGTTGAAAACATAGTTGCCCGCGAGAAAAAAGACGGTCAGGACCGCGACGCACGAGACGCCGGCGACGAAGGCGACGCTGGCGCGGGTGCGCCGCGAAGCGCCATCCGTCAGCGCGATGAACGACGGCGCGACGGCGAGCGGATTGACCATCGTGACCAGCGCGACGAAGGAAAGCAGTGCGACTTTGTACAGCGGCATCGCGTGATTATTGCGCGGGAAAAGCTTTTCACCACAAAGGCACAAAGGACACAAAGAAAATCTCTTCGTGCTCTTTGTGTCTTTGTGGTTAAGCGCTTTTGACCTCGATCGCGCGATCGATGTCGACATCGATGTACCAAACTAACCCCTTGCACGCGCGGCCGGTGATCGCCGACATCGCGGCGCAGTAATTCGCAACTTGCGCGCGATCGCGCGCGATGCGCTCATCGGACGGCTGTCCGCTCTTGTAATCGATGACTAAATCGTCGGCGCCTTCGCGAACGAGGCGGTCGATGCGGCGTTCGCCGTTCGGGGTCAGGAGCGGAACTTCGCGGCCGAGGAGCTCGGCGTTCGTGATGCGGCGGAAGGTTTCCGATTTCGCGAGGACAGCGAGACGCTTGCGGACGAGCGTTGCTGTCGCGGCGTCAACGGCTTGTTCGGCAGCGAGCGATTTGAGCAGCGGCTCGATCGGTGCGCGGCCGTCCCAGATCTCGAGGACGCGATGCAGCAGGATTCCGGCTCCGCGTTTTTGTGCCGAGGCGCGGCGGGTGAGCACGTCAGCGCGCGCCAAAATCTCCGGAGGCGCGGCGGGCGAGGGGAGAGACGGTTCCACGATCGGGAGCGCCGCAAGCTCCGCTTCGAGTGTGGCGTCGGCCAATCGGCGGCGCGTCCGTACGCCGGCACCTTCGCCGGTCACGCGTTCGAACGCGATGGGAACCGTTTCGCTGCCGATCGTCACCATCCGCACCGTTCGCGAGGGACCATCCGGCCAGGCGATCGATGATGGATTGAAAATCTCATCTACGAATTTGTAGAAACCACGCTTCTGCGGCGCGCCGGCGACGAAAACTACTTCTTCCTTTGCGCGCGTCACCGCCACGTAGAAAAGCCGGCGCGTCTCGGCCTCCTCTCGTTGCGTACCGATGTCCTTCAGCGACTTCGTGCCCGATCGCGTGTCGCTCGCCGACAGCGTCTCAACTTGTCCGGTCAGCACGAGACTTCGTGGTTCGTCGACGAGAAAAATGTTTGGCGGCGGCGATGGGAATTCGAGATCGGGGAGGATCACGGTGTCGAACTCCAGCCCTTTCGCCGTGTGCACCGTGAGAATGCGGATGGCGTCGTCGGTGTCGTCGGCGAGCGACGGCTCCATCTCGTCCGGCTGCGCGCGGCGCCGCGAAATCTCGCTGACGAATTGCCGCACCGAACCTCCGACGCGCTGGTCGTAGGCGAACGCGATGGCGCGGACGTGTTCGAGATGGCGTAACGAACGCTTTCCGTCCGCCGAGGCGGCGTAGAGGTTTTCGATTCCGCAGGTTCGGATGACGAGGTCGATCAATTGCGCCACCGTCAGATGACGCGAGGCCGATCGCAGCGATTCGAGGACCGAGGTGAATTGTTCATACGCGTCGTTGCCGAGCGCGATCTCGAGATCCGTCAGCGCAAAGTACGGCGTGCGCGCCGCGGAAACCTCGGCGCCGCGATCGAACGGAAAGGCGATCGCGCGCAGCACCGCCAGCAGATCGACGGGAGCAGGTCGATCGAGAAACAGGCGCGTAGCCGGCAGCACGTAGCGAATACCGCGCCGGTCGAAGACGTCGAGATAGTCGTCGAGCTTGCCCGTGCGACGAAGCAGCAGCGCGTACTTGCGAAGCTCCCCGCCGCGTTGTTCGATCCACGCTGCGATCGCCTCGGCCTCGGCGACGAAGCGATCCTCGCGATCGCCGCCGACCGGTGCGTCGAGAAAGGTAACCGACGCGTCTGTTTGCGTGCTGGCTCGCGCGGCGGTGAGGCGATGGTAGACGGGGCGGAAAACGTTCGGATCCGGCTCGGTCTCCGGAAAGATGAACGCGAAGATCGCATTGATCGCCGCGAGCAGTTGCGGCGTGCTCCGAAACTGCATCTCCAGCTTGCGATGCTCCGCACCCTCGGCGAGCAGACCGCGCGTGAACGCGCCGTACGTTTCGAGATCGGCGCGGCGGAAGCCGTAGATCGACTGCTTCGGATCGCCGACGATGACGGTGCGGCCGTCGATCGCGGCGCCGTCGCTGTTTCGCGCGAGCAGGTCGATGATGTTGGCCTGCACACGGTCGGTGTCCTGAAATTCGTCGACGAAGATGTAGTCGAACTGCTCGCGCGCGCGGCGCAGCACAGCTGGATCGGCGAGCACGCTCTGCGTTCGTAGCAAGAGATCGTCGAAGTCGACGACGCCGCGCTTCCGCTTTTCTTCTTCGAGAAACGCCGCGAACCGGCGCGTCAGCGCGAGCAGTGAAACGGCCGCGCGATGCGAAGAAAGCTGGTCGTAGACCGAATGACTCTTCTTGTCCGACGCCCGCAGGACGCGCAGCGGCTGCTTGTATTGCTCGTTGACCTTCCCGCGCGGCAGATCGGTCGTGCGAATCTCATTCGCGATCGGCCGCAGATACTCCAGCCACGTCTCGATCGTGCTCCCGCGCGGCGGCGATCGGTGTTCGCGAAGGTAATCGCAAATGCCGGGAACGGAATCGCAGCCGCGCAGTTTCTCGATCGCGATCAGCAGCTCGTGTTCGATGAGATCGAGCGCGCCGAGGTCGTAGGTGTCGTCGAGCAGGAGATCGCGGCGATCGAGCATCGGCAGGATGATGTTGCGGACCAGGAACAGATAGCCGACGTGTTCGAGCAGCACTTCCCAATCGCGCTTCGCCTCGGCGGTCGGATGGAGGCGGGTCTCGTCGTCGACCCACGCGTCGTACAGCTCGCCGTAAAGCAGCGCGCGCTCGAAGCCTTCGATGATGGTGAATTGCGGATCGAGTCCGGCCTCGATCGGAAACTGGCGCAGAAGGTTCTGGCAGAACGAGTGAATCGTCTGCGAACGGAGCGACTCGATACGCCCGAGCTGCGCGATGCAGGCTTTGTGATGCGCGTCGCGCTGTCCGCTCGGAACTTCGAACAACGGCGTCGCGGATCCGATCGGCCACGAAACGCTTTCGCCGGAATCGAAACGCAACGCGAGCTCCGTGAGCGCCTGATGAATGCGATCGGCGATCTCGCCCGCCGCCTTTTCGGTGAAGGTGACGAGGACGATTCGCTCCGGCGACAGCGCTTCGTCGCCTAGCAACAGCCGCAGCACCTCAGCCACGATCGCGGTGGTCTTGCCGGTGCCGGCGCCGGCCTCGATGACGATGTTGCGGCGCCGCGGCTTGTCGAATGCGAATGCCGACTGGACGGACACCACGCTCAATCGGCGCCTCCGCCGAGGAGCGTACGCGGCTCGTTGTGGCGCGTGATCAGATACTTCTCGGCGAAGTCGTGCTTCGTGCGGCAGGAGTGATTCACGGGGCAGTACTTGCACGCGTTGAAGTCGGCGTCGTCATCGGCGGGAAACGCGGGAA
>JAXDIO010000052.1:0-10196 GCA_034663965.1 Thermoanaerobaculia bacterium | reverse complement strand
GGTAGATGAGGAAGGGCGCGGCGCCGATTGCGATGCCGGCGAAGAACGCGAGCAGCGGAGCGATGACGGTTTTCGCGCGGCGGGTCATCAGACCGAAACCGATCAGAGCGAGGATTCCGCCGCCGACGGAGTAGAGACCGATGTCGAGGCTGTAGAAAATCGTCAAGCCCGCCGCGACACCGCTGAACAGTGCAAGCCATCGTGAGTTGCGGCGAAGCGCGCCGATGAGCAGCGCGATCGAGACGATTTCGAGCAGCGCGCGCTCGTTGTCGACCGTCGTCACCGCGCCTAGGAGGATCGAGAGCATCGCCAGCGGGATCGAGTCGAAGATCACCATGCCGAGGTACCAGAGCATGGCCACGGCGACCGAGCCGAGGACGACCGGGCGGAGGAGGACGACGTTCACGTCGCGTCCGAAGAGCTGCATGAGCCACGTGTCGAGCAGACCGTCTTCGAGGAGGCCGTGCAGCGCGAAGACGTCGCGGAACGGCACTTTGCCGCGCAGCAGATCGGAGGCCGGCCCGAGCGATTCGCCGCGGTGGAAAAGATCGATCCATTGAGTCAGCGATGCCGTCGACGCGTAGCTGATGCAGAAGAGCAGAAACGGCAGGATGGCGAACGCGATCAGGTTGCGGACGTGGCGGCCGTCAATCGCCTCGCGCTTCATCAACATCAACGGCAGCGCGAGCAGCATCATCACGCCGGCGATCACGATCGCCGTGCTGCCGGGAACGAAGAGGATGGCCAGCGGAGGCAGGATCACCAGCGGCAATGCGGCGATGGCGATCCGCTGCAATGCCGCTTCGGTCGTCAGATCGAATGTGAATGCGGCGATGCGCGCGACCAGCAGAAAGGCCAGCCAGAAGAGCGCGATGAAGAATCCGATGAAGGCGATTTCGAGAAACAGCGTCGGAATGTGCGCGATCCGTTTGCCGACGGCGATGTAGCGAAAGAGGATCCACGCCAGCGCCTCGACCGCGATGAGCGCGTGAAACGGCTGCATCTCCGCGACGAACAATCGCCGCACCCACATCCGCCGCTGCCATGTGATGACGGCGCGCGGGAGCAGCTGCGAGATGGCGACCGGGATCAGCACCGGCCAAGCGGGCTTGAACGTGGTCAGGTAGAGAAATGGCGCAAGAAAAAACGGCGCGACGAAGAGGAGCGAGACGAGGTTGCGAACGCCGTCGCCATCGACCGCCTTTCGGAGCCGGTCGTTCTCACGCGCGCCGAGGCGGAAGAGCGGGATGGTCGCGCTCGGCGTGATGAGAAGGAAGAGGAGTGCGGTGAGGTAGTCGCGCAGTTTCGACGCGTTCTCGACGGTGACGCGTCCCACCGCCACATGCGCCGTCGGCGGAACGCCGCGAAGTAGCAGCGTGGCGGCGAGAAAGAGTCCGGCCGCGAAGCAGAACGCTGCGAGCCACAGGAGCGCGCGGATGACGCCCGCGGCGAGGTCGTTTCGCTCCTCCGTAATCACGGCGCGGAGTATAGGTTGTCGTCGCTCCGGCTTCGCGCTTGAGGAAACCTGTGCGTTGATCCCGCTGTCACGAGGATCGTTCGAGCCACGCTTCGATCGCTTCGATGGCGCGATCGTTTCGGAAGTTGTACCAGGCGCGTTCGAGGGTGCGGTCGGCGGACAAGGCGTGGCGAAAGGATTCGGCGCCGCTGCTGCGCGCGAGCGCGTCGCGCGATGGCGACGCATCCAGCGATGCGATGAATGCGCGGCGATCGTCGGCATCGGCGTTCGCGTTGCGCGATGGGATGCGGCAGTAGCGCGGCTCGGGATATGTCGAAGATTCGGAGATGCGCACATCGACGATTTCGCCGTCGGACGTATCGAGGAAATGTGCGAGCTGGCCGGAGTCGTCCAGGTACGCGACGGTCAGCCCTTCCATGTCGATCGCGAAGGTGCGTGTCTTTGTTGGCGCAGCGGCAGCGACCGGCGCCGCAACGCCCCACGACGTGTTGCGCGTCAGGAACTCCTTCTCGCTCTCCTCGCGGCGGCGTTGCCATCCGCGAATACCGAGCCGGATCTTCTGCATGAGAGTGGGCATCGGCGCGGATGATATCTTCGCCGGGCCATGAGCCAGGAGCGGCTCGAAGCGAGTCTGGACATCGACCTGCGATCGGCGCGCGAGATCGTGCGGATCATTCAGGAGCAGGACGCGCTCGTCGCCGGCGCGGTTGCCGCCGAGGCCGACCGCATCGCGCACGCCATCGACCAGATTGCCGATCGCATGTCGCACGGCGGCCGGCTTTTCTACGCCGGCGCCGGAACGAGCGGACGGATCGCGATGCTCGACGCCTCCGAATTGCCGCCGACGTACGGCGTCGATCCGTCGCTCGTGCGCGTGCTGATGGCCGGTGGCGAGCGCGCATTTCTGCATGCGGTCGAAGGTGCTGAGGATGACGAAGAGGCCGCGATTGCCGCGGTTAACGCCGAGGTGAAAGCGGAAGATGCGGTGGTCGGGATTGCGGCGTCGGGAACGACTCCCTACACGGTCGCTGCGATTCGCCGCGCGAACATGCTCGGCGCGCTCACGGTTGCCGTCACGTCGAATGCGAATGCGCCGCTGGCCAGCGAGGCGGACATCGTCATCGCGCCGAATACTGGTGCCGAGGTGGTCATGGGATCGTCGCGGATGAAGAGCGGGACGGCGCAGAAGCTCGTCCTGAACACGCTGTCGACCGGCGTCATGATCCGCCTCGGCCGCTGCTATTCGAACCTCATGATCGACATGCCGGCCACGAACGAAAAACTGCGCAGTCGCGCGGTGCGCATGGTCGAACTGGCGGCAGGCGTGCAACGTCCCGCGGCTGTGCAGGCCATTCGCGACGCGGACGGAAACGTGAAACTTGCGACGGTCATCGCGCGGAAAAAGATGACCGCGGACGACGCGCGCGCGCTGCTCGATGCGCACAACGGAAATCTGCGCGAGGTGCTCGAAACGTGAATCGCGTCGAGCGCCTCATCGAGATCGCGCGGAAAAAGAAACGCGTCGTCATCGGCCTCATGTCCGGCACCTCGGTCGATGCCATCGACGCCGTGCTCGTGCGCATCGAAGGCAATGCGCGCGACGGTGCCCGCATCGAGAAACTGCGCTTCGGCAGTTTCGGCTTCCCGCAGGAAATCCAGACGCGCATCAAGCTGCTCTTCGAACGCGAGCGCGACCGCAAGCTCACCGATCCGGTCACCGGCGAGCATCCCGCGCCATGGACGATCGAGGAGATCTGCCATCTCGACTTCGTCCTCGGCGAGCTGTTCGCGCAGGCCGCGAATCGTTTGATCGCCGACGCCGGAATGAAGAACGACGACGTCGATCTCATCGCCGCGGCCGGCCAGACGATCTGGCATCGTCCGCGGCCGACGACGGAGCCCTCGACCGCGGATTTGCCGTGGCTCGATGAGCCGATCACGACGCGATCGACGCTCGCGATCGGACAGGCTGCCGTCATCGCCGAGCGCACCGGCATCATCACCATGGGAGACCTGCGCGTGCGCGACGTCGCTGCTGGCGGACATGGCGCGCCGCTCGTCGCGTACTTTGATTGGGGCCAGCTTCGCCATCCGAAACTCGCGCGCGCGATGCAGAACATCGGAGGCATCGCCAACGTCACGTTCATTCCGCCGAACGCGACGCTCGACGAGGTGGTCGCGTTTGACACCGGGCCGGGCAACATGGTCATCGACTCGCTGATGTATCTCGTCACGAAAGGCGCGGAGACATTCGACCGCGATGGCGGGCGCGCTTCGCGCGGAACGGTTCGCGAGGACGTGCTGGCGTGGTGCATGTCCGATCCGTACTTTCAACTGAAGCCGCCGAAGACGACAGGGCGCGAACGTTTCGGCCGCCAGTTCGCCGCGCGTATGGCCGACCGTTTCGCTGATGTCGCGCCTGACGATCTGATCGCCACCGCCACCGCGTTCACAGCCGAGAGCATCGCGCACGCGTATCGCGAATTCATCGGACGCCACGTCGACGAGATGATCGTCGCCGGCGGCGGCGCGAAAAATCCGGCGCTGCTGCAAATGATGCGCGAACGGCTGCCGGACACGGAGATCAAGGTGTACGAATTTCTCCAGGAAAAAGAAGCGATGGCGATGGCGCTCATCGCCAGCGACTCCATCTCCGGCCTCGACACGAACGTCGCCTCCGTCACCGGCGGAAACTCCACGATCCTGGGCAAGATCTGCTTATGAGCGACCGCACCATTTTCGGCCGCGCCTTCGTTGGCGGCGAGCTCCGCGAAGGAACGCTGATCCGCATCGATGACGGACGAATCACCGACGTCCGCGACGCCGCCTATCCGCCCATCGGCAGCGAAGCGTTCGACGGCGTGATCGTGCCGGGATTCATCGACGTTCATATTCACGGCGGCAACGGCGCCGATTTCATGGATGCGACCGATGACGCGATCTCGTGCGTGCGTCGCTTTCATGCGACCGAGGGAACGACCGCGATGGCGGCGACAACGCTGTCGGCATCGCGGCAGGATTTGCACGATGCCGTGATCGCGATCGCACGCGCTTCGCCGCTCAACGATGGGTCGGAGATCTGCGGAATCCATCTGGAAGGGCCGTACATCAGCGTCGCGCGTGCGGGTGCGCAGGATGTTGCGTCGATTCGTCCGGCTGAGATTCACGAGCTTGCGGCGCTGGTGGCCGAGGGGCCGCACCTTCGCTGGATGATGACCGTTGCGCCGGAGATCGAAGGGGCACGTGCGCTCATCGAACATTTTCGCGATCGCATCCTTTTCTCGATCGGCCATACCGCCGCCGACTATGCCGATTGCGTGGCCGCGCTGACGTGGGGCGCGTCGCACTTCACGCATCTCTTCAACGCCATGACGGGACTCGAGCATCGGAAGCCTGGCGCGGTCGGGGCGGCGTTGACGTCGGTTGATGCGACTGTCGAGTTGATCGCCGATGGCACTCACGTCCATCCCGCGGTCCTGCGCATCGCCGCGCTGGCGATGCCGCACCGCATCGCGCTGATCACAGACGCAGTTCGCGCGTGCGGGATGCCGGACGGCAATTACAAACTCTACGATCACGACATTACCGTTGCCGACGGCGCGGCGCGGCTCAGCGACGGGACGCTCGCCGGCAGCGTGCTGACGATGCGTTGCGCCGTGCAGAACATGGTGGAGCTGGCCGGCCTGCCGCTCGATCTCGTGCTGCCGCTCGCGACCGAAGTCCCCGCGCGAATTCTCAACGTCGCCAACCGCAAGGGAAAACTCGCGCCGGGCTACGACGCCGACGTCGTCGTCCTCACCGATCGTTTTGAAATTGCGGCAACGTACTTGCGAGGCGAGCGGTTGTGAATTGGGAAACGCTTTCTGATTACGACGCACTCTCCGATCGCGCCGCGAACATTTTCCTGACCGCGATCCGCCGCAATCCGCGCATCGTCCTCGGCCTGCCGACCGGCCGCACGCCGGTGAAAATGTACGAACGCGTCGTGGCAGCGTGCAGCCGCGAGTACCACTGCTTCCGCGACGTGGTCACGTTCAATCTCGACGAATACGTCGGAATCGACTCGACGCATCCCGGCAGCTACTGCATGTTCATGAACGAGCATCTCTTCAGTCACGTCGACATGGAGAAATCGAACGCGCACATCCCGAACGGCATGGCACCCGACCCGGACTTCTACGAATGCGAGATCGCTGACGCGGGCGGACTCGATCTCACATTCCTCGGACTCGGCAGCAACGGCCACATCGGATTCAACGAACCCGGCACGCCGTTCGACTCGCGCACGCGCATCGTCTCGCTGACCGAGTCGACGCGCGCCGCGAACGCGCCGCTCTTTCCGGACGGCAACGTCCCGACACACGCGATCACCATGGGCATCGGGACGATCCTGGAGTCGAAGTCGATCGTCCTCCTCGCCAGCGGCGACAAGAAACGCCCCGCCATCGAACGCCTTCGCAGCGGCGAGATCACCGAGGACTTTCCCGCCAGCGCGTTGTGGAAGCATCCCGACGTCACGGTGTTAACCGCGTAGCGACGGAACGCTGGCGTCCCCGCCGGCTGGCCCGGCTGCGTCTCGCTGCCGGCCCGGCAAACCCTCGAATGCCGCTGGTAACCCGGCATCCGCGCAAGCCTCCCATTCGGCAGCGAGGACGCCGCCGAGCCAGCCGGCGAGACGCCAGCGTTCCGGCCGTGGGACGCTGCCGTCCGCCTGTCAACGAATCGTTGCGCGGGCGTGCCGCCGACTATCATTCGTCCGGCCGTCTGGCCCGCACTTAGCAGGACGTTGGCGGCCTCTACGTAATGACGATCGAACCGGTAGCCGAGGAGCCCCAGCACCGCTCCGCGCGGGAGAGGCAGAGGCGCGGCCCGATGTGGGGCTGCCTCAAGTGGATGGGCTGCTCCACCGTCGGCTTTTTCGTTCTGCTCGCGGTGATCGTCATCGGCGGCTGGTGGTATCTCGGATCGTCGAGTTTCGCCGGGCTGGTTCGGCTGCGCATCGAGAAGACGCTCGAGGCGCGACTTGGCCGCAATGTTGATATCGACTCCGTCCAGATCGAGGGCGGACGCCAGAGCCGCATCATCATCAATGGACTGCGCGTCGCCAATTCGCCCGGCGCGGTACATCCGTATTTCGCGACTGCGAAGCAGGTCATCGTCACGGGCGGCATCGACTCGTTCTGGGGACGCAAGATCCACGTCGGACGCATCGATCTTGTCGAGCCGCATCTCTACTTCGAGATCTATCCGACCGGCGCGAAGCTCACGCACAACTTTCCGAAATGGAACTCGGGACCGCCATCGCGATACGAGATTTACCACCTCGACCTCGGCAACCTCTACGTGCAGCGCGGCGCGTTCGAACTGCTCGATCGCCGCCACACCATCACGGCGGCGGCGAACGACATCACGTCGACCATCAACGTTCTTTCAACCGAGGATTTGTACTCCGGAGTTCTCAGCAGCCCGCAGTTCACGCTGAATATTCAGGACTACCTGCCGATCCGCGCCGCGTTGCGGACGCAGTTCCGATTCACGCCCGACAACCTCGCGCTGCAGTCATTTGCGCTCGAAGGGGGCAACGACTTGCGCGTCTTCGCAAACGGAAGCGTCGCACCGTTGAGCGAGGCCGCGTACAACCTGCACCTCACGTCGCAGATCGGACTCAATCGCGTCCGCGAGATTTTCAAAGTCAACAAAGTGCTCGACGGGATCATCGATCTCGACGGCACGTTGAAAGGCAAAGGCGGCACGATGACGCTGGCCGGCGGCTGGTTGTCGCCGAAGATCAGCGCCGATGTTTACGACCTCGCCAACGTGCACGGCGCAATGAACATCACCGGCGACCGCGCCATCGTCGACGTGCAGCGCGCCACGTACGGCGGCGGAAGCATCGCCGCGCATTACACGCTGCCCACGTACTCCGAGCCGTATCCGATGAGCGTCGATCTCCGCTACAACGGCGTCTCGATCGAGAAACTCTTCAGCGACTGGGGCATCAAAGAGACCGGCCTGCGCGGCGGCGCGACGGGACATCTCGCGTATCACTGGGAGAAGGATCGCGTGCTCGCCGGCGCCGGCGAAGGAATTGCGACACTCGCGAAGAACGCGACTGCCTTCTCGAACGCCACGTATCCGATTCCGCTCGGCGGCTCGACGGACTTCGCGCTCGACAACGGCACCGTCACGTTCCGCAAAGCGGAACTCGTCACCGACGCGTCGACCATCGACTTCACCGGCAAGTTTCGCATCGAAGACGCGTGGACCGATCTGCTGCTGAAGATCCACAGCAGCGACTTCGCGGAGCTCGACAAGATCGGCTACAACTTCGCGCACTCCGCCGGCAAGAACACGTACACGCTGCTCGGCCTCGGCGGCAGCGGCGACATCACCGGCAACGTCCGCGGCAAAATCAAAGCGCCGGAAGTCGTGGCGCGCATCACCGGCAGCGCAACGAAATACAACAACATCCTCCTCGGCGACTCCGAGATCGACCTTCGTTACGCCGGCGGCAAGAGTCAGCTCACGTTCGAGAAGGCAACATTCCGCGACGGCGCCGCGCGGATGGCCATGACCGGCACCATCACCTTCCCCGATCGCGGTCCATCACCGCAATTCGATCTCGCCATCGACGCGCTCAACTACGACGTCGCGCGCGCGATCCAGGTGGTGAATCTCAAGCTGGCCATCAAAGGCATCGGCACCGGCAAGCTCGTCGTCACCGGCACGCCCGACGAAGGCAAAGTCACCTTCGCCAACCTGCTCGTGCACCAGGCCAAAGGCGATCTGCGTCTCAACGGTACCGTGGCCTGGCTGCCGGGCAAGGGCAATACGTCGTTCGATCTCGATATCAACACGAAGTCGTTCCCGGTCGCCGACATCATCACCTTCCTCGACCTCGGCACCGTCCCGGTGAGCGGCGACATCAGCGGACATCTGCACATCAGCGGACCGAAGTCGAAGCTCGAGGGCGCCGGAGCGATCACGATCGCGAATGGCTCGATCTACGGCGAGCCGGTCACGAGCGCGAAAGCCGACATCACGTTCACGCAAGGTGCGATGAAGGCGACTAACGTCACCGTCGTCGCGCCGGCCGGAACGATCACCGGCGAAGCGCAGGTCGACTTCGGCACGAACCAGTTTTCGTACACGATCAAGTCGTCGTCGATCGACCTCTCGAAGTTGAAGCTCCTCTCATCGCTTGCTGGGCTCCTCGGCGGCAACATCACGCTCAGCTCCACCGGCGCCGGCACGCTGACGCAGCCGGAGCTCGTGCTCGAAGCGACGCTCAATCAGGCGACGTTGAAGGGATTGAACCTTCCGCCGGACGCGCCGCCGCCGACGCTCTACATCGCCATTCGCAACGGGCAACTCGTCGTGAAGGGGTCCGCGGCCGGCGTCCTGACCATCGACGGCAACGGCAGCGTCGCAACGGACGGAACGCTCTCCGGTCTCGTGCAGATCAAAGTGAGCGACATCGCCAAAGCGCTGGCCATGTCGCCGAAGACCGCTTCGCTGCCCGCCGCTGGGAGCCTCACCGCCAACCTGCAGCTCGGCGGCAAGCTCACCTCGATCGAGACGTTGCGCATCGACGCCACCTTCCCCGAGTTCAACGTGCGCATCTCCGAGCACGCCTTCGCGCCGGCACGGCCGCTGCGTGTCAGCCTGCACGACGGCCGCATCGTCTTCGATGATTTCCAGCTCGCCCTCGGTCAGGACGCTGCGACGACATTCACCGTTGGCGGCTCCGCGGAGTTGACCGGCGCCAAGCGGCTTAACATCGATCTGAAGGGCACGCTCGAAGCCGCGCTGCTCCAACTTTTCGTCGCCGATCTTCACGCCGACGGTCACATCGCCATCGCCGGCGGGTTGACCGGCACGCTCGATGCGCCGCGCTTCACTGGCAGTGCCGAATTCCAGAACGCCTCGGTGCGCGCGCCCGGCTTCCCGCAGATGATCGACAACATCACCGGCACCATCATTTTCCGCGGCGACCGCATCGACATCGACTCCGTTCACGCGCGGCTCGGCGGCGGCCAGATCGTTCTCGGCGGTTCCGTGGCCATGGACGGCATGACGCCGAAGAGCGTGCGCGTCACGCTGCAGGGCACTGAAGTCGCCATCCGTTATTTCGAAGGGCTGACGATGGAGGTCAACTTCTCGCTGCTGCTCAGCGGCGATCTCGATCGCTCCATCCTCACCGGCGACGTCACCGTCAATCGTGCGCTCTACTTCCGCGACATCGACATCGGTTCCGCTCTGCTCAACGCCGTCCTCTCGCGCCGCGGCGTCACGCCGGTCGTCAGCGCATCGTGGCAGGACCATGTCGCGCTGCGCCTGCATCTCAACAGCGACAACACGCTGGCCGTGCGCAACAACATCGCCGACTTCACCGGCAGCGCGGACCTCGAAGTCAGCGGCACGCTCGGCAGCCCGGTCATCCTCGGCCTGGTCACGCTCAACGAAGGCGGAAAAATCAAGTTCCAGGACATCGACTATCGCATCGTGCGCGGCTCGATCAATTTCCAGAACCCGTTCCGCATCGATCCGTTCTTCGACATCGCGCTCGAGGCGCGCGTGAACGGCGGGATCTCCGAGGTCGAGTCGGGACCGCTCGACGTGACGGTGGCGCTGACCGGCACGCTCGATCGATTGACGCCGTCGATCACGAGCGATCCGCCCGCCAGCGACATCACACTCTTCTCGCTCCTCGGCTTCG
>JAXDIO010000027.1:0-7321 GCA_034663965.1 Thermoanaerobaculia bacterium | reverse complement strand
CGGAGGTTCGAATCCTCTCGCCCCGACCAATTTTTCCTTCCGCTCTTCTGTCCTCGTAGCTCAGTCGGATAGAGCAACAGCCTTCTAAGCTGTGGGTCGCAGGTTCGATCCCTGCCGGGGACACCAGGCGGGCACGGCCCGCAGCGTTGGTTGGCCTGGCCTCGGCCGAATTGTCGGATTCAACACGAGTTTGAGCAGGTGTCGAACGCGTTTGGCGTTCTGGTGCGGCCGGTTCATGGTCGCGGCGAAACGATCGTGACACCCTCATAGGCCCACGGAATGACGATCGCGAATGCCCAATACCGCGCATGCTCTTGCACTGGTTGCAGCTCGATGCTGACGGTATCGACCGTGTCGGGGTATTGGTTGTACGTCCCGTCGTACTCCAGCACACCGTAATAGGGATAACTTGGGTCGGAACCGTTCCGCTGGTTCAGAGCAAGAACCGTCTCCTGCCTGAGTTGCTCGTGGCGCCAGACACGCACCACCATCGCGTTACTCCCAGTACCGTCAGCATCGTAAACGTAGACCTTCAGCCGGTCCGCGCCGTGCGTCGTACAGGGACCGGAGTATTTGAGTGAACATTCGATGTGTCTGGTGAGCCGTATGCCCGGCAGAATCAGTTTGCTGGTGCGGAATTGAGACTCTCGCACGACGGGCACGGTGGTGAGAGCACCATAGATTTCACCGCCGGCATTGAGATTGAGCGTCAATTCCATGTCATCAGCGGCGCCTTTCTCCACGAAGAGAAATCGTCCGGCGCCGTTGGTGGGAGAGGTCGTGGTGATTTTTAGATTCTCGCCATGTGACGGCGTCAGCTCGCCGATGCCGAGCGGCACACCGAGAAGATCAGAGGCGGGGTAGTACCGGATCGGGTGACTACTGGCGTAGGTCACGGCGGAGCCATAGAATCGATCGGCACCGGGAAGGTAGAAGACCGGCTCGACAGGAAGAAGAATCCTCTCAAACTGATCGAGTTGTTGCGCCGCGACGACTGGCGCTGTCAGGACAAGAAAAAGCGTCGCCACGATTCGCACATGTGTCATACATCGTTTACGTGCGATCGCTCCTGTCTGTCCAGCGGGCCCGGCCCGCTGCGTTGGTTGGCCTAGCCTCCGGCCACCCGTGCTGGATGCAACGAGATTCTCGTTAGAGGCTAGGCGCAACGTTGGGCTAGAACGATCCGCGGTTCGCGTTGTTGTCGCTACGGAAATCGTTGCCGCTTTCCTGCCGCGATGACGGCGACGGATTGCGATTCGACTCCTCGAACGTGCCGCGGTCGCTGCCGTGGCCGATGTAGTTCTGACGCTCGGTGTCCATCGAGTCTGTGTTGCCGGCGATGCCCGGCTGCCGCGTGCGTCCGCGGCTGTGACCACCTTCGCGCCCGATGGCCGACATGTGGGCGCGGTCGCGGCTCACTGCCTCGCCGCCTTTCCGTCCTGCTACGCGCGCTTCATCGGATGTGAATTCGTGAGCGGTCCCTTTTGCATGAGCCGCCCGTCCGCCTTTGCTTGCAATCTCACGCTGTTTGCTCGCATCCATCGATGCAAAACCGCGTTTGCTTGTATTCGCCATGAGAGTCTCCTTCGCGTTGAAAATCGATACCGCAAGAACTGCGTAACGACATGCGTGAGGCGAGCTAATCGGCTTCACGAACTGTGCCAGTGAACTCCGCAATAACTTGCTGTCGCGGCGAGATGACACTCCCGGGAATTGGCGATGTACGATCCGCATTCTGCGCTGTGCATTTGGCACCACGGTTCCGCCACGGAGAGATGGGTGAGTGGCTGAAACCAACGGTTTGCTAAACCGTCGTAGGGCCTAAAGCTCTACCGAGGGTTCGAATCCCTCTCTCTCCGCCATCGGCCGACGTATCCAAAGATCCCAATCCTGACGCGACCGCGAAGCGGAAGACGTCAGGATCTCCGGTGATACCGCCCTACCTCCTCTTCGCACCGGACTCCGCCCTCGACCTCGACAAAGTCGTCTTCAATACCGAAGCGCATCCGCTCAAGCGGACGTGGTAGCGGCATCGTTTGTACGCTTCTGTAAATGTCTTACTGGCGAGGTTGAAGCAAGGATCAGCCCGATCGCCTCACAGCCTCTCAGGATGACAAATACGCCGTCGGATCCGTCACCCCCGCTTCTTCGAATCCCCGCTTGCGCAAAATGCACGAATCGCAATGGCCGCAAGCAAGGCCGCAAACGTCCGGGTCGTAGCAGGAGTGCGTGAGCGAGTAATCGACGCCGAGGGATGTGCCGCGGCGGATGATGTCCGCCTTCGACATCGTCACCAGCGGCGCGATGAGCCGCGGTTCGCCGTGCTCGACGCCGCTGCGCGTGCCGGTCACGATTACGCGCTGGAACGCGTCGAGAAACTCGGGGCGGCAATCGGGATAGCCGCTGAAGTCGACCGCGTTCACGCCGATCCAGATCTCCTGGGCGTCGCGCGTTTCCGCGTAGCCGAGGGCGAGCGACAGGAAGATCGTGTTGCGCGCGGGGACGTACGTCACCGGGATTCCCGCGGCGCCGGCAACGTCCTTCGGGACATCGATCTCCGCTGTCAACGCGCTGCCACCGAAGACGCGCAGGTCCATCGGAAAGACGACGTGCTCATCGACGCCGATCGATTGCGCGACCCGTTGCGCGGCAGCGAGCTCGATCCCGTGCCGCTGTCCATACGCGAACGAGAGCGCGTAACACGATCGCCCTTCGCTCTTCGCGATCGCGAGGACGGTGGCGGAGTCGAGTCCTCCGCTGAGCAGCACGACGGCTTTCATCGCGGCGAATACTACAATCCCGCGCTATGTCCGAACTGAACGTGTACGAAGTTCTCAACCGCAAACGCCGCGGCGCGCCGCTCGACACGCGCGAGATCGAGCTGTTCATCGAGCGCTACACGCGCGGTGAGATTCCTGACTATCAGATGTCTGCGCTGTTGATGGCCGTCGCCATCAACGGCATGACCGCAGACGAGATGGCAACGCTGACGCAGTCGATGTTGCGCAGCGGCGACCAGTGGCACCTTCGCAGCGAGTACGACTTCATCGCCGACAAACATTCGACCGGCGGCGTCGGCGACAAGGTGTCGCTGGTGCTTTCTCCGTGGGTGGCCGCGTGCGGCATTCCGATCGGCATGCTCTCCGGCCGCGGCCTCGGCCACACCGGCGGCACGCTCGACAAGCTCGAGGCGATTCCCGGCTTCAATGCGCGTCTTTCGCGCGAGCAGTTCGATCAGAGCATCGCCGACTCCGGCTGCGTCATCTCGACCTCGACCGAGGGCATCGCTCCGGCGGATAAGAAAATCTATGCATTGCGCGACGTCACCGGCACCGTCGAGTCGCTGCCGCTGATCACCGCGTCGATCATGTCGAAGAAACTGGCCATGGGCGCCTCGGCGCTGATCCTCGACGTCAAGACCGGCAGCGGCGCGTTCATGCGCCACTACCAGGATTCGAAGGCGCTGGCGCAGAGCCTCATCGCCGCCGCGGCCGGATCGGGCACGCGCGTCGAGGCGCTGATCACGGATATGGATCGTCCGCTCGGCGTCGCCGCGGGCAATGCGAACGAGATCATCGAAACAATCGAGGTGCTGAAGGGCAACGGTCCCGCGGACGTGGAGGAAGTGACGCGTGCGCAAGCCGTTCGTACGCTGGTCATGTCCGGCAAGTTCGACGACGCCTCCGCCCGTGCCGCGCTCGACGAAGCGCTCGACTCCGGCCGCGCGCTGGAGCAGGCGCGGAAATGGATCGCGGCGCAGGGCGGCGATCCGGCGATCGTCGACGATTACTCGCTCCTTCCGCATCCGCACAAAACGATCGAGGTCAAGGCGCCGCAGTCCGGCTTCATCACGTTCATCGACACCTACCAGGCCGGCATGTTCACCGTCGACCTCGGCGCCGGCCGCAAGAAAGCGGACGACGTGATCGACTACGCCGCCGGCGTGATGTTCGACCGCAAGACGGGCGATGAAGTCCGCGCCGGCGACACGATCGCCCGCATCCAGCTCGGCCACGGTCATCGCGACGCAGACGAGCTGACGAAGCGCTACCTCTCATTCGTGACATTCGGCGACGAGAAACCGGAGGAGCGGCCGCTGATCCACGAGCATCTGATGTGATGCATTACCACTTCGAATGGGACGCTTTCAAAGCGCGAGCAAATGCCTCAAAACATGGCGTAACGTTCGAGGAAGCGAAGAGCGTCTTTATCGATCGATGGGCGATCGAAGCGTACGACTGGGGACACTCTCTCCATGAAGAACGCTTGCTGATCACGGGTATGTCGGATCACAATCGATTGCTCATGGTCGCATTTACGCTGCGCGATTTTGAGACTGTTCGAATCATCAGTGCGCGAAAAGCGAATCAGAATGAAGAACGTGCCTATGAAGAAAACCTCCGAAATCCTTGACGACGATGATCCGCTCGATCACGAAATCGACCTCAGCAAGTCGCGACCGAACCCCTACTGGCTTGGCATGGTGGACCGCCGATGCGTTCGGCTCTTGGCGAAAGACGTAGCCGACGCTTTTCCGGACGACGCAGCGGTCAACGAAGGTCTTCGCGAGCTGCTTCAGATGAAAGCCGCACGAGCGCCAAAGAAGATCAGCGCGCAGACCGTCTCAGCCTCGAAACGCAAAACGAAGGTGCGTGCGTGACGAATGGTCATCGTTCGACCAGGGACACAACTGACATGTTGCCTCACTACGATTTTCGAGGCGGTGTGCGCGGCAAGTACGCGCGCGATTTCGGCCGCAGCGAAAACCTCCGAATCCTCGCTCCCGAACTTCTGGAGGTTTTCCCAGACTCAGAATCCATGAACGAAGCGCTACGCAGCATCGTGCGCATCACGTCCGCCACGGCCCCGAACAAAAAGAAGAAACCATGACTAATCGCGCCATCGTCATCGTCTGTGACTCTCTCGGCGTCGGCGAGCTGCCAGATGCAAGCGACTTCGGCGATGAGGGATCGAACACCCTCGGCCACGTGCTCGACACGCAGCATCCGTCGCTGCCGACGCTCGCGCGCCTCGGATTGCTGCACACACTTCCGCAGCCGGCATCGGCCGAGACCCCACGCGGCGCGTTCGGACGGATGGCCGAGGTCAGCGCGGGGAAGGACACAACGACAGGCCATTGGGAAATGATGGGACTCATCGTCGAGGATCCGTTCCGCACGTATCCGAACGGATTTCCGGCCGACGTCATCGCCGAATACGAGCGGCGCATCGGCCGGAAGACTCTCGGGAACAAGGCAGCCTCGGGGACGGTGATCCTCGACGAGCTTGGCGAAGAGCACCTGCGTACCGGCGCGCCGATCGTCTACACCTCGGCCGACTCGGTGTTCCAGGTCGCCGCGCACGAAGAGATCATCCCGGTCGAAGAGCTGTGGCGAATCTGCGCCATCGCGCGCGAGCTGATGCGCGGCGAGCACAACATCGGACGCATCATCGCGCGGCCGTTCCTCGGGACGGGCAATGGACATTTCAAAAGGACCGCGAATCGGAAGGACTTTTCGGTCAAGCCGACCGGCCTCACGGTCGTCGAACGCGCCTTCAACTCCGGCAAACAGGTCATCGGCCTCGGCAAGATCGCCGACATCTTCGACCGCGTCGGCATCTCGCAGGAGATCCGTACCGAGAACAATTCGGACGGGATGCGCAAGACCATCGATCTGATCCGCCAGTCGAACGCCGAGTTCATCTTCACGAATCTCGTCGACTTCGATTCGAAGTACGGACATCGTAACGACGCGCCCGGCTACGCGAAGGCGCTCGAAGTTTTCGACGGCGAGCTGGCCGCGCTCCTCGGCGACATGCGCAACGACGACCTGCTCTTCATCACCGCCGATCACGGCTGCGATCCGACCGATGTCTCCACCGACCACACCCGCGAGTATGTGCCGCTGATCGTGGCCGGTCCGCGCGTCATCGCGCAATCGCTCGGCACGCGCTCCACCTTCGCCGACCTCGGCGCGACGATTTGCGAGCACCTCGGCCTCTCGCGCGACGGGCTTCCCGGAACAAGCGTTCTCCAGCAGGTGGTGCGATGAGAAAAACAGCGATCGCTATTGGTCTCCTGGTCACGACGAGTCTGACCGCACAGATTCCGACCGCGCGCATTGCGGCGGATGCGCACGTCATCGATCGCGTGGCCGAGGCCAGTACGAACGATCTGCCGAAGGATTTATTGAAGCGCATCGTGAATGAGGACATCGACCTGCTGCGCGGCAAACGCGCCGACGGTACCTACCAGTACGCCGCGTACGACCGGATGGAGGCGGGCCGCAAGTCTGACAGCTTCTCCGTCGATCCCGAGCGCAAGGAATCGGTGCTGGAGTTGCGCGACGTTTTCCCGTACCGCTTCATCGTGACGGTTCCCGCGCGCCGGATGATGGTGGCGAAGAACCATCACATCTACATCGACCGCGTGGAGATCGAGACGCTGCCGCAGACGTCCTCGGAGAAGAAGTTCCAGACCGTGAAGGTCGACGCCTGGCTCGAGCCGGGCAATGCGAAGACGATCGACCTCGGCGACATCGGCAAGCAGGCCACGGCTCGTGTCTACGCGCATGCGGAAGCGGGCGGCTACGCGAACGTGACGCTGACGTTCATCGAGGCGCGGATTTTCGACGAGCCGTCCAGCCCTTACGCCGATGCGGTGGAGAGCGCGAAGGCGATCGTGAAGGCGATCGACCACGGCGACAAGTCGTCGATCCGGGCCATGGCGCAGCGGATTTCGAGCGCGTTTCCGCCAGGTCCGGCTGCGATTTCGGGTCCGGTCGGTGCCCCTCCGGCAACAATTGCCGCGACTCCTGCGGCGTCGCAAGTCAACGTAACTGCTGGCCGCGAGGATCCCGAGACGCTGACCGATTTGCAGGCCATCGAAGACCTCCTCACGGGGACAGAAGCTGAACGCCGTCAAGGAGTTGACCGTCTTCACCAGCTGCTCCGGCGGCTTCGAAATGCGGGTCGCTGACGACGCCTCCAATAGCAACTATTGAGCTTCTTGCGCTCACATTCTGGCTCACGACTGATTGACGATTCGGGCCGGCTGACGTAGAATGCCGATCCCTCAGCTTCGCCAGTCTTCCGAAAGGAGTTCCACTTGTCGTCAATGAAATTAGGTTTCAAGGTCGGGGAAAAGCTCGTTTATCCGAACCATGGCGTGACCATCGTCGAGCAGATCGGCGCGTCGCCGATCATGGGTGCGGATGACACGTACTACCACCTCAGACTGCTCGCGAATAATTCGCGCCTGATGGTGCCGATCAAGAACACGGATCGCGTCGGCCTTCGCCCGCTGTACAAACAGACGCAG
>JAXDIO010000440.1:0-17081 GCA_034663965.1 Thermoanaerobaculia bacterium | reverse complement strand
CCGCTCATCTCCGACGCCCGACTCCCGACCCCCTACTCCCGCGAATCCATATAATGCGCGCCGCATTACTCACGGGAGGTTTTCCTTGGCTGAACAACAGTACGACGTGGTGGTGATCGGCAGCGGTCCGGGCGGGTATGTGGCCGGCATCCGCGCCGGGCAACTCGGCATGAAGGTCGCCGTCATCGAGAAGGATCCGTTCCTCGGCGGCACGTGTCTCCACCGCGGCTGCATCCCCACAAAATCGCTCCTCGAAAACGCCGACATCTGGACCAAGATTCAGAAGTCGAAAGAGTTCGGCATCACCGTCGGCGACGTCACCCTCGACTGGAACGTCGTCCAGACCCGCAAGCAGGGCGTCGTCGATGCGAACGCGAAAGGCATCGAGTTCCTTTTCAAGAAAAACAAGGTCGAGCGCATCACCGGCTTCGGCAAACTGGCTGGAAAAGGCATCGTTGACGTCGACGGCAAGAAGATCAACACGAAGAACGTCATCCTGGCGATGGGCTCCGTGCCGAAAGACCTGCCGCACATCAAGGCCGACGGGAAACGAATCATCAACTCCGATCACATCCTCAAAATCAGCGAAGTGCCGAAGTCGATGCTCGTCATCGGCGCCGGCGCGGTCGGTTGCGAGTTCGCCTCGATCTTCGCCCGCTTCGGCACCAAGGTCACCATCGTCGAAGTGATGCCGCTGCTCCTGCCGATCGAGGACGAAGAGATCTCGAAAGAGTTCACGCGCATCTTCAAAAAGAAGGGCATCGAAGTTTTGACGGACGCGAAAGTCGAATCAGCCGAAGTCGGCGACGGCGGCGTGAAAGTGGTGGTCAGCTCGAAAGGCAAGCAGCAAACCTTCGACGTCGAGATTGTTCTCTCCGCCACCGGCCGTCGCGCAGTCATCGAGAACTGCGGACTCGAAGGTACGAAGGTCGTCCTCGAACGCGGCATGGTGCAGATCGATCCGTTCATGCGCACCGGCGAGGCGAACATCTACGCGATCGGCGACATCGTCCCCACCCCCGCCCTCGCGCATTGCGCCTCGGCCGAGGGCATCCTCGCGGTCGAGCACATGAAGGGACTCGATCCTCGTCCGATCAACTACGACCACGTTCCGAACGCCACGTACACCGACCCCGAGGTTGCCTCGGTCGGCCTCACGGAAAAGAAGGCGAAGGAACGCGGCTACGAGGTCAAGACCGGCAAGTTCCCCTTCACTGCCAATTCGAAAGCGAAAATCATCGGCGAAGCGGGCGGGCTGGTGAAGTTCGTTTCCGACAAAAAATACGATGAGCTCCTCGGAGTTCATATCGTCGGACCGAAAGCGACGGAGTTGATCGCCGAGGCCTGTGCGGCGCTGGAGCTGGAAGCGACGAGCGAGTCGATCGCCAAGACCATCCACGCGCACCCGACCCTCTCCGAGGCGATGATGGAAGCCGCCGAGGACGTGGCCGGACACTCGATCCACCAGTGATGCTCGACACCCACGGCCTCACGCGCGAGAACCTTCTCGAGATCGACTACTTTCTCCGGCTGACGCGGACGCTGGAGGAACGCCTTGTCGCGCTCTTCCGCCAGTCGAAAGTCATCGGCGGTTTGTATCGCTCCCTCGGCCAGGAAGGCGAATCGGTCGCGGCGGCGTACGCGCTCGACTACGCGTTGGGCGACGTCGTCCAGCCGCTGATCCGCAACATGGGATCGATCCTCGTCGCCGGCGCGAAGCCGTCGGACATCGTCAAGCAATACATGGCCAAGGGCGATTCGCCGACGCGCGGACGCGAGCTGAACATCCATTTCGGCCATCCGGCGCGCGACGGTTTTATCGGACAGATTTCGATGCTCGGCGACATGATCCCGGTCATGGCCGGCATCGCCCTCGCCGGCCGGATGCAGAAGCGCAACCTGGTCGGCCTGGCCTTCATCGGCGACGGAGCGTCATCCACAGGCGCGTTTTACGAGGGGATGAATTTCGCCACGGTGCAGCGGCTGCCGCTGGTGGTCATCCTCGAAAATAACGGCTACGCGTATTCGACGCCGACCTCGAAACAGAGTGCGGTTCGCTCGCTCGCCGACAAAGCGCACGCGTTCGGATGCGCGAGCGAAACCGTGGATGGCAACGACGTCCTCGCCACCTACGCCGCCGCACGCCGCGCCGTCGAGCGCGCCCGCGCCGGCGGAGGCGTGACGCTCATCGAGGCGAAGACGTTCCGCATGAAAGGCCACGCCGAACACGACAACCAGTCGTACGTGCCGCAGTCGCTGATCGAGGAGTGGTCGGCGAAAGATCCGGTCGTGCGATTCGAAAAGACGCTCGTCGATGCCGGCATCGCCACGATCGCCGATTTCGAAATGAACCAGTCGCGCGCCAAACGCGAAGTCGACGCCGCGACCGACGAAGCGGAACGCTCGCCGATGCCGAATCCGGAGGAGGCCGCGCGCGGATTGTTCGCGGGAGACGGGTATTGGGAGGAGCAGCGATGACGCAACGGAGCGCTGGCGTCCTCGCCGGCTGGCCCGGCGGCGTCCCCGCCCCCGACCCGGCAAGCACGAAACATTCGCTGGTAACCGCGGCGGCGAGACGCCGCCGGGCCAGCCGGCGAGACGCCAGCGCTCCATCGTTCGACAGGAACCTCACATGCCGCTAACCACCTACCTCGACGCCATTCGCGAGGCGATGATCGAAGAGATGCGGCGCGATCCGCGCGTGTTTCTCATCGGCGAAGACGTCGGCGCGTATGGCGGCGCGTTCAAAACCAGCGCGGGGATGATCGAAGAGTTCGGCGCCGAGCGCGTCATCGACACGCCGATTTCCGAGGTGGCCATCGTCGGTGCGGCGTCGGGCGCTGCGTTGATGGGGATGCGTCCCATCGCGGAGATGCAGTTCATCGACTTCATCACCTGCGCGTACGACATGCTCGTCAACTTCACCGCCACATCGCGCTATCGCGTCGGCAGTCCGTGCCCGATCGTCGTGCGCGGGCCGGCTGGCGGCGGTACGCATGGCGGACCGTTTCACTCGCTCAATCCCGAGGCCATGTTCATGAACCGGCCGGGATTGAAGATCGTCGCGCCGGGCACTGCGTACGACGCGAAGGGACTGCTGAAGGCTGCCATCCGCGACGACGATCCGGTGCTCTTCATCGAGCACAAGTACTTGTATCGCCGGATCAAAGAAGAGTTGCCGGCGGAGGATTACATCGTCCCGATCGGCAAAGCCAACATCCGCCGCAGCGGCAAGGACCTCACCATCATCACGTGGGGCTCGATGATCTACGTCGCCGACGATGCGGCCGCGGAATTGGCGACGGACGGCGTATCCGTCGAGGTCATCGACCTGCGATCGATCCTGCCGTTCGACGAAGAAGCGATCCTCAACTCCGTCGCCAAGACCAACCGCGTCATCATCCTGCACGAAGCGCCGCTGACCGGCGGCGCGGGCGCTGAATTCGCGGCGCGCATCGCGGAGAAAGCGTTCGACTACCTCGACGCTCCGATCAAACGCGTCGCCGCGCTCGACGTTCCAACGCCCTACTCGCCGCCGCTCGAAGCGTTCTACCTTCCCGATCGCGACAAAGTTCTCACCGCAGCGCGCGAACTGCTGCGATATTGATGGAGGTTCTTGCCTCCCCTTTCCCGTCCAGCTATCCTTCGGGAACTCCCTATCAAACGTAAAGCCGAGGAGGATTCCATGAGCAAGTGGACTCGCAGACGGTTTCTCGAAACGGTTGGGCGCGTTGGCGGCGCGGCGGCCGTTTATGAATCGATGGTCGCGCTCGGAATGGTGCGCGTGCCCGATTCTGTGTACGCCGATCCGCTCCAGATTCCGGACGGCGCCGGCAACGGCCAGACCATCGTCATCCTCGGCGCGGGCGTCGCGGGACTCACCGCCGCGTACGAGCTGAAGAAACGCAACAGCGGATTCAACATCGTCATCCTCGAAGCGCAGCATCGCGCCGGTGGACGCAGCTACACAGTCCGCAACGGCGACAAGATCTACGAGACGCATGGCAAGGAGACGTGGGAACAGACCTGCCACTTCGAAGGCGACGTCAAGAATCAGTATCTGAACGCAGGCCCGGGCCGCCTTCCGTATCACCACACCGTGGCGCTCGGGTACTGCAAGGAACTGAAGGTCGAGATCGAGCCGTACGTGATGACGACGCGCGCGAACCTCTACCAGAACAAGGACGGGTTTCACGGCAAGCCGATGGTGCACCGGCGCGTGCTCAACGACACGCGCGGCTGGATTTCGGAGCTGCTGACGAAGGCTATCGACAAAGGCTCGCTCGACGACGAGCTCGCGCCGAAACAGAAGGAGCAGATGCTCCATCTGCTAAATACCTTCGGGCCGCTCAAGGACAAGAAGTACGTCGGCTCGCAGCGCTCCGGCTACATCACGCAGCCGGGCGTGCTCACGCCGGGCGACATCGAACCGCCCATTCCGCGCGTCGAAATCCTCGGCTCCGAGTTCTGGCTCGACCGGATGTATCAATCCGAAGATTACGAATGGCAGCCGACGCTCTTCCAGCCGGTCGGCGGCATGGACAAGCTTGCGCACGGTTTCCTCCCGCACGTCGAGCAGTTCATCCAGTACAAGCGCGAGGTGACCTCGGTACGCAACGCCGAAAAGGACAAGGTCGTGATCCGTCATCGGGCCGCCGGGAATCCGTCAGCCCCCGAGGAGACGATCATTGCTGATTGGGTCATCAGCACGATCCCGGTGTGGATCCTTCACGGCATCGACAACAATTTCTCCACGCCGTTCAGGAACGCGCTGAAGGCGCCGAAGCAGGGTTTGACTTGCAAGGTTGGATGGCAGGCCAACCGCCGTTTCTGGGAGCTCGACAACGAGATCTACGGCGGCATCTCTTACATCAACAACAACATCACGCAGATGTGGTACCCGTCGAACGGCTATCTCTTCGAAGAGAAAGGCGTGCTCACCGGCGCGTACAACTACACCGACGACGCGGCATACCTCGGCAATCAGCCGTTGAAGGAGCGTCTGAAGATCGCCATGGCCGGAGGGCGCCTACTGCACGGCGCCCAATTCGACGCGATCCCGATCGATCTCGGTTTGTCGATCGCCTGGCACCACGTGCCGTATCAACTCGGCGGTTGGGCGGATTGGGACAAAGTCCCGGGGGTCCACTACGAAACGCTCCTCGAACCTGATGGCCGCGTCATCGTCGCCGGCGATCAGGTGTCGTACCTTCCCGGCTGGCAGGAGGGCGCGATGTTGTCCGCGCGCCACGTCCTGCAACGCATCAGCCGCGGAACGCGCCTGAAAGCGACGGCAGCCGCGACGACGAAGCGGCGCGCGCCCGATACGCGTGCGACGACCGAGGGCATCGGACCGACACGCAAGCGCAACTGACGCAGGGGTAGGGAGTCGGGGGTGGGCAGTAGCGGGGATGCTTTTTCCACTCCCTACTCCCCACACCCCACTCCCCACCTGCGCGCGGTCCGATTCGATACACTCCGTCGCATGCCCGAGCTTCGTCGCGACATCGGCCTGTGGCGCGGCATCGCCCTGAACATGATCGACATGGTCGGGATCGGGCCGTTCATCACGATCCCGCTGATCCTCATGGCCATGGGTGGTGGCCGCGGCATGCTGGCCTGGATTCTCGGCGGCCTGCTTGCGATCAGCGACGGCCTCGTCACCGCGGAGTTGTCGGCATCGATGCCCGGCTCCGGCGGGTCGTACGTCTTCCTTCGCAACGCCTACGGCCGCGCGGGACGATTGATCTCGTTCCTCTTTCTTTTTCAGATTCTCTTTTCCGCGCCGCTGTCGATGGCCTCCGGCTGCATCGGCTTCGCCAGCTATCTGAAAGTGATCATTCCCTCGGTGGGGAGTCACATCGGACTGACCGCGACGATCGTCTGCATCCTGACAATGCTGCTGCTCCTTCGCCGCATCGAGGCAATCGGGAAGTTCTCGATCCTGCTCTGGATCGGCGTGCTGGCCACACTGGCCATCGTGATCACCGCCGGCCTGCCGCACCTGAAGCTCGACGCGTTCGCGTTCTGGCGCGCGCCGCGGCTCGACGGCGGCATCGGCTACGCCGGCCTCGGCGTCGCACTCATCTACGCTGTATACGACTACCTCGGCTACTACAACATCTGCTACATCGGCGATGAAGTGCGCGATCCGCAGCGCACGATCCCGCGCGTGATCGTGATCTCGATCCTCGCCATCGGCGCGATCTACCTGGTAATGAACGCGTGCCTGATCTCCGTGCTGCCGATGAAGCAGGCCATGAACTCGCCCTCGATCGTGGCCGACTACCTGGCCCTGCTCCTCGGCACGCGCGCCGCGCAATGGATCTCGATCCTGATTCTCTGGACGGCGTTCGCGTCGATCTTCTCGCTGATGCTCGGCTACTCGCGCATCCTCTACGCCGCCGCGCGCGACGGAAACTTCTTCGGCCTCTTCGCGAAACTGCACGCGACGGAGGCGTACCCATACGTCTCGATCCTCTTCCTCGGCTGCGTAGCCACCGCGTTCTGCTGGATGTCGCTGAAGAACGTGCTCCAGGCCATCCTCTCGATCCGCGCCATCATCCCGTTCATGGCCCAGATCATCGGCGCCGTACTGCTGCGTCAACGCGAGCCGAATCGCCCGCGCCCGTTCCGCATGTGGCTCTACCCACTGCCCGCCATCATCGCCCTCGGCCTCTGGAGTTTCATCGTGATCTCGCCACAAAAAGGATTGAAAGTGGGCGGCCTCTACGTCATCGCCGCGGGGACGTTGTTCTACGTCGCGCGCGGATGGCTGGAGCGAAAACGAGAGACCGTTTGAACCACAGAGACACAGAGAAAACAGCGAGGGATTTCTCTGTGTCCTCCGTGCCTCTGTGGTGATCGGGAACGTGGCTCCATCCATGCAGTGAATGCGGGAAACCTCTATGCACATCGCCCGAACTGTAGCTCCAGCTCTCCTCATCCTCGCCGTTGCGAACGTTTCCTATGCGCGCGCGGCCAGGCACAAAGTAGCGGTTCCCGCATTCACGGCCGCCGCGACGAATGACGCGACGAAGAAACCGCTGCTGAAGTCCGGCAGCAAGTCCGGATCGGCGATCTTGCGCGCGCAGATCCTCCTCGATCGCGCGCACTGTTCGCCAGGAGAGATCGACGGACGATACGGCAGCAACACGCGGCTTGCGGTCACGGAATTCAACCTCTCGCGCGGCATCGCGGCCGGTGCGAACGTGACCGCGGCAACGTGGGATGCGCTAAACAACGATGCCGCTCCGGTCATCGTGCCGTACACGCTCACGGCTGCTGATGTTGCCGGACCGTTCGTCGTCAATCCGCCGGAGATGATCGACAAGGCCAAGCTGCCGGCGCTCGGTTATGGATCGATCGCCGAGGAGCTTGGGGAGAGATTTCATATCAGTCCGGCGTTGCTGCAAACAATCAATCGCGGGATCAAGTTCGACAAAGTTGGCGTCGTCATCCAGGCGCCGGCCGTGGCACGTCCGCCGCTGCCGAAGACCGCGGGCATGAGCATTCGCGTGAACAAACGTCGCACGACCGTCGAAGTGGTCGATGCGAAGGGCGGCTTGCTGGCGAGCTACCCGGCCACGATCGGCAGCGTCCACGATCCGCTTCCGATCGGAAAGTGGAAGATCAACGGCGTGGCGTGGGATCCGAGCTTCAACTTCAACCCCGATCTTTTCTGGGACGCCGAGACCAGCGACAAGAAAGCGAAGATTCCGGCCGGTCCGAACAATCCTGTCGGCAGCGTCTGGATCGATCTGTCGAAACCGCACTACGGCATTCACGGGACGCCGGAGCCGTCGACGATCGGCAAGACCACCTCGCACGGCTGCATCCGTCTGACGAATTGGGATGCGACGGAGCTGGCGAAAGTGGTCACGCCCGGAATGCCGGCGATTCTCGAGCAATGAAGAAACTCGCGTTCGCACTCGGCGCGGTCGTGCTGGCCGCATTGGCCTGGATCGCGGCGGGTACGACTCCGAACGTGACCCCGCTGCCGCCGCCGGCACGCTCGGCATCTCGCGCGGAAGCACTTCGTTCCTCTCCAGCACCTTCACTCCCTCCATCGCTCTCACCATCGCTTTCACCATTGCCGATCGTTCCCACTCCGCCCGGCGAGGAACCTCGCCCGCTGATCATGCCGGTTGCAGGCATCGATCCGAGCAGCATCCACGACATGTTCGACGAAATGCGCGGCGGATCAACGCGGCGTCACGACGCGCTCGACATCCTCGCGCCGCGCGGCACAGTGGTCGTTGCGGCGGACGACGGCACGGTCAAAAAACTCTTCACCAGCGTGCCGGGCGGCCTGACCGTCTACGAATTCGATCCCGATCAACGCTACTGCTACTACTACGCACACCTCGACGCCTACGCGCCCGGCCTGCACGAAGGCCAGCTCCTGAAGCGCGGTGATCTAGTCGGATACGTCGGCACCACCGGCAACGCTCCCAAGGACACGCCGCATCTCCACTTCGCCGTCATCCGCCTCGATCCCGACAAACGCTGGTGGACGGGAACGCCGATCAATCCGTATCCGCTGCTTTACAAAGCTCCATAGGTTTTCTCCGCCCCTCCGCGTCTCCGCGTGAAAGCCTTTCGGCTCAATGCACGCCATGCATCCGCAACAACATCGCCCAAAGCGCATGGCCGCCTCCGAAGACGAGAAAGGCGAGCAACAACACCACTACCAGAATCCAAATCCACCGCTTATTCATAAGCAATTGCCTCCCTGATGGTGAGTCGGGCCGCGCGGCGCGCGGGATGGAAGCTGCTGAGCGCGGCGAGAACCACGGCCAGCAACAGCCATCCGGCGACGGCGGCCGGTGACATGAAGAAATCGAGTGCGCTTCGGATGAACATCTGTCCCGTCGCGGCGTCGAGCGCGAACGTGATCGGGATAGCGAGAATCACGGCCACGCACCAACTGAGCACCGCCATCACAATCCCTTCCACGACGACTCCTCGCGCGATCGTGCGCGGCGTCGCGCCGATGGCGCTGAGGACGCCGATCTCGCGCGTCCGTTCGATCACGTTGAGCGTGAGCGTCGTCGTCAATCCGAGTCCGCCGACCAGGACCACCAGCAGCGCCGCGAAGATCAACGCTGACTTGATGATCACCAGGTGATCGGCGAACGACTGCCGCGCATCGTCGAGCGCGCGGATGCCGCCGACGAGGATGCCGGCGCGATCGAGCGCGTGCTCGATCGCTTTCGACGCCGCGACCTGTGATGCGACGTCGTGACGGCGCGTGACGATGCGCACATCGCGCGTCATGTCGCGCGGCTGCCCGGTCGCGCGAAGGATCGTCTCCGGCAGCGCGTAGACGTCCTTCACCGGCCAAAGTTCTTTCACGATTCCGACGACGCGCCAGCGAACGACGCGGCCGTTGATTCTCAGAACGAGATCGTCGCCGACCCGCAAACCGATGATCGATTGATTAATGACAGCGGCGGCCTCGTCGCCCGGCTGGACACGCCAGCGAGCCGCTGGCGGTCCAGCCGCCGAGCCGGCGGCGCTACGCAGCCATCGTCCTTCGATCAGCGGCAGTTTCAGCAGCTTCGAATTCACATCCGAACCAATGAGGGATACGCGCGTGTCGCCGAGATCCGCGCCGGACTCGATCCAGTACTCGGCGTGTTCGACGTCAGGCACGGTCGCCAGCGCCTGCGCCACCTGCGCGATCGGATAGGAACGTGCGAATCCTGCCTGCACATCGAAGCGACGCGCGCGTGCGTCGGCGTCGAGCGTTCGCGTCCACGCTGCGGAAACGTTCAACGCCGCGATGAATGCCGCGCCGCCGACCGCGAGCGTGGCCACCGTGAGCACGAGTCGTCCGCGGCGATGAAACGCCGTCCGCAGAGACAACATCAACGGACGCGGAAGCCACTGCATCCGCGCCAGCCATCGATCGAATGGGCGTGTGCCGAACGCGTGCGGTCCCACACCGTTGCTGAACGCTTCGTGGATGCTGATCCGCGAGACGCGCCATACCGGTCCGAGCGCCACCAATAGCGGAACGGCAATGCCCGCCACAATTTCGGCGGCGATCACCCACAGCGGCGGCATCGCGTTCGTGATCGTGGCGTTGAGCATGCTCGCGCAGAAGCGGGCGTACGCGCGGCCGGCGGAAATGCCGAGCGGGATGCCGATGGCGAGCGCGATGATCGCGAGGATCGAGACTTGGCCGAGGTAGAGCGAGGCGATCTGGCGCGTCGACGCTCCGAGCGTTTTCATGATCGCGGCTTGCCGCAATTGCTCGACGAGTAGCGCGTGGATCATGTTGGCCACGATCACGGCGCTCAGCGCGAAGGTGAGTGCGCCGAACGCGCCGAGCAGGAAGAGGAACGTGTCCATCTGCGCGGCGTGCGGGTGGCGGCCGGGCGTGGGGACGTCGATGCGCGTGACCATGGTTTTAGTCACGCCCTCGACTCGTTTCGCGACATCGCGAATGTGACGCTCGTCGAGCCGATCGCCGCTGACGAGGATGCGCAACTGCTGCGATTCGACACCCGCGCTCGCGCGGAGGATCGAATTCCAGGTCACGAAACCGGTGGCGGCGTGTTCCATCCATCCCGGCGCGAGGCCCGCGGCGTGAACGGTTCCGGCGATCCGCATTGGATGTTCGCCGCGATCGCTCGTGCGTACGATCACGCGATCGCCGACGTTCGCGTGCGTAATGCCGAGCGACGATTGTTCGATCAGGATCTCATCGTCCGCGATCTGCGTGGCGCCTGTAACGCGGTCCATCCTCACGTCGCGAAAATCGCGAATGACGAAGAGGATCAGCGGCAACCACTGCTCCTTGCCGATGCGAAGCCGTCCGCCGATGACCGCCCTCGCCTCGGCGTCCACAACTCCGTTCACGCGTCGCGCGACGTCCACAAGCGCATCGTTGACGGGACCATCCAGGACCAGAATCGCCGAAGCGGGACGCGTGTCGGTGTACGTCGTCTTCAGCTCGCGCGTCAGGATCGAATACGACGTCAGAATCATGCTCACGCCGAACGCGCCGGCGGCCATCGCGGCGACTGCGAGCGAAGTACGCAGCGGCGTGCCGGCGATATCGCGAAAGACTTTCCTCCAGCGCGGCGCGATCACGCCACGCACCCGTCGACGATCGTGATCGTACGCGTCACAGAGATCGCTGCCTCGGGGTCATGCGTGACGACCAACAGCGTCTTGCCGTCGGCCGCAAGCTCGGCGAACAGACGAAAAATCTCCGCGCTCGTCTCCGAGTCGAGATTCCCAGTCGGCTCGTCGGCCAGAATCACCGGCGGATCGTTGGCCAGCGCGCGGGCGATGGCGACGCGCTGCTGCTGTCCACCCGAAAGCGCGGACGGAAGTTTGTCCGCCTGATCCGCGACACCGACGCGATCGAGCAGTTGCTCGGCGCGCGTGCGGCGTGCGTTCCGTGTCAGCGTTCCGGCGAAATCCATCGGCAGCATGACGTTCTCGACGATGGTCAGTGTCGGCAGTAGTTGAAAAAACTGAAAAACAAATCCGATGCTGCGTCCGCGCCAGGTTGCCAGCTCGTTGTGCGAGAGGTTTTGAATATCTGTTCCGCCGATGCTCAGCGATCCCGACGTCGGACGATCGATGCCGCCGATCATGTTCAGCAGCGTCGACTTGCCGCTGCCCGATTTTCCGACGATGGCTACGAATTCGCCGTTCGTGATTTCGAGGTCGATGTTTTGCAGCGCGTTGAACGATCCGGCGGGCGTTTCGTAGGCCTTCGTGATTCGCTGCATCGTGATCATGCGGCGCAGGATGCTGTCGCCGTGCTGAACGATGCGTGAATGGATTGTTCAGGTTCGGTTCAGAATCAAAGACGTATCACGCGGAGAAAAACAATGCGCATCCTGATCGCTGAAGACGAGCCTCACCTGTCGCGTCAGCTCGCGACGGCGCTGACCGATGCCGGCTACGCGGTCGATTGCGCGCTCGATGGCGAGCGCGCCGATTTCCTCGGCGCCACCGAGTCCTACGACGCGGTCATCCTCGACCTCGGGCTGCCGAAGATGGACGGGCTCACGATTCTTCGCCGCTGGCGCGATGCGGGATTGTCGATGCCGGTGCTCGTCCTCACCGCGCGCGACTCGTGGCACGAGAAGGTCCGCGGCATCGACGGCGGCGCCGACGATTACGTCGCCAAACCCTTCCAGATGGAAGAGGTGCTGGCCCGATTGCGCGCGTTGATCCGACGCGCCAGCGGACAGGTCAGCCTCGAGCTTCGCGCCGGCGCCGTCGTCCTCGATCCGCGCAACGCCCGCGTCACGCTCGACGGCGCGGTCGTCAAACTGACCAGCCACGAGTTTCGCGTGCTCTCGTATCTGATGCACCACTGCGGCCGGGTCGTTCCGCAGAGCGAATTGACGGAGCACATCTACGCGCAGGATTTCGATCGCGATTCGAACACCGTCGAGGTCTTCATCGCCCGCCTTCGCCGCAAGCTCGGCGCCTCCTTCATCGAAACCGTTCGCGGGCTCGGCTATCGCATCGAGGCGGATCGATGAAGTCCTTCCGCACGCGGCTGCTCATCGGTTCGATCATCTTCGCCGGCGGCCTACTGGCTGTGTTCCACATGCTCACGCTGGCTCTGGTCCGCCACTCGTTCACAATGCGTATCGATCACGCCTCGATCGTATTCGTCGCGTTGATCTTCATCATCATCGGCGTGGCGCAGATGCGCCGCGGCCTTTCACCGTTCGACGAGTTGCGCGCTCGGCTGGCCTCGGTTCGCGACGGCAACGAGCGGCGATTGGAAGGACGATATCCATCCGAGGTCCAGCCCCTCGTGAACGACCTGAACGCGCTCCTCGATCATCGCGATGACGCCGTCCGCCGCGCGCTCGGCAAAGCCGGCGATCTCGCGCACGGCCTCAAGACTCCGGTCGCCGTGCTGATGCACGAAGCCGATCGCGCCGATGCCGCCGGCCAGCACGACGTCGCCGCCGAGATGCGGACGCAACTCGACCGGATGCGCCGCCAGCTCGACTACCACCTCGCGCACGCCCGCGCCGCCGCCTCGGGTGCGCCACTCGGCGCGCGCAGTTCCGTCGCCGAATCCGCCAATGCCCTCGCGCGAACGCTCCTCCGCCTCCACGCCGATCGCGGCCTCTCGATCGACGTGAACGTCTCTGCCGATCACACCGTCCGCGTGCAGCGCGAAGACCTCGACGAGATGCTCGGCAACCTCCTCGACAACGCCTGCAAATGGGCGAAGGCGCGCGTGAACATCGCGTCGTCAATCGACGGCTCGAACATCGTCATCAGCATCGACGACGATGGCGCCGGCCTCGATTCAGCCATGCGCGAAGCCGTCCTCCAACGCGGCGTCCGCGCCGACGAAGCCGCGCCAGGATCCGGCTTCGGATTAGCCATCGTCCGCGATCTCGCGGATTTGTATGGCGGATCGATCGCGCTTGAGCGGGCGGATGCGGGCGGCGTCCGCGCGATGCTGCGACTGCCGGCGTGTTGACTATTACGCACCCTAACCGCCGACAGTCAGCCTCCGAAGCAGCGCGTTCGTGCCGTTATACCGTTCCGGACCCCCGATCGAATAGAAAGATCGTGATAATGCCATCACCATTTCTCTTTCCAATCACGGGGATCTTTGTGAACTTCTTCTCCGGCAGACATTCCGGTAAGATTCTCAAAAGATAATCTGCTGGCTCTTCTTCATAATTCTCGTCGTAACGTATGTGATAGCCAAATTTTGTGGCGTCATCAAGAAATGTCGGGCTCTTCTGAAGGAGTTGGATAGTACCGGGGAAACCAGTAGACGTGAGCCTTGCTTTTATCCGATTGGCCTCCTCGGTCGCCGCCTTCGGAAAATACACGACAAGTTTGTAATTCAGAAGTGGACCGAACCGGCGAACATTATCCAATGTCTCATTGGCTTGCTGCTTAATCGAGTCGCTGCTTTGCGGATCTAGCAAAATCACACGGGAAATCATTTGCGCGAAGTCCGGGCGCATCACTGTGAGAAGAGCGATACTCGATCGCTTTTTTCTGGGGTCGGGATCTGAGAGGTCGTGGTAGAAAAGCTCCACATATTTAATCTGCAAATTCGCATCGGCCTCGGCGGCCTGTCGTTCGTTTTGTAATTTCACGATACGTAGCTGATCGCTAGCAACTTTGGCCTGCGACGCAGCCAGAAGAATCAACGCTAACGGGATAACGCCTTTCTCGAACAACTCCCAAGCTGTCGGACGCCTAGTTCGCAGAGCATCGGGATCGTACGGTGGCATGTGTACCTCCAATTAAACGAGGAGTGTGCGGGGCGACACAAATCCCTACCTCGTCGCAAAACCAGGAAGCAGCTCGAGGCGCGAGCACATCTCATCCGATGCTGATCGCCGGTCATCGTGACCGAACGTGGGTCCGTGAGGATGTGCATTCACTCGTACCGATACTCTCATCGGCATCTCGGTCGACGCCGGGCTCGACCTTTGCTTCTCGGCGCTCCATGAAACGAACCGTCTTCGCCATCCTGCTTACTTCATTCGCGACAACCATGTTCGCCGCCGATCCGCCGCCGAAACCGTGGACGTCGAGCATCGGAGCTGGTCTGGCCATCACCAGTGGCAACACCGACACGAAGAACTACAACCTTGCATTCGCCACAAAGTACGACCCAAAGACGAAGTTCGTTTTCAAGGCCGACGCGCTCTACCTGCGTGGTGACTCGAACGGAGAAACGCAGGTCGACAAGACGTCCATCGACGCGCGCGGCGAGTACTCGGTGTCCGATCGCACGTTTGCGTTCGCCGAGGTGTCGTATCTGCGCGATCCGTTCAAGGGGGTCAATTACTTCGTCGCGCCGCTGGCCGGCGGCGGCTATCGCATCATCAAGAGCGACGTGCGGAACCTGACCGTTGACAGTGCACTCGGCGCGGAGATGGAGAGCAACTCGGGATTCGGACGAACGAGCGGCGGCGCGGCAAAGGCTGGCGAAAACTTCGACTGGACGTTGTCGCCGACCAGCAAGTTCACGCAGAAACTGACCGCGATCTGGAAGACGAACGATTTCGGCGATGCCTTCTATCACTTCGACGCCGGACTGACGACGACCGTCGCCTCGCGGCTGGAGTTGAAGCTCGCGTACGTGTACGACTACAAGACCAAGCCGCCGTCGAACGACATCAAGAAAGGCGACAGTGCGATTTTTGCCGCGCTGCTCGTCAAGTTCTGACAACCTGACAGATTCCTGACTTCGCCAAAGTTGCGGTTGCACAAGGTGGGTCCATAATCCTCCGAACAGGAGGAAGTCCATGAAACGAGCAGCTACCGCGATCGCTTTGTTTTCACTACTTGCCCTACCCGTTCTGGCCTCGGGGCCGGGAGGCGGGATGGGGTCGTCGCCGATGCCGAGCATGCAGTCGAAGTCTCCGCATGATCAGGCTGTCGATTACTTCAACAATGCCGAGCGCCGCATCGACGGATTGTCGAAGACACATGACGAGATGAAGGCCGCGCTGACCGCCGATCCGCAAAAAGCAGCCAAGCTGCAGGCGAAGTTGAACAAAGGCCTCGAGAACGCCGCGGCCGATCTGGAGCGTGCGGTGAAGAACGATCCGCAGCTCTTCCAGGCGTACAGCGAGCTCGGATTCACCTATCGCAAGATGGGCAAGTTCAAGGAGTCGCTGGAGGCGTACGACAAGGCGCTCTCGATCTCGCCTGACTACACGCCCGCGCTCGAATATCGCGCCGAGGCGTACCTCGGGTTGAATCGGATCGACGATGCGCGCAAGGCGTACACCGAACTTTTCTCCGGCGACCGGGCGAAAGCTGATGCGTTGCTGATCGCGATGAAGAGCTTCGTCGCTGCTCGCAAAGCCGATGCGGCCGGACTCGATGCCGCGCAGCTCGACGCGTTCGCGAAATGGGTCGGTGAGCGCGAGATCATCCATGGCCAGACTGCCCCGCTGACCGCGCAGGCCTCCACGTTCCGCTCGTGGTGAAACGGCGCCTCCTGATCGCTGCGGCGACGTTCATCGTCGCCGCGGCGTGCAGCGTCGGCAGCGCGCCGGTTCCCGCATCCGAGGCCGCGATGTTCGACTGGCAGTTGCCACGCGGCTTTCCGATTCCGCTGACGGAGCCGGACAACATCCAGACGCCGGCGAAGTTCGCACTCGGACGGCGTCTTTTCTATGACCGGCGGCTGTCCACGAACGGAACGCAGTCGTGCGGCGACTGTCATCAGCAGAGCCACGCTTTCAGCGACGGCAAATCGGTCGCAGTCGGATCGACGGGTCAGCAGCACACGCGCAACGCCATGACGCTGACGAACGCCGGCTACAACGCGAGCTACACGTGGGACAGCACGAGGGTTCGATCTCTTGCACAGCAGGCGCTCGTGCCGATGTTCAATACGCATCCGATCGAGCTGGGCGTGGCCGGACATGAGCAGGAAATCGTGGCGCGATTTCGCGGCGACGATGCGCTGTTCCGCGCCGCCTTTCCCGGCGAGCGCCGGCCGGTATCGATCCGCAACATCGCACGCGCGTTGGCAGCCTTCGAGCGTGCGTTGATCTCGGGACACTCTCCATACGACCGTCTCGTCTACGGCGACGATTCGAACGCTCTCTCGCCCGCGGCATGGCGCGGCATGCGGCTGTTCTTCACCAAACGCGCGGGATGTTCGGAATGCCATCAGGGATTCAACTTCAGCGGCGAGTCGCGCTATGCGGGTCATTCGCAGACGAAGCCCGTGCTGGTCCGCAACGGCGTCACCGACGGCGCGTTCCGCGTGCCGACGCTGCGCAATGTCGAACTGACCGCGCCGTACATGCACGACGGCAGCATCGCCACGCTCGACGAAGTCATCGAGCGGTACGTAGTCGCGCGGAAGCTGTCGCTCGATGCGACCGATCGCGCAGACCTCGCCGAATTTCTGCGATCGCTGACGGATCGCGAGTTCCTCGCCGATTCGCGATTCGCAGCCCCGTGATGTGGCACAGACCCGAAACCGGCAGTTGCCTGAGAATGGGGGTCGGGTGCTTAGCCACTCGCATTCAACTGCGGCGCAGCGAGGTAAGTCGCTGAATTCGCACGCAGAAGAAGTGTGGAGAATT
>JAXDIO010000432.1:0-6355 GCA_034663965.1 Thermoanaerobaculia bacterium | reverse complement strand
TCCGCATCAACGTGCAGGCGCGGTAGATCTGTTCCAGCAGGACGACGCGGGCCAGTTGGTGCGGCAGCGTCATGGCCGAAAGGCTGAGGACGTCATCGGCGCGCTGCCGGACGGACTGGTCGAGTCCAACGTCCCCTCCCATCACGAAAATGACGCCGTGCGGCTGGTCGATGGTGAGTCGTTCCAGCCACTTCGCGAACTTCAAAGAATCAAGTGATCTGCCTCGCTCGTCGAGGGCGACAACGTGGCCTTGTGCGGGAATCGCGGCCAGCAGCCGCGCCGAATCGGCGCGCATGATAGCCACATCGTTCTCGCTCTGTCTACCGCGCTGCGGGGCCGTTTCCACGATCTCGATCGGAAAGAAGTGCTTGATCCGGTTCAGGTAGCGCTCGGCCACCAACGCCAGTTCGGCATCGGCGGTGGAGCGGGGCCAGATGACGTGGATTTTCATGCGGGTGTCGGGGGTCGGGAGTCGGGGGTCGGAGATGTTTGCACGACGGGATACTCCGCCTGAACTCCGACTCCCGATCCCCGACTCCCGACTTCCTCAATCAATCCCATACTTCTTCCTCTTCTCTAATAGCGTCTTGCGATTGATGCCGAGGATCTTGGCGGCGCTGCTGTAGTTCGACTTCGTGTCACGCAGGATTTCGCGGATGTAGCGCGATTCGAGATCTTCGAGCGTCCACCGCTGGCGGACGGCGGTTTCGACGATGCCGGCGCTCAGCGGCGGCAACGATGCCGGCGTGATCACATCACTCGCTTCCAGCAACGCAGCGCGTTCGATCACGTTGCGCAGTTCGCGAACGTTGCCTGGCCATTCGTAGTCGATCAGCATTCGTATCGCCTCGGCGTCGATGCTGCGTTTGCGGCGCGCGAGGAACGTTTTCGCAAGCCGTGGGATGTCCTCCTGGCGTTCGCGTAGCGGAGGAATGGTCAGCGTGACGACGTTGATGCGATAGAAAAGATCGCGCCTTAATCCAGTCAGCAGCTCCTCGGCGGGCATACTCGACGAGGAGATCACGCGTCCATCGAGCACGACCGACTGATTGCCGCCGAGGCGCGTGAAACGCTTCTCCTGGATCGCGCGGAGCAATTTGGCCTGCAGTGTTGGAGAAAGCGCCGCGATGTCGTCGAAGTAGATCGTGCCGCCTGACGCTGTCTCGAGTTTTCCGAGCTTGCGGGACTGCGCGTCGGTGAAAGTGCCCTTCTCGTAGCCGAAGAGTTCTGACTCGAACAGTTCGGCCGGAATCGCGGCGCAGTCGATCTTCACCATCGGCTTGTCGCGACGATTTCCGCAGGCATGGATCGCTTCGGCGAAGAAGTCCTTGCCGCTGCCGGACTCGCCGAGGAGGAGGAGATTGACGTCGTGGTCGAGGACTTTCTCGACCGTCTGCAGGAGCGTTCGCATCGAGGCGCTCCTCGTGCGGACGAAGTCCTTCAGGACGCGGTCACGATGTCTTCGTGCGGCGGACATTCGCCGGCGCTGCTTCCTCGCTGAATTCGGCCGTGACGTTCGGCGCGTCGCCCCACAGCCGCTCCAGCCCGTAAAACCTGCGGCAGTCCTCGGTGAAGATGTGGAAGATGAAGTCGCCGTAATCGAGCAGGATCCAGCGGCCGGGCGTGGTGCCTTCGATCAGCCGCGGCTTGACGCGGTCTTCCTCGCGAAGTTTGTCGACGACGCTGTCGGCGATGGCGACGGCCTGGCGCTCCGAGTTCGCCGAGCACATGAGGAAGTAATCAGCGATCGAGGTGAGGCCGGAGACTGCGAGGACATCGAGATCGAATGCTTTCTTATCCAGAGCCGCGGAAACCGCGGTGTGCACGCGGTGTTGAATGGGATCGGTCAATGTTGGCCCTCTTTGTACAAGCCGTAATGATGAATGTAACGCGAGACGAGGGGATCGACAAACGCGTCGATCGGCTCGCCGGCGCGGACGCGGCGGCGAATCTCGGTGGAAGAGACGGGGACGGTTGTGTTCTCGGCGAAGACGATGTCTGCGCCGGCGGGGGTCGGGAGTCGGGGGTTGGGAGTCGTAGAAGAGTTTGTTGGGTTTTCGGGATCTCCGACACCCGACACCCGACACCCGACACCCGACCGCGTAAGCACGACGAACCTCGCAAGTTTGTACAGCCGCTCGGGATCCTTCCAGCGATCAAGATCCTTCAGATTATCGTCGCCGATGATCCAGTCGAATGAGGCGCCGACGTACTGGCGATGCAGTTCTTCGAGCGTATCGACGCTGTACGAGATGCCGCCGCGTTCCAGCTCGATCGGCGAAACGTAGAGCGCGTCGTGATCGCGAATTGCCAGTGCGGTCATCGCGAAGCGGTGCGGTCCCGGTGCAGCGTCGCGATCCGTTTTGAACGGCTGGCGCCAGGCGGGGATGTAGAGCACGCGATCCCATTGCAGTTTCTCGCGGGCGGCGAGGACGGGATCGAGATGTCCGCGATGGAAGGGATCGAAGGTGCCGCCGACGATGCCGATTCTCATATCGCTGGATGCTGGAGGATCGCTGCCTCCTCGGCATCATGAAGTTCCGGCACCACGCGATTCTCGCGAACGAAGCGGGCCAGTTTGCGAACGAGCTCGCGCACGTGATCGCCGGTGACTGCCGAGATCTCGAAGTAGTCGTAGCCGTTCTTCGCGGCGTAGGCGCGCAGCTTTTCGGAGTTGTCGGGCACCGCGGAGTCGAGCTTGGAGCCGCAGACGATGCGCGGCTTGTTCGCCAGCAATTCCGAATAGCGCTCCAGCTCATGCGCCACGACCTCGGCATCGACATCCGGCGTTTCGTTCGTGGAGAGATCGACGAGATGGACGAGCACGGAACAACGTTCGACGTGACGGAGGAAGCGGTCGCCGAGGCCGTGACCTTCGTGCGCGCCTTCAATGAGGCCGGGGATGTCGGCGACGACGAAAGTCTCGTTATTGTCGGCGCTGACCACGCCGAGGTTGGGGATGAGCGTGGTGAAAGGGTAGTCGGCGATCTTCGGCTTGGCGGCGCTGATGACGGAGATCAGCGTCGACTTGCCGGCATTCGGGAGTCCGACCAAGCCGACGTCTGCGATCAGTTTCAACTCGATGAACAGCTCGCGCTCGTCGCCGGCGTTCCCGTCCTGCGCGAAGCGCGGCGCCTGACGCGTGGCGGTGGCGAAGTGCTGGTTGCCCCAGCCGCCGCGGCCGCCTTTGGCGACGAGGATGCGCTCACCTTCGTGCGTCAGGTCGGCGACCAATTCGTCAGTCGCTTTGTCGCGGATCACGGAGCCGATCGGAAGCTCGATGGTCACGTCATCGCCGTCATAGCCGGAGCAGTTCGACCCCATCCCGTGCTGACCGCGGCCGGCCTTCCACTCGCGCTGAAACTGCAGGTGGTAGAGCGTATTCAGGCGTCGCGAGGCGACGATCCAGACCGATCCGCCGGCACCGCCGTCGCCGCCGGACGGACCGCCTTTCGGGACGAACTTCTCGCGTCGAAAGGCGATGCAGCCTTTCCCGCCGTCTCCGGCTTTGACGCGAATGGTGGCCTGGTCGATGAACATGATTTCTAAATCTGCGAACGGTGCGCCACAAACAAAAACGCCGCTCCGAGGAGCGGCGTCATCACAACGTCGGAAGTCGGATTACTCGGCGGGGGTGACGCTGATGAAGCGTCCGCGCTCGCCTTTGTCGTGAAAGTTCACGATGCCGTCGATCTTGGCGAAGAGCGTGTGGTCGCGGCCGATGCCGACGTTCACGCCGGGATAAAACCGCGTCCCGCGCTGGCGGACGAGAATCGAACCGCCGGTGACGAACTGGCCGGCGAAGCGCTTCACGCCGAGCATTTTCGGCTGCGAATCGCGGCCGTTGCGCGACGAGCCCTGTCCTTTTTTATGAGCCATGGCTGGTCTCCTTAGAGATTGATGCTGTCGATGCGAAGCTGGACGAGATCCTGACGATGCCCGTGCTTGCGCTTCGTGTGGTTCTTGCGGCGCTTCTTCTTGAAAACGATGATTCGCTGGCCGCGGGTCTCGCGGACGACCGTCGCGTTGACGGATGCGCCGCTGACCATCGGGATGCCGACCTGCGGCTTGTCGCCGCCGACCATCAGCACTTCGTTGAAGGTGACCTTTTCCTGGTCAGCATTGCTGAGCACGTCGCGCTCGACGAAGAGAGTCTCGCCCTGCGCGACCCGATACTGCTTTCCACCGGAACGGATGATGGCGTACACGAAAAATAGACCTCCAGGAAAAAGACCACGCTTTCTAGCACACGTAGACCATAGGGTCAAACGGCGTGGAATCGGGTAAACCGCAGCGGCGAGAGACCTTATTCCGCTCTGGCGGCCCTCAGAACTGTACGACCTCGGTGGCCATTCCGACGCTCTCGGTGACGACGTCGCGGATCGCGACGACGATCCGATGCCGCTCCCCCTTCCGAAGCTTGATGGCGTTGCGGTAGACCAGCGTTCCTTTCGGATCGGGAACGCCTGACTTGAAGCCCGGCGTCAGCGGAAACGTCGACGCCACGAGGTTCTTGCCGGCGTCATCGAAGACGGAAACGTAGACCATGAGATTGGCCGACACGCCGGTTTTTCCCGGCAGGAACTGGAGCGCGTTGAAGGGGACATTCACCGCGATCGGAACCGTCACTTCGTTCCGAACGCTCTCCGGCGTTCCCATCGTCAGCGTCACCGGCAGCGCGCTGACCTGCATCGCGGCGGCTGTGGGCGAAGTCATCGCTCGCGCGAGTTGCGTCGCGGCCGGAGTGTCGCTGTAACCGGTGCGGTATTCGAGCGAGTACGGGCCCGGTTTCTTCAGGCGGACGCTGATTTTGTGGTACTTGCCGTCGTCGGGGTGCGCGGGTGCGTAGCCGAGGGAGTAGAAGCTCGACGACGCGGTATCGAACTCATGAACGGCGGCCGCGGGATCATTGCCGGAGACCAGCCGGCCGCCGGTGTCCTTGGAAAGCCAGAAGATCGCAGCGAGGTTGGTTTCCGGTGACCCTCCGACGCCGAGGCCACCCTTCGGAATCAAACCCTCGACGTTCCAGAAGTAGAAGCTGACGTCGGAGGAGTTGGCCTCTTGCACGATGGACTTGCGAAGATCCTCAATCGACCGCTGATCGCCCCAGAACCTGGTGGCGCCGGGTCCGGTGGCGCGGACGGTGCTGAATTGGCCGCCGCCGGGAGTGTGAGGAGTGACTTCCAGGTCGTTGAACCCAGGATCGCCCGTCATCAACAGAACGACCTTACGGCCGGAAGTGCTTGCGAATCCGCGGACGGCGTCGAGGTATGCGGGGACGGTGAACTTCAAGGCGATCACCTGTTCGCTCATGTCGATTGCGGCGTAGCTCTCGAGTTTCTCGCTGTAGTCTTTGTCGAAGACGGACCAGGTGGACGGTTTGTCGGGTGCAATGCGCTGCTCCGGTTCGCGCGCGCCGGCGAACGTCGTGGATGTCTGCCCCGTTCCGCTCTTGCGAATGATCTCAAGCGCTTCATGGATGGCGTTCTTGTCCGACGAAAGCGGGAGGATCAGCGTGATGCCGCGTCCGATCGCGCCGATCGACCATTCATACTCGCCGTGGAAGCGATCGTTGATCATCGCTTCGAGCTCGCGCAACGCGATGTCGCGCGCTTTACGCGTCGTATGACGGTTGTCGACGAGCACCAGCACTTTACGGCGGAAGCGGGGATCAGGTTCGGTCGAAGCAGGCGTCGCAACGGACGCCGCCGCCGCGCTTGCCGCCGCACGCACCGGCGCCTCAACGTTGTAGAAATTGGTGATCTTCTGCGGACGGCCATCCTCGAAGATCTCGAAGTCGGCCGCTGACAGACCGCGCACCGGCGCGCCTTTCGAGGTGACGGTGACGTCGACGTTGACGACGCGAACTTCGATGCTCTCGTTCACCTGTGCGGTCAGCGTCGCTGCACAAAGGACTGCCGATGCTGCAAGTAGGCTTTTCATGGGGTTCTCTCTCTTTCCTGGAAATCGATGCGCTGCTTTACGACGCCGATGGCGTCGGTGATCTGGTCGTGAATGGCGACGACGACGGTGTGGACGGTGCCGGGGGTCAAGCGAATGAGAGCGGTGTGCGTCAGCTCTCCGTGGTTCGTCGGCTCATCGTGCGCGGCATGAGCTCTGGTTTCGAATCTCTGCACTCCCAGCGTTTTTCCATCCTCGTCGAATACGGAGACGAAGAGAGAGATGCGCGCCTCGTTACCGGAACGCGCCGGAACGAACTGGAGATTTTTCAGCGGGACCGAAATGAACACCGGGAGGAGCGTCTCGCCGCCCTTCCCCTTACGCGGCGCGCCTGTCTTGAAGGTCAGCGGAAACGCCGAGGCCTGCATCGTGGCCGCATGCGGCGTAGCAAGCG
>JAXDIO010000430.1:0-11851 GCA_034663965.1 Thermoanaerobaculia bacterium | reverse complement strand
TTCGATTGTGGCGTGCATGCTTCTTCTCCTTCGTTTTTTTCAATTCGCGCAGATATTCGTCCAGCCGGTCGAAGCTCTGCTCCCAGAAACGGCGGTAGTGATCGAGCCACTCGGACACCTCTTTGAGCCGCGCGCCCTCGAGGCTGCACGGCCGCCACTGCGCGTCGCGGCTTCGCGCAATCAAACCGGCGCGCTCGAGGACTTTGAGGTGTTTCGAAATGGCCGGAAGGCTCATGTCGTGCGGTTCAGCCAACTCCGTCACCGAGGCCGCGCCGGTAGAAAGGCGAGCCAGGATGGCGCGCCGGGTAGGGTCGGCGAGGGCGGCGAATGTGGCGCTGAGTTTGTCGGCTGGCATTGCGTATTCAACCAATCAGTTAATTAACACGATGGTTAAATAATGCCGCCGGAGCGATTTGTCAAGGGGAAGTCTGGTGGATCAGAAAAAAAGAAACGTGGGCGAGATGGATGCGATTTGGTACGGGCTAGCGGACTCGAACCGCCGGCCCCGACCGTGAATTAGTGTCCCCGCTGGGACATCCTAGGATGCCGGGGTTCAGTGGTTTACAAGCATCCCGGGAGGACGGGACCCCGCAACCGATCTCTACGCCTACCGTGCGTCTTACGGTCGTATGAAGCCGAGACGTCTTCTTGGCTTCCGCGCCGTTGGCCATTGATCCCGTCATCGTCAACAGGTCGACGGGTTGCCGCCGCACTTGCACTTGCCGAGGCTGTCCGCGTTGAAGATCGCCTGCACTTCCGCCGCGGTGACGGCGCGTTTGAAGATCTCTACTTCATCGATGTCGCCGGCGAAAAAAGCCTGACTGCTGCTGAAGTTCGAGTGGCTCGAGGCAATCCAGAGTGCCGCGGTGTTGTCGAGCGACTGGGTGCGGATCATCGGATTGAACACCAGTACCAGCCATCCATCGACGTAGAGCCGGCCGCCGGTGGAGCTGTTGCGGCTTACCGAGGCGGCGACGTGGTGCCAGTTGTTGTCCGCCGCGTTCGGCCAGTTCCCTGGCGCGATCCAGTTCGTACAGGCGCTGGCACTGTTGTTCGACGAGCAGGAGGACGATCCGGAGCGGTCGCCCATCTGCAGGCCGAGCCGGCCGTTGTAGAGGAAGAGCGCGTACCCGATCGGCACCGTGCTGCGCTTGTCTACAATCGTCTGCACCCCTTGTGCGCTCGTGCGAATCCAGGCATCGATAGCGAAGTCGCCTGTGCCCAAGTTGAGCTCCGCTTGCGAGTTCGCGGAGACGTATTGCGACGCACCGTTGAAGTGGAGGCCACCGTCGACTTTGCCCGGACCGGCGGTCGGCCCGTTGATCGCCGTACCAACGTTGTCGACGCCTGTACCGAACGCGGCAAGGAGATCATGCATGAGCGCTCCGGTGCCGCCGTCGAAGGTCCACCACGCCGTCATGTTCGGCGGCGCCGGCGTACAACTTGTCGATGTGCTCGCAACGAGGCCGTGCTCCCACACGCCGCGGCCGTTCGTTCCCACGCGCACAGTGTGGCTGTGCATGTTGATGGCCATGCCGCTCGATCCCGCGTGGGGCAGCGCCGTGCCGAGCGGCGCCCATCCGTTGCCACTTGCGCGCGAGCGGGAGTCGGAGTAGAAAACGCCGAACTCGGTGCCGATGTAAATGCCGCCGTTGCTGTTTTGCTCGACGGCCAATGAGTCTTGTCCGGTGTAGGCGTTCGGCAGGTTCTGGGTAATGTCCTCGCAAAGTACCGGCGTGCAGACGTTGTACGTGTGTAGCGAAGGGTTGGTGTAGTCGACCTTGAACACCATGTGCGCCCCGGTGACGTTGCTCGATAATGCGCTCGACGAACTGCTGGTGATGTAGACGATGTTGGGGTTGACCGGGTCGAAGTCGACGTCGCTGATCCAGGCATTGTAGGGCAGCGGCAGCTCCTCCCACGATGCCATCACGTTTGCTACCGGTGCGTTCGCTATCTTAGTCCGATAGAGCTTGTTGATCCAATTCTGTGTGTCGACCAAATGCACAAGAAGATGGTCGCCGTTCGTCTCCGGCGTTAAGATCTTCCAAAGGAAGCCGGGGCCGGAATAGAGTGTCGGGACGTCGCCAATCTGCGCCCATGTGGTAAAGCGATTGGTTGTGCGTAGGACCGTGCTAAAGCCGCCCGCGGCGCTGAGCCGGAACTGTGTGGCCGGATTCAGGTGGTTGAATGCCGCCTCGACTACCCATACGGGCGACGACGGACCGTTACCGCCGAACGTCGCTCCCGTGTCGCTCGACATCATCCATGCACCCCATTGGCAGCTATCCCACATGTATGCCGGATTTGTTGGATCAATGAGAGGACGCAGGCCATCGCAAAATGCATTCGGGAATTGCCGCCAATTAGGCGCCCATAACGGCGAGTATGTCGATGCGGTGACGTCTGTGCCGTCGTGGTAGAGCCCAACCGCGACATAAGATGGGTCGGACCCGGCGTCCGCCATACGGATGACCTGTGCGGCGCCGATCCCTATCGTGCGATCGCTCCACGATACGCCCTTGTTCAATGAGACGGACAGCCCGCCGTGGTGGCACATCCACACCTCGTTCGTGGTGAAAGGGTGCGGCACCAGGCATTCGATGTCGGGGTGGTACGTCCCGCCGGTCGAATACGTGTTGTAGTAATCGATGTACAGCGGGGTGCCCTGGTATGTGTACCGACGGCCACGTGTGCCCTCGGAGAGATAAATGATGTTAGGGTCGACGCGGTCGACCCCGAAAGCGTGCCGACCGGTCGTGATCTGCGCGGAGCCGAAAACGGTATGCCATTGATTGGCGCCGAAGTCGTAGAAGAGAAGCTTGCTCGGAGAGCCGCCTAGAGGGATGACGACGCCATACAGGTTGTCCGCTTTCGCTGGCGACACTTCGATCATCAGTCGCGTGGCTCCCGCCGTCTGTGTTGCTTGTCCGGGGACATCCTGCCAAGTGCTCGTGTTCGTGGAGTAGAGGAAGCGCCAATTGACTAGATTGGAGCCGCTCCACGTAGCCACAGCAGCGTAGACCCAGTTCGGCGCGCCGGGGCGAAGGATGACGTCATAGACATACTCGCCGACAAGCGCGGCGACCGCCGTCCACGTGGGGTTCGCCGTCAATGCGTTGTTCGTTATGAACAGACCGTTGGACGTCGCGGCGTACAGATGATTGGGGTTGGCTGGATCGACCACCATCTTGAAAATTCTCGTCCAGATTCCGCCAAGGGATGCCTCCGTGGCGATTTGAGTCCATGTCGTCCCTTCGTTGGTAGTCCGAAAGATTCCGCCATAGCCAATAAACCCCGGCTCGAAGTCGCTGTTGCCGGCCGACGCCGCAAACCAGGTGTGATAATCGCTTGGATGGAACGCGGCGGTCCCGACGCCGGAGCGGCCGATCTCGGTGTCCGTGCCCGTCTTGAGCCAGAATGCGCCGCCGTTGGTGGAGTACCACAGGCCACCGGTCGTCGATCCACAGAGCATGCGGCTCGGCGACGGCGGATAAAACGTCAGGAATGAGATCGGCCCAGTCCCTTCGGCGCCCACGGTGGTTGGAGGCTTCGTATACGGCCCGAGCTCCTGCCACTCGCCTGCGGTGATCGATGACGTAAGAGCCGTAACGGTCTGCCCGGCGCCCTGTCGGGCGGCTGCGCGAGAACGACCATATTCAGTGTAGTAAGTGCGCTCGCGGCGGAAGTACTCTTCGAAGTCGCCGCTCGGCAGCAGCCTCGGCTCCCAGTAGTTCCGGAAGCGGAGATATCTGTTGTACGTGCTGCTCTCGTCTTCGATGAGAGCTTTGATGCCCCTCTTCGCAATCTCCGGAGCGAAGCAAGCCTCCATTCGGGCTTCGAACATCTTTAGATTCTCCCTGGGCCTGGGATAGACGTCGTCGCATTGCGCGAATGCCTGCGTAAGTCCGACGAAGCAGAATGCGAACCAAAGTAGCGTCGTTGACGGCTTGGAATGTCGGAACATTGCTGCCTCCAATCGGCCCAGAGCTTTCTCTCGCCTAATAGTGACGAAAGTATGGCGATCGTTACAGAGGGCCGAATACGCCTCAAGCGTAGTTGCCACAGGTTTTGTGGATTTGGCGATCTAACGCCTCTCGTGGCGGCATCCCGTCAGCGTATGGGTTCGGTTACCCTCCTCACCACCCGGCCGCTGGATCGCGGAAACCGAGTTGTGCGTATCGGTCGTGTAGGGGTTCCAGGTGGAGATCGTGTAGTAGATCGAGAACGTGTTGCCGTTGCCTCTCGTGAAGCGCTCGATCATGTACGGCGCGTACGATGCGCCCGGGGTGGTAGAGGGATTGTTGGCGCCGATCGTGGGGCCGTTCAGACCGTCGCCGGGCGGGTTTGGAGCGATGCTGGGGTCGTGAATGAACTTCCCACCGCGCCGTCGCGCTTCTGATTGAAGATGAGCTGCGGCGCGCTCCACGGTCCCCACGGCTCACCGGCGTACGCGAAGTAAACGCCCGCCGTCTCCCGCGATTGCCGCCCGCCGTCGTACGTCATGAGCCAGAGCCCGAGGTCCTGAGAGTAAACGACGGAAACATTGCCGATCGTCGGCGAATCGTTGGGCCACGCCGGATCCTTGAGCGGGTTGTCGCCCACCACCGGCACGGCGCCCGACTCCAATGGGGTCCATGACGGCTGCCCATTGACCAGGCCGGCGAAGTGACCGGTTCCCGCGCCAGTGGTCGAACGTGTTCGGTTGTCCGTTGGACGCCGAAGGGTGGACGCCGTTTACGAACAGTTTCTGGATAGCCGATATCCGTCCGCGGAAGCGTCGTATGAAGAGTGACGACTGCTAGCGGCGAGTTGCCAAACAGAGCACGTCCGCCGCCTCTTAGAGATCCGAGGACGACCGCCACAGATCGATCCCCGAGTCGACGGCGTAACGGTCGATTTCCGCCAGCTCCTCGGCTGTGAAACCTTGTTGATCCAGCGCGGCCAGATTCTCTTTCAACTGCTCGACACTGGAGGTTCCGACGAGGGTCGAGGCGATGCGCGGATCGCGCAGCACCCACACGAGCGCCATCTGCGCGAGCGTTTGGCCGCGCGCCTTCGCGATCCCGTTCAGCCCGCGCACGCGCGCGAGCGTCTCCTCCGTGAGAACGGCGTCGTTGAATGTCGGACGATGCGCCGCCCGCTGTACGTCGCGTGCGCCGTCGAGATACTTGTCCGTGAGCAGACCTTGCGCGAGCGCCGTGAACGCGATGGCACCCATTCCGGTTTCGGCGAGGACTTCGCTCAGCCCACCCTCGATCCAGCGGTTGAGCAGCGAGTACGACGGTTGATGAATGATCAGAGGTGTGCCCAGCCCGTGCGCAATCGACGACGCCTCGCGCGTGTGCTCGGCGGAATAGGACGACACGCCCACGTAGCGCGCTTTCCCCTGCCGTACGGCGCTGTCCAATGCTCCGATCGTCTCTTCCAGCGGAGTCCCCGGGTCGAAGCGGTGAGAGTAGAAAATGTCGACGTAGTCAAGGCCCAGCCGCTGCAACGAGGCATCGAGACTGGCCAGCAGGTACTTGCGCGAACCGAGTTGCCCATAAGGGCCAGGCCACATATCCCAACCGGCTTTGGACGAGATGACCAACTCATCCCGGTATGGGTGGAGATCCTTGCGCAGGATCCGTCCCAGGTTTTCTTCGGCGGCGCCGTACGGCGGACCGTAGTTGTTGGCGAGGTCGAAGTGGGTAATGCCGCGATCGAACGCGTAACGGACGATCTGGCGCTGCGTCGCAAACGGCCGGTCGTCGCCGAAGTTGTACCAGAAGCCAAGCGAGATCGGCGGCAGTTGCAGTCCGGAGCGCCCGACGCGGCGATAACCGAAATTGCGGTAGCGATCGGGAGCCGCCCGATGCGGCTCGTGCGTGAATGGGACGTTGTCGTACGTTGAGATGCTCATCGATTCTGCCCTCGGATTGTTGCCACGACCGACGAGAAGTCGAGATCGGCCGCGCCGTGTTCTGCGGCTTCATCCAGCCAGGCGCGATTCGCCACGGCCTGCTTGAGCTGACGGCGCCAGGCTGTTGCGGCTTCGGTGACGAGCCTCAGATCCTTCGCGGCGTGGCGCAGCTTGAATGATGGTGTGAAGTCTCCGGACTCGACATTGGCTCTCTTGCCTTTCACGATCGGACCGATCGGTGAGTCGGCGAGCGCGTCGAGTACGAGGCCGGGTCTGAGATCGAGAGCGTCGCCGAGAGCGAGAGCTTCGCCGAGGGTCACGATCACCGCGCCGAGGACGAGGTTCGCGACGAGCTTCATCGCAGCCCCCGATCCAGGACCGCCGACGTGATGTACCGTGCCGAGGATCTCGAGGACCGGCCGCGCGCGGTCGTACTCTTCGTCCGAGGCGCCGACGAACACTTCGAGCCGGCCCGACAAGGCCTGAGGCACGCTGCCACGGACCGGCGCATCGATGAGAGAAGTCCCCTTCGGCAAGCGAGTGGCGGCCGAGCGAACCTCATCCGGTCCGACAGTCGACATGTCGATGAGGAGCTGTCCGGCGGACAGGCCCGCTGCGACTCCGTCGCTCCCGAAGAGAACCTGTTCGAGCGCGTCCGGTGTCGCCAGCATCGTGATGACGAAGTCCCTGCCCGCCGCGGCGTACGCGGGCGAAGGCGCGACCGCCGCGCCTTCGTTCGCAAGGGCCACGGTCTTCTCCGTGCTGCGATTCCAGACCGTCAGATCATGGCCGGCGCGCAGGAGGCGAGTGGCCATCGGTGTGCCCATCTCGCCGAGTCCCAGGAATCCGATTTTCGCCATCGTTATCTCCTGTTGAAAGCGATCTCAATCTGGAACGCTGGTCCGCACCGCGACGAGCATCGTCACGTCGTCGTTGAATGCGCGCCCCTCACCGAATTCGTGGAGCGCGGTTGCGATCGTGCTGCACGTTTGTTCCGCGCTTGTGACGATCGACGCGGCGAGGAGCTGGCCCAGTCGTGACTCGCCGAACTGCAAGCCCGCACGATTCTCGTACTCCGTAACGCCGTCGCTGTAGATGACCAGTTGATCGCCTTCGTTGAAGTGCACGTCGATGCAGCGATAGGTCGCGCCGGGCAGAAGTCCTGCGACCGGGCCGGTGGATGCCAGTTGCTCGACCGTCCCGTCTTTCCTTCGTAGCATCGCCGGTGGGTGGCCGGCGTTCGCGAATGACAGCATCCCGGTGGCCGTGTCGAGCACCGCATAGAACGCGGTGACGAAGAAGCCGCCGGCCAGGCGATCATGCAGAAGCTGATTGAGCGTCGCCAGCATTCGATCCGGCGCATGCCGCCGGTCCGTCGCCACCGTGCGTACGATCGCCTGCACGTTCGACATGATCAGCGCGGCTGTCATTCCTTTGCCCGAGACATCGGCAAGGCAGAGCGCAACGCGTCCCGGGCCGGCATCGATGACATCGTAGTAATCACCGCCGACGGTCCATAGCGGCATCCATTGCGCGGCAATGACGGCTCCCGCGACGGATGGGATCCGTTGCGGCAACAGATGGCGCTGCACTTCCTGCATGAGATCGCGCTGCTTGTGGACTTCGCGCCGCAGCGTTCCAACCGCCCCAACGATAACCGCGGACAACGCGAACATCGACGCGTCGTTGATGTACGCGAGATCCGCTCTCGGCTCCGCGACCGGTCCGATGCGATCGGCAACTGCCCACGTCGTCGCTGCGACCACGGCCACCGCGAATGCCGGCCGCGGTCCCACCACCCACGCGGTCGCCGCCACCGGAACAACGTAAAGAATCGCCAGGGAAACTACGGGTCCGGTGAGGTGATCGATGATGCCGACCACGACGATCGCTGCCATGGCACCGACGACGAATCGGAGCGGACGGATCGATTCGACGCGCCGCGACAGAAGCGTGGGATTGAAATGCATCGCAGAAGGAAGTGAGCTCATGGCGCAACCTGGAGCGTGATGTCGCTCGTCTGCGTATCGGTCCTGGCAACGACATCGCGGTCCGTTTGTGTGCCGTCCGGCGCACAGTGGTGCGCTCCGCAGCCGGCGGCGATCTCGCAGATCGCATGAACCAGCTCCACCGGCTCCACCGGCTTCGTCAAGTACGCCTGGAAGCCTCCTCCGAGCAGCCGTTCCGAGTCTTCTCTGCGAACGTATGCGGTGAGTGCGATCGCCGGAGTCTCTCCTCCGGCGGACGAGGGCAGTTTGCGAATGCGCTCGAGCAGCGTTAGACCGTCCTCGTCAGGCATTCCGATATCAGAGACGATCACGTCGGGACGATGTGCGCGAAACAGCGTCATCGCTGCGGCGGCGCCGCTCGCCGAAACGACCTCGCCGCCCGATCTCTGCAGCACGAACGACAGGATTTCGCGCGTCGGCTCGTGATCATCGACGACCATGATCTTCAGACCGCGCAACGCGTGGGGCGAAGGAAGCGTAATGGGGAAGGAGCCTGTCTCGTTCGCGATCGGCAACGCCGTCTCATCCGACATCTCGCCGTGCACGATCGGCATGATCGGCAGCGATACCCGGAAGGTCGTCCCCATTCCATTGCCCGCGCTCCAGACCGAGACGGATCCTCCGTGCGCTTCGACGAGATACTTGACGATCGAGAGACCGAGGCCGAGGCCTTTGTGGACGCGCGCGCGGGAGGAGTCGGACTGGCGGAACGGCTGAAACACATGAGGGAGAAACGTCAGATCGATGCCGTCGCCCGTATCCCTCACTTCGATGACCACATGCGAATCCGCGCGTGTCACGTTGATCGCGATCTCCCCACTCTTCGGCGTGAACTTCACCGCATTCGTCATCAGGTTCCAGACGATCTGCCGCAGGCGGTCCGGGTCTCCCGAAATGCGGATGCCCGCCTCGATCGCGGTGGTGATACGGAGCGACTTGGCATCCGCGGCTGGACGCATCGACTCGATCGCTCCCCGGATGACGTCGGTCAGGTCGAGCGTGCGCATCGACAGCCGCAACTTCCCGGTCTGGATGCGCGAGACGTCGAGCAGGTCTTCGATCAGCTTTTTCTGAACGGATGCGGAGAGCTGAATGGTTGCCAGCCCTTCATCGAGGGTCTGCGGATCGACTTGGTCGTCTCTCAAAATGGCGGCCCAGCCCAGGATCGCCGTAAGCGGCGTGCGGAGCTCGTGCGAGACGGTGGCGATGAACTGATCCTTCATGCGATTGGCGCTCTCCGATTCCTCCCGCGCGCGCTGGCTGGCACGGGATGCAATTCCGAATTGCACGAATGTCAGCAGAAGCAGCACAGCCGCCAGGCACGTTCCGATCGCGACGCCCTTGAGGACGCGGGCACTGCTGTTGTCCGCGTTCACACGCGAGACCTCGCGCTCACGCTCCTCCACGGTTCGCATCGCATCGATGGCCCGGCGCACATTGCCCATGTCATCCCGGCCGCGGCCGCTGGCGACGATCGCCATCGCGGCGCTCTGTCCGATCGCGTCATGGGTTCGAATCGTCTGGTCCAGCTCGGCGAGCTTCGAGGAGATCGCAGAGCGAAGTACGCGGAGGCGTGCCTGCTGGTCAGGTTCCTGCGACGTGAGCTGATCGACCCGCGTGAGGTCCGCATCGATGTGCTCCACGCCCCGGCGGTACGGCCCCAGGTACTTGCGATCGCCGGTCATCATGAGCCCGCGCTGACCGGTCTCGGCGCTCAGTACGTCAGCGAGAACGTCGTTCAGCGCCACAATCGTGTTCGAGTCCTGCCGCGCCGTTGCGAACTCGCCGATGACGACTCGCGTTCCGCGGTATTCCATGAAACCGCTGACCGCGACGACGAGGAACGCCAGTGTCGCAGCGCCAATGAAAAAGATTCGCGACGCGTTCGAACGACGATGCCGGCTGAAGGGTCTCCTGCGGTCGAACATCATTGCCAACCTCCTCCGAGCGCCCGGTAGAGATCCGCAAGCGCGATGAGCTCATTTGCGCGCGCCTGCGCGAGATTCAGCTCGGCTGAAAATGCAGTGGTCTCATTCGTGAGCACCTCGAGATACGAAGAAGCGCCGGCACGAAATCGGATCTGCGATAAACGCGCGGCATCGGTCGCCGATCCATAGAGGCCCTCTTGCTGGATGCGAAACTCGCGATTCTTCTGGTATGCGACCAGTCCGTCGGACACGTCGCGAAAGGCGCCCTGAATCGTCTGCCGATAGGTGAGGAGCATCTGCTCGCGCTCCGCCTCGGCCAGCCGGAGGTTGTTTCGGAGCCGGCCTCCCTCGAAGACCGGTTCAATCACCGAGGCCGCGAGGCTCCAGATTTTCGCGGGGCCGGTGAAGAGACTCGCGAGCGCGGAGCTCTGGAACCCGCCATCGCCGGTGAGCGAAATTGACGGGAAGAAAGACGCACGCGCAACTCCGATCTGCGCGTTTGCCGAGACGAGATTCTCTTCCGCCTGACGAATGTCGGGACGGCGCTCCAGGAGCGATGAAGGGAGTCCCATCGGCACGTTCGGCGCATGTGGTTGCTGCGTCAGCGCCAATCCTCGTGGGACATCCCCCGGGTTCCTGCCGAGGAGAATGCTGACCGCGTTTTCCTGTTGCGTCACCTGTCGCTCGAGGTCCGCGACTTCGGCCGCCGCGATGTAGACCAACTGCTCGGCTTCGCGTACGTCAGTCATCGAATCGATCCCGGCGTGCTCGAGCTTTTGTGTCAATTGCAGCGACTCGTTACGGGCGCTCAACGTGCGCTTCGAAATCTCCAGCTGCGAATCGAGCGCTCGCAGCTGGAAGTAGTCGATCGCGACGTCAGCGACGAGCGTGGAGATGACTTCCTTCTGTGCCCACTCGTCCGCAAGGACCGTGGCCCTCGCTCCCTCGGTCGCTCGCCGGTACTTACCCCAGAAGTCGAGATCCCACGCGGTGGCGACGGTGACTTGGCCGCCGGCGGTCTGAACACTGCCCGACTGCTGACTCTTTGCGCGCTGTTTGATGATGCCAGCGCCCGCGTTTACAGACGGGAACTGGCCGGCGCGCGTGATGCCGAGCTGTGCCCGAGCCTGAAGCACTCGCGATGCAGCAATGCGCACGTCGTAGTTGTTCTCGATCGCCGTGCGAATCAACTGCTGCAGACCGGCATCCTGAAAAACATCCCACCATTTCTCGGCGCCGAGGGATTCGGCCTGCTGCGACGAAGCAGTGGAGTACGGCTGTCGATACGAATCGGGGACGCTCACGATCGGCCGGGTGTAGTTCGGGCCGGCGGTGCATCCCATCGGAATGACGAAAAGGGCGGTGAGAACCAGTCGTCGCATCGGCTACTCCGTCTGCGGCACCAACACGTCCGACCGGAAGAACGGAACGCGGTTGAGCACCTTCTCCTGGAAATCCTCGAGATAGAGATAGATCGGCGGCGTCACGTAGAGCGTGATGAATTGCGAGACGATCAAGCCGCCGACCACGATGAGTCCGAGCGGACGGCGGGACGCGCCATCCGCGCCGAGGCCGAGCGCAATCGGGAGCGCGCCGAGGAGCGCGGCCATCGTGGTCATCATGATCGGCCGGAAGCGCTCCATGCTCGCGTCGTGAATCGCCTGCGCATCCTCGATGCCCTGACGCACCCGCGCCTCGGCAAAGTCGACGATCATGATTCCGTTCTTCTTGACGATTCCCATCAGCATGAACATGCCGATGTAGGCGTAGAGCGATGCTTCCGCGTGGAAGAGCCAGAGCGTCATCAAGCCGCCGAGCAGCGCAACGGGCAGCGATGAAAGTACGGTGATCGGATGCAGATAGCTTTCATAGAGAATCGCCAGGATCACGTACATGACGAAGATCGCGACGAACATGAGCGCGACGAGATTGGACACGGTGCTCTGGAACGTCGCAGCATCGCCCTGCAACGATCCCTGAACACCAGTGGGAACGACCTGTGATGCGGC